>MGCF01000001.1 GCA_001788495.1 Candidatus Rokubacteria bacterium RIFCSPLOWO2_02_FULL_73_56
TGCTGGGATTATACGCGGGAGCCTCGATGCTATCATCTGCGCGTGTTCATCGTCGGCATCGACGTGGGGGGCACGTTCACCGACCTGACCGCGGTGGACGAGCGCACCGGCCGCGTGGTCGTCACCAAGGTGCCGTCGCGGCCGCGGAACGAGGCCGCGGCCGTCCTGGCCGGGCTCCAGGCGCTCGGCATCGCGAGCCGGGAGGTGCGGCGGCTCGTCCACGGCACCACCGTCGGCACCAACGCCATCCTCGAGCGGCGCGGGGCGCGCGTGGCCGTCCTGACCACCGCCGGCTTCCGCGACCTGATCGAGATCGGCCGGACCAAGCGGAACATCCCCGCGCTGTTCGTGCCCACCTTCGTCCGGCCCAGGCCCGTCGTCGAGCGCCGGCACCGCTTCGAGGTCACCGAGCGGCTCGACGCCGCCGGCGCGGTGCTCGTGCCGCTCGACGTGCCGAGCGTGGAGCGCGCGCTCGACCAGGCGCTCGCCGCCGGCGCCGGGGCGCTCGCGGTGTGCCTGCTCCACGCGTACCTGAACCCGGCGCACGAGCGCGCGATCGCCGACGCCGCGAAGGGCCGCTGCCCGGGGCTGCCGGTGTCGTGCTCGGCCGACGTGGTGCCCGAGTACCGCGAGTTCGAGCGCTTCTCGACCACCGTGCTCAACGCGTATCTGCAGCCCCTCATGGACGACTACCTGACCGGGCTCGAGGAGCGCCTGCGCGCCACCGGCTACGCCCACGGCGTCCTCACCGTGGGCTCGAGCGGCGGCATGATGACCACCGAGACCGCGCGGCGCCTGCCGATCAAGACCATCTTCTCGGGGCCCGGGGGCGGGGTGAGCCAGGCGTGCTTCGTCGGGGCGGTCACGGGCGTGCGGGACTTCATCACCTACGACATGGGCGGCACCTCGACCGACGTCTGCCTGGTCCGCGCGCTGGCGCCGGTGACGACGTCGGACAGCATGCTCGGCGCGTTCCCCGTGAAGGTGCCCCAGCTCGACATGCACACCGTTGGCGCCGGCGGCGGCTCGATCGCCTGGCTCGACGTGGACGGGAGCCTCCAGGTCGGGCCGCGCAGCGCGGGGGCCGCGCCGGGGCCGGCCGCGTACGGCCTCGGCGGCACCGAGGCCACCGTGAGCGACGCCAACGTCGTGCTGGGCCGCATCGGGACGGCCCGCCGGCTCGGCGGCGCCATCGCCCTCGACCCCGCGCGCGCCCGCGCGGCCCTCACCGACCTCGCCGCGCGGCTCGGGGGCGCCCTGAGCGTCGAGGCGCTGGCCGAGGGCATCGTGCGGATCGCCGTCGCCCGGATGACCTCGGCGATCCGCGAGATCTCGATCCAGCGCGGCTACGACCCGCGCGACTTCACCCTGATCGCCTTCGGCGGCGCGGGGCCGATGCACGCGCTGGCGCTGGCCGACGAGATCGGCCTGCCGCGCGTGCTCGTGCCCCGGCATCCCGGCAACTTCTCGGCGCTCGGCCTGCTCGCCTCGGACATCAAGCACGACGACGTCCGGACGCGCGTCGGCCCGCTCCGCGAGCGGCTGGCGCTCCTCCCGGGCCTCTTCGCGGAGATGGCGGGCGCCGCGCGGCGCCAGCTCGAGCTCGAGGGCTTCGCGGCGGACCGGCAGCGGCTGCTGGGCGCGCTCGACCTGCGCTACCGCGGCCAGGCGTTCGAGCTCAGGCTCGAGGTCGGCGACGCGCGGGCGCCGGCCCTCGAGACCGTCGAGGCCGAGTTCCACCGCCAGCACCTGGCCGCCTACGGCCACGCCAACCCCGATGCGGCGATCGAGCTGGTCAACGCGCGGCTCACGGCCCGGGGCGTGGTGGACAAGCCCGCCGCCGAGCGCTACCGGAGCGGGACGACGGCGCTCGACGCGGCGCTCGTGGAGCGCCGGCCGGTCTGGTTCGGCGGCGCGTGGCACGACTGCCCGGTGTGGGAGCGCGACCGGCTGCCCGAGCGGGCCGCGCTCCGGGGCCCGGCCATCGTGGAGGAGTTCGGGGCGACGACCGTGCTCCTGCCCGGCTGGCACGGCGCCGTCGACGCGCACGGCAACCTGCGATGCGCGCGGGAGGGCGCCCGGTGATCGATCCCATCACCCTCGAGGTGCTGCGCGAGGCCCTGGTGTCGATCGTGCGCGAGATGCGGGTCACCCTGGTCCGCACCGCGTACTCGTCGATCCTCTACGAGGGCGAGGACTTCTCGTGCGTCCTGATGGACGGCCGGGCGCAGATCGTGGCCATGTCCAGGGGACAGGACCACCCGCTGCACATCGTCCCCATCGGCTGGTCGATGCGGGCGGTGCGGGAGAAGTTCGGCGACGACATCCAGCCGGGGGACCTCTTCCTGCACAACGACCCGTACACCGGCGGCACCCACCTGAACGACGTCGCGCTGATCCAGCCGCTCTTCGCCCCGGGCGGCGGCGGGGCCGACGAGCTGTTCGTCTTCCCCGTCGTGCGGGCCCACTGGGGCGACGTGGGCGGGATGAGCCCCGGCAGCCTCTCCGGCGGCGCCACGGAGATCTTCCAGGAAGGCGTCCGCATCCCGCCCATCCGGATCGTGGACCGCGGCCGGCCGAACCAGGCCGCGCTCGACCTGATCTTCGCCAACATGCGCGGCCCCCGGGAGCGCCAGGGCGACTTCCACGCGATGCTCGGCACGTGCAAGAAGGCGGCGGAGCGCATCGAGGCGCTGGCCGCGCGCTACGGGGCCGCGACGGTGCGCGCCGCGGTGGCCGAGCTGATGGACCGCGCCGAGGCGCGCATGCGCCGCGCCATCGGCGCGCTGCGCGACGGCGAGTACGTGTACGAGGCCCATCTCGAGAGCGGGCGGCAGCGGCTCGAGCCGCTGACCGTGCGCGCGCGGGTCAGCGTGGCCGGCGAGACCATCACCGTGGACCTCACGGGCACCTCGCCGCAGACCGCCGGTCCGACGAACGTCGGGCCCGCGATGGCGCCGACCGGCGCCTTCACCATCATCAAGGCGTTCCTCGACCCAGGCGCCGACGTCAACTCCGGGGCGTTCCGGCCGCTCACGGTGATCACGCCGCCGGGCACCATCGTCAACGCCGACCCGCCCGCGCCCTGCGGCGGCATGGTCGAGGTGAAGTACTGCGTGGAGTCGGCGGTGATGGGCGCGCTGGCGCAGGCGCTCGACGGCCGGGTGGCCGGCGATCTCAAGGGCGGCGGCAACCACTGCTACGTCGGCGGGCCCGATCCGCGCACCGGCGAGACGTTCATCTTCTACGAGTACCCGGCCGGCGGGACCGGCGGCTTCGAGGGCGGCGACGGCAGCAACGCCGTCCGGACGTGGACCGAGAGCGACATGACGACGCTCCAGCCCATCGAGGCCGTCGAGCAGCTCTATCCGGTGCGGATCGAGCGCACCGCGCTGCGCGAGGACTCGGGCGGGCCCGGGCGCTGGCGCGGGGGGCTCGGCCTCACGCGCGCGGTACGCATCCAGGCGCCGGCCGCGCGGCTCTCGGTGCTCGCCGAGAAGGCGGTGCTGCCGCCCTTCGGCGTCTGCGGCGGGGCCGCCGGCGCGCCCAATCGCTTCTACGTCCGGAGAGCCGGCGAGGCCGTCGAGCCGTCGCCGCTGCCGGGCAAGGTGAGCGGCTTCCCGCTCGAGCCCGGCGACGTCCTCATGATGGAGAGCTCGGGCGGCGGCGGCTTCGGCGATCCGCTCGACCGCGATCCGTCGCTCGTCGCCGCGGATCTGGCCGAGGGCTACGTGACGCCCGGGGCCGCGGCGGCGATCTACGGCGTCGTGTGGAAGGACGGCGCGCTCGACGCCGCCGCCACCGCGGCCCGGCGCGCGGCGGCGCGCGCCGCCCGGCTGCGGGTCCGGCTCGCCGCGGCCTCGGGCCTCGACACCGCGCGCGGCCGCGCGATCCGCCTCGACGCGGAGACGGCGGAGCGGCTCGGCGTGGCCGCGGGCGCCGTGGTCGAGCTCGTGAATCCGCGGGGCGCGCCCCTGCGCGCCTGGGTGGTCGGCGTGGTGCCCGGGAGCGGGCGCCGCGCCGAGGTGGCCGCCGCGGCGCTCCGCATGCTCGCGCTGGCCGACGGCGCCGAGGTCGAGATCCGCGCGGTCCATTCCGGCGTGCTCACGAGGTCGCTGGTATAGTCAGCGGGTGCCCAGCGACGACCTGCCCCTGACCGGCGTCACGATCCTGGACCTCACGCGCGTGCTCGCCGGGCCGTACTGCACCCGGCTGCTCGCGGACCTCGGCGCCCGCGTCATCAAGATCGAGCGGCCGGGCGAGGGCGACGAGATGCGGCGCGGCTACCTGCAGCTCGAGCCCGGCCGGAGCGACCAGAGCACCTACTTCACCCGCGTGAACGCGGGCAAGGAGAGCGTCGCCGTGGACCTGGCGCGCCCCGAGGGCCAGGCGATCGTCCGCGACCTGGCGCGCGTCGCCGACGTCGCGGTGGAGAACTTCATGCCCGGCGTGGTGGCGCGGCTCGGCTGCGACTGGGAGGCGCTCCGCGCCGTCCGGCCCGACCTCATCTACTGCTCCATCTCGGGTTTCGGCCAGACCGGCGCCTGGCGCTCGCGCCCCGCGTTCGCCCACATCATCAACGCGATCTCGGGCCTCATGCACCTCGACCAGGGCGACGAGCCGGCGCCGCGCGCCTCCAACCTCCAGGCCGCCGACGTCCTGGCCGCCACCCACGCGACGACCGCGATCCTGGGCGCGCTGCTCCGCCGGGGCCGCACCGGCCGGGGCGCGTACCTCGACGTGTCCATGCTCGAGGCGCTCATCGCCGCCGACAGCGTGACCTACGCGGCCGTGCTCAACGGCGGCGCCGAGCACGGCAACCCCCGCCCCGGCATGGTCGTCGCGCGCGTCGGCGACCGCTTCGTCGCCACCCAGTTCGTCGGCGCGCCGCAGCTCTGGCCGCGTCTGCTGGCCGCCATGGGGCGGCCCGAGCTGGACCGGGACCCGCGCTTCGACACGAGCGAGAAGCGGCGCACGAACTGGCGCGCGCTGGGCCCGATCGTCGAGGGGTGGCTCGCGACGTTCCCCACGGCCGAGGCCGCGCTCGCGGCGCTCGCCGAGGCGCGCCTGCCGTGCGCGCCGGTCCTGCGGCCGGCGGAGGTGATCACCGAGCCCCACCTGGCCGAGCGCGGGTTCTTCCCGACGGTGCCGCACCCGGCGCGCGGCGCGGTGCGCGTGACCGCGAGCCCCTACCACGTGGACGGCCGGCCGCTCGGTCCGCGCGGCCCCGCGCCCTATCGCGTCGGCGAGCACACGCGCGCCGTGCTCGGCGAGCTGCGCGGCTACCCGGCGTCGCGCATCGACGAGCTCGAGCGCTCGCGCGTGATCGAGGCGCCGTAGGCTGCGACATCAGCGCCTCAACTGAGGCGACGGTGTCCCGGCAGCCGCCTTTCGGTGCTTCGGTCCAGCAACGTTATCCGCCGGTAAGCTCGGCGACGGGCTGGCAGCGGGGTTGCATCTCCGGCATCTCGAGCGTCGGGTGGGATGAGGACGCGGCTCGAGGAGCGGAGGCGCAACCATGGAGCAGGAAAAACCCGTACGGATTCCGGCGGGGGACGTGACCCTGTTCGGCGATCTCGGCGCGCCGCGCGACGCGCGCGGCATCGTCCTGTTCGCCCACGGCAGCGGCTCGAGCCGCCTGAGCCCGCGCAACCGCCACGTCGCCGCCCTCCTGCGGCAGGGCGGCCTCGCGACGGTGCTGCTGGACCTGCTGACGCGTGACGAGGAGGCCGTCGACGCCCGCACGGCGCACCTCCGCTTCGACATCGGCTTCCTGGCCGGACGGCTCGTCGCCGCCACGGAGTGGCTGCAGGCGCAGGCGGCGACGCGGGCCCTGCCGCTCGGCTACTTCGGGGCGAGCACCGGGGCGGCGGCGGCGCTGGTGGCGGCGGCCGAGCGGCCGCAGGCGGTGCGGGCCATCGTCTCCCGCGGCGGCCGGCCCGACCTCGCCGGTCCGGCGCTCGCCCGGGTGAAGGCGCCGACGCTGCTGATCGTGGGCGGCGACGACTCCCCGGTGATCCAGATGAACCGGGAGGCGCTGGCGCAGCTCACCGCGGAGGCGAAGCTCGAGATCGTGCCGGGCGCCACACACCTGTTCGAGGAGCCGGGAACGCTCGACGAGGTGGCGCGGCTGGCGCGCGCGTGGTTCCAGCGCTGGCTCACGCGTGTGGACCGGGCGGTGGCGTGATCGAGCGCGACGGATGGGCGCGAGCGGGGTGGCCGGATGAGGCTGAGATCGATCGTCCTGAGCGCGATCGCCGGCGTGGCGCTGGCCGGGTGGCTCGGCTGGCCGGCGGCCCGACCGATTCCGGCCGCTGTCGACTTCGGCGGCCCCTGCTCCGGGGCGACGCGGCAATGGGTCGAGGAGTGGCGCCGCGCTCGGGTCGGGGGGCGGGACGTCCAGCGCGTGTACGTGCTCTGCCAGCTCGACGGGAGGACCCACGCGGCCTTCGCCTCCTGGCGTTCGCCTGACGGCGACCGGATTCTTTCCTGGCGCCCGGTGACGACGTTCATCGGAGAGCTGCCGACGCGCTGTCGGGAACGGATCGACGTCTTCGATAGCAGCGGCCGGCTGGTCGAGTACGCGACGCTGGACAGGGAAACGCGGCGGGTCGAGTTCTACAGCGCGGGCTCGCGGCTCACGGGACACGGTGCCCTCGACGCGTCATCGGGCCGGGTCGAGCGATTCGGTCCCGAGGGCCAGCGGCACTGGGCGCTGCCGGTTCCCCCGGGCCTCGAGGGCGATGGTGCGACACGCATGGAGGGGCCCTGACCCGCCCGCGAGCGCCGCCGCCCGTCGTGCTAGGCTCGGGCGCATGGGACGACGACCCGCCACGGCCCCCCGGCACGAAGTCCACCCGCACCTCGAAGTCAAGCACCGGCCATGCTGAACGTGCTCGTGACGATGCGCTTCACGGAGGCGCAGCTCGACCGGCTGCGGCGGGTCTCGCCGACGCTCGCCGTGACGCGGCAGGACCCGGACACCGCCGACTACTCGCGCACCGACATCCTCTACGCGGGCGCGCCGCCGCGCGACCTCGCGCGCGCGCCGCGCCTCCGGTGGGTCCAGCTCCACATGGCCGGGGTGAACGCGCTCCACGACCACCCGCTCTACACCGAGAGCGCCGTCCCCCTCACGACGACGAGCGGCGTGCACGCGGCGACGATCGCGGAGTACGCCTTCACGGTCCTGCTGGCGCTGGCGCACCGC
Source organism: Candidatus Rokubacteria bacterium RIFCSPLOWO2_02_FULL_73_56 (assembly GCA_001788495.1). Classification (GTDB taxonomy): domain Bacteria; phylum Methylomirabilota; class Methylomirabilia; order Rokubacteriales; family CSP1-6; genus GWA2-73-35. The sequence goes on from MGCF01000001.1 coordinate 7,211, forward strand.
GTGCCGCGGATGGTCGAGTGGCAGACCCGCGGCGGGTGGCCCCCCGACGAGCAGCGCTGGCCGCTCTTCGTGCCGACGGAGGTGCGGGGCGCGATCCTCGGCGTCATCGGCTACGGGAGCATCGGGCGCGAGCTGGCGCGCCTGGCGAAGGCGGCGTTCGCGATGACCGTGCTCGCGTGCAAGCGCGACCCCGCGCGCCACGCCGACCCGGACTGGTGCCCGCCCGGCACGGGCGACCCCGAGGGCGCGCTGCCCGACGCCTGGCTCGGCCCCGCCGAGCTGCCGGAGCTGCTCGCGCGCTCGGACGCGGTCGTGATGTGCGCGCCGCTCACGGCCGAGACCCGGCGCCTGCTCGGCGCCGCCGAGTTCCGGCGCATGAAGCCGTCGGCCTACTTCGTCAACGTCGGCCGCGGCGCGACGGTGGACGAGCGGGCCCTGGCGCAGGCGCTCGGCGAGAAGCGCCTCGCCGGGGCGGCGGTGGACGTGTTCGCCGAGGAGCCGCCGCCCGCGGGCCACCCGCTCTACGGCCTCGACAACGTCATCCTGTCGCCGCACGTGTCCGGGTTCCTGCCGAGCTACGACGACAGGTGCGCCGAGCTGTTCGCCGAGAACCTGCGCCGCTGGCTGGCCGGCGCCCCGCTGCTGAACCTCGTCGACCGCGCCCGCGGCTACTAGCCCGCGGGACGCCTTGGGGCCCGCTCGCCCGGAAGTCGGGCTAGTCGGCCGGGCCCGCGTGCTTCGCGATCAGCTTGCGGGCGTCGTCCACGAGCGCCTGGCCGTCGATGCCCCTGGCCTTCATCTCGGCGATCCAGGCGTCCGTCACCTGCTGCGCGACCGCCTTCCAGCGGGCCGTCTCCCTGGCGTCGAGGACCACGATCGCGTTGCCGCGCTTCTTCGCGGCCGCCAGGCCGGGCGCGTCGCCCTGATCCATCACCCGGCCGACCCACTGCGAGGTGGAGGGCCCGGAGTTGGCGTCGATGACCTGCTTGAGGTCCGGCGGCAGGCTCGCGTACTTCGCCTTGTTCATGGCGAAGACGAAGATCGAGACGTAGAGGCTCCGGTTGCCGCTGAAGCTCGTGTGCGTGTTGACGAGCTCGGCGACGCGGAGCGGGAGCGTCACCTCCCAGGGCACCACGGTGCCGTCGATGACCCCCTTGGACAGGGCGTCGGGCATGGCCGGGACCGGCATCCCGACGGGCGTCGCCCCGAGCGTCTCCAGGAGCTTGTTCACCTGGCGCGAGGGGCCGCGCAGCTTGAGGCCCTTCATGTCCTCGAGCTTGCGCACGCCGTTGCCCTTGACGTGCAGGAGCCCCGGGCCGTGGGTGTGCACGGCAATGATGTGGACGTCCTTGAGCTCGTCCTTCAGGTGCTTCTGGTAGTACTCCCAGGCGGCCTGGCTCGTCTGCTCGCCGTTGCCGGCGATGAACGGCAGCTCGAAGGCCTCGCTCCTGGGGAAGCGCCCGGGCGTGTAGCCCGGCAGCGTCCAGACGACGTCCACGACGCCGTCCTTGACCTGGTCGAAGAGCTGCGGCGGCGTCCCGCCGAGCTGCATGGACGGGTAGAGCTCGACCTTGATCCGGCCCTTCGAATCCGCCTCGACCTTCTTCGCCCACGGGGCGATGAAGTTCGACGGCACCGGCGCGCGGGCCGGCAGGAACTGGTGGACGCGGAGCGTGACCTGCTGGGCCGTCGCGGGCAGGGGTCCGCTCGCGAGCAGGGCGACGGTGCCGAGAACCGCGATGAGACGGGCGACGAGCGTCATGGTGTGCCTCCCGGGATCGTGATCGGTCTGTCCGGCGCCGTCCGCGCTCCAGCCGGCGCCGGACGGGATTATCGCACGAACCGGAGCGCCCAGAGCGTGAGCTGCGGCACGAGCAGGATCAGGGCCAGCCGGACCAGGTCGGCCGCGAGGTACGGCAGGACGCCCCGGTAGATCTCGCCCACCGGCACGCTCCGCGCGATGTTGGCGACCACGTAGACGTTCAGGCCGACCGGCGGCGCCACGAGGCCGATGCCGATCGCGACCAGCATCAGGATCCCGAACCAGATCGCCTTCTGCTCGACGCTGAGCCCGTGGAGCTCGAGCGCCAGGATGCTCGGCAGCAGGATCGGCAGCAGGAGCAGCATCATCGCGAGCTCGTCGAGCACGCACCCGAGCAGGATGAAGCAGGCGAGGAAGCCGCCGACGATCAGGAGCGGCGGGACCTGGAGGCCCGCGACCCAGCCGGCCATGTCCGCCGGGACCTGGGACACGGCGAGCGCCGCGTTCATCATGTTCGCGCCGAGCAGGACGACGAGGATCATCGCGGTCGCCTGGGCGGTGGGCAGGAAGGAGCGCGCGACGGAGGGCCAGTCGAGCTGGCGCCGGCCCAGCCCGAGCCCGAGGGTCGCGACCGTGCCGACGGCGGCGCCCTCGGTCGCGGTGAAGTAGCCGCCGTAGATGCCCACGAAGATGCAGACGAAGATCGCGCCGATCGGCCACGCCGCCCGCAGCGCCTCGAGCCGCTCCCGCCTGGCGGCGCGGGGCTGGACGGTCGCGTGGCCCGGCACGAGGCGCACGTAGATCTGCACCGTCGCCAGGTACAGGAGCGCCGCGATGATCCCGGGGACGACCGCGGCGGCGAAGAGCTTGATGATGCTCTGCTCGGCGAGCAGCGCGTAGATGATCAGGATGACCGACGGCGGGATGAGGATGCCGAGCGTGCCGCCGACGGCGAGCGTCGCCGTGGCGAGGCGGTCGGAGTAGTTGAGGCGCTTCATCTCCGGCAGGGCGACCTGCGACATGGTCGCGGCGGTCGCGACCGAGGACCCGCAGATCGATCCGAACGCCATGCACGCGACGATCGCCGCCATCGCGACGCCGCCGGGGCGGTGCCCCATGAGCGTGTTCGCGGCGTGGAAGAGGGTCCGCGAGAAGCCCGCCGCGGAGGCGAACTGCCCCATGAGGAGGAACAGCGGGATGACCGACAGGTCGTACACGGAGAAGCGCGCCCAGAGCAGGCCCTTGAGGTAGCCGAGCAGCGCGCTCTGGCCGACCAGGGCCCAGTAGCCGGCGGCGCCGGCGACGAACATCGCCGGGCCGATCGGCACGCGGAGCGCGATCAGGCCGAGCATGCCGGCGAGGATCAGGCCCGCCGACTCGAGGTTAGTCACCGCGGGCGCGCTCCGACGGCGTGAGGCCGAGGCCCTCGGCGAGGGCGATGAGGCCGGCGGCGGCCACGCCCGGGAGCATCGCGGCGTAGCCGATCCAGATCGGGATGCCCATCAGCATGGTGGTCTGCCCGCTCCGCGCGATGTCCAGGCAGCCGACGAGCGTGCGCCAGCCGACGACGAGGAGCGTCGTGGCCATGACCAGGGCGCCGAATCGGTCGAGCGCCCGGACGCTGCGCGCGCTCGCGCGCAGCGTGAAGAAGTCCACGATGACGTGCCCGTGCGTCACCTGGCAGTAGGGCAGGAACAGCGAGCCGGCGATCGCGGTCCCCATCTCCACCAGCTCGAAGTCGCCGAGGATGGGCCGGCTGAGCAGGGCCCGGCCGCCGACGCTCGCGGCCGACATGAGCCCGACGCCGGCGATCGCCGAGCCCCCGACGTAGGCGAGCAGGACGGCGAGGCGATGGAGCAGGGCGCCGAGATCGGGGCGCTCGCCGGGATCCGCCGCCCGCTCGCCGTGGCTCATATGGGTAGGCAAGGTAGCGATGCCCCCGCCGGTTGTCCAGCCCCGCGGCTTGTTCGCCGCCGGCCGATGTCGCACCATGGGCGGAGCCCGGAACGACCAAGGGGGGTGCGCGCGATGAGCCTCGATCCGACCGTCTTCACCGCCCGCTTCACGGGCACGCTGGGGGAGCTGCTGGGCATCCGGTTCGTCGAGGTGAGCCCGGAGCGGGTGATCGCGGAGCTCGCATACCGCGAGGCGCTGACGACCGTGGGGGGCAGCCTCCACGGCGGCACGCTCATGGCGCTCGCCGACACCGTGGGAGCGGCGGCCACCGCGCTCAACCTCCCGGCCGGGGCCGGCACCACGACGCTCGAGTCCAAGACCAACTTCCTCGCCGCCGCCCGGTCCGGCACGGTGCGCGCGGAGGCCACGCCGCTCCATCGCGGCAAGCGGACGATGGTCTGGCAGACGCGGGTCACCGACGAGGCGGGCCGCCTGCTGTCGCTCACGATCCAGACCCAGATGGTCCTCGTGTAGCGGTAAGATGCGGGCTCGCGGTCGAGCCCCGGCGGTGTGACCGGGCCGGGGCGGGGGAGGCAGGACGATGAGTGCACACGGCAAGGTCGCCGTCGTGACGGGCGCGGGCACGGGCATCGGCAAGGCGGTGACGCTCGCGCTGCTCGCGGACGGGTACCGCGTCACGCTCGCCGGCCGCCGCAAGGAGAAGCTGGAGCAAGCGGTGGCGGAGGCGGGGCCCGCCGGCGCGCGGGCGCTGATCGTGCCGACCGACGTCGGCGACCCGGCGGCCGTGCGCGCGCTCTTCGCCCGGGCGCAGCAGGCGTTCGGGCGCCTCGACCTCCTGTTCAACAACGCCGGCATCGGCGCGCCCGCGGTCCCGCTCGAGGACCTCACCTGGGAGCAGTGGAAGGCCGTCGTGGACGTCAACCTCACCGGCGCGTTCCTGTGCACGCAGGAGGCGTTCCGCATCATGAAGCGCCAGGATCCCCGCGGCGGGCGCATCATCAACAACGGCTCCATCTCGGCCCACGCGCCGCGGCCCAACTCGGCGCCCTACACGGCGACCAAGCACGCGATCACGGGCCTGACGAAATCGACCGCGCTCGACGGACGCACGTACGACATCGCCTGCGGCCAGATCGACATCGGCAACGCGGCGACCGACCTGGCGGCGCGGATGGCCCGGGGCGTGCCGCAGGCCAACGGCACGGTCGCCGTCGAGCCGCTGATGGACGTGCGACACGTCGCCGACGCCGTGCTCACGATGGCGCGCCTGCCGCTCGACACCAACGTCCAGTTCATGACGATCATGGCGACCAAGATGCCCTTCGTCGGCCGCGGCTGACCGCCCGGGCGCCCGGGACCCGGATCCCCGTACAATAGCGACAGGGAGGTTCACGCATGGACACACGGACGATGAGTCCCGTACAGACGGCGGAGCGCGTCTCCGCCTTCCTCTGGAGGGTCTACAGCTGGATGGCGATCGGCCTCGGCGTCACGGCGGTCGTGGCGTACGCGGTGGCCGGCTCGCCGGACATCCTCCGGGTGGTGATCGGCAACCGCCTGGTCTTCTTCGCGCTGATCATCGCGGAGCTGGGCCTGGTCTTCTACCTGTCCGCGCGCGCGGTCCGGATGGACCCGAGCCGGGCGGCCGGCCTCTTCGCGCTCTACTCGGCGCTGAACGGCGTCACGCTGTCGGTCATCCTGCTCGTCTACACGGGCGAGTCCGTGGCCACGACGTTCGTGATCACGGCGGGCATGTTCGGCGCGCTCGCCCTCTTCGGCTCGAGCACGAAGCGGAGCCTCGCCGGCGCCGGGCAGTTCTTCATGATGGGCCTCGTCGGGCTCATCCTCGCCTCGCTCGTGGGGATGTTCTGGCACAGCGACGCGCTGCAGTTCCTGATCTCGGTGGTGGGCGTGCTCGTCTTCACGGGCCTCACCGCGTACGACGCCCAGCGGCTCAAGCAGATGGCGCTCGCGCTGCCGGAGGGCCAGGCGGGGAGCTACGCGATCGTCGGCGCGCTCTCGCTCTACCTGGACTTCGTCAACCTCTTCCTGATGCTGCTGCGCTTCACGGGCCGCCGGGACTGAAGCGGCGGCCCGCGGTGAGCGCCGCCGCCGAGCTCGAGATCGAGGTATGAGGAGCCGGCACATGCGCATCCGTCTCGTCGCCGCCGTCGTGGCCTCGGCCGTCGTGCTCGGCGCCGCGCCCGCCTGGACGGACTCGGAGACGAAGGGCGAGCCCTGGGTGCCGCCCGGCCTCGCCAGGGAGGAGCAGGCCGAGTGGAAGGACGGCCGTCCCCCGGGCTGGAGCCGCGGGGCGAAGCGCGGCTGGCGCGGCCGCGACTGCCCGCCCGGGCTCGCCAAGCAGGGCCGCTGTGGCGAGGCGCGCGTGGCCGCGACGCCGCAGGCCAAGACCCTCGAGGACGCGGTGCGCGAGGGTCTCGCGCGGCTCCGGAAGTGGGTGCGCGAGACGCTCGGGCTGCCGCCGAGGACGCTCGAGGCCCTCCTGGTGGGCTTCGAGGGCGCCGTGCGCAACGGCGTGCCGCCGGCCGTCGCCGAGCGCGTGGTGATGGCCACGGCCGAGCGTGGTGTCTCCGCCTACGGGATCGAGGCGATCAGCCGCGCGCTCGCCTACGGCGTGCGGCGCGGCGTGCCGATCGGCGAGCTCGAGGCCTTCGCCGCGCAGGGGCTCGGGCGCGACGTCGCCGCCGAGGCCATCGCGCTCGGCCTCTACCGGCTCGGCGCCGAGGCCCGCCGCTAGCCGGGGTCGGGAGGCCCGGTTACTCGCCGAGATACCAGCGTCGGCGCGCGCCGGGGCCGTAGGTCAGCTTGAACCGGCGCGCGGCCGCGTCGGCGATCTCCTCGATCGCCTCGGCCGCCGAATCGGTGACGGTGAGCCGGGCGAGATCGCGTTCGTCGATCGTGCCCCGGGCCACGAGCCGGTCCCGCATGAAGGCGAGCAGCGGCTCCCAGTACTCGACGCCCATCAGCACGAGCGGGAAGTGCCGGATCTTCCCCGTCTGGATGAGCGTCGCGGTCTCGAAGATCTCGTCGAGCGTCCCGAAGCCGCCGGGCAGCGCGACGAAGGCGTAGGAGTACTTCACCAGCATCACCTTCCGGACGAAGAAGTGCTGGAAGGTGATCCAGCGATCGAGGTAGGGGTTCGGCTGCTGCTCCTTCGGCAGGCGGATGTTGCAGCCGATCGATCGGCCGCCGACGTCCCGGGCGCCACGGTTCGCGGCCTCCATCAGGCCGGGTCCGCCGCCCGTCATCACGGTGAACCCCGCCTGGGCCAGCCGCATCCCGAGCTCGCGCGCGATGCGGTAGTACGCGTGGTCCTCACCGAAGCGCGCCGACCCGAAGACGGTCACGCAGGGCCCGATGAAGTGCATGTGCCGGAATCCGCGCATGAACTCCGCGAGGATCCGGAACGCGCGGGCGAGCTCGAAGCCCCGCGGCTGTGGCCCCTCGAGGAACCGCGTGACCTCCGGGCTCTGGACGTCCGCCCACGGCGAGTCGGACCTGGCGCTCATCGTGGGGAGGAGGCGGAGACCACGCGCGTCAACAGCGCCGCTCGGGCTCGTCGGCCGGGTAGTAGCCGACGCCGCACAGCGCCGTCCCGAACCGGTGCTTCTGCGCGGCGTCGGTCACCGTCTCGGCGTTGACCGTGACGCCGTCCGTGAACTTCTTCTGGTTCGGCGGCTGGGTGAACGCGGGCGGAGTGAAGTCGATCGCCACCATCACGCTCTGGCTGCCGTTGAGCACGTGGGGCAGCGTGGGCGCGGCCAGCGTGAACGCGCGCTCGACCGCCACGAAGTCGATGCCGGTGATGCGCAGCGCGTTCGCGCTCAGGTTCGTCACGCGGAAGCGCTTCGTCGCCCCCGGGGCGGGCGTCCCGACGCGGACGCGGCCGAAGTCGAGCGCGCTGCCCGGGTCGAGGTTGCCGCCGCCGAGGAAGACGAGGTCGCCCGACTGGATCTGGTAGCGGCCGTTGCCCGCGAGCCCCATCGGGATCACGGCGCCGCCGCCCGGGGCGGCCTGCGGCGTGGCGACGGCCGTGTGCGGACCCTCGGCGGTCGGCGTGAAGAAGACCATGAGCGCGGGCGTGGAACCGCCCGGCGCCACGGCGCCGAACGGGCCGTTCGGCGGGTTCGTCCGCCAGGCGAAGCCCGCGGCGTTGGGCCCCGCGACGCCGACGCCCTGCACGGTGATCGCCACGCCGCCGCTGTTGACCCAGCGGGGCATCGCGGACGCGGGCACCGCGGTCCCGACGTACACGTCGCCGAAGTTGAGCAGCGTGTGCGTCGGTGTCAGGAGCGCGGGCAGCGGCGGGCGCGGCGCGAACCAGACCCGCCACGCCAGGAGCCCGACGGCGATCACGAGCGCGAGCGTCAGCAGCGCGGTGCTTCGGCGCATGGTCCCTCCAGGAGGCGCCAGTCTAGCGCGCCCGGCCGAGGCAGGGCAACGCCCACGCGGCGGCGCGCGCCCGGGCGATCGGGGGTAAGCTCCCTCCCCGTGCGGAGCGACGTGAGCGCGCGCCGGCGGTGGTGGCTGCTCGCCGTGCTGACCGCGGCCTACGGCGCGGGCGCCTTCGGCGTCCTCGGCGTGTCGCCGCTGTCGCCGTTCCTCCTGGGCGCCTTCCGGCTGACGCGCGTCGAGGTGGGGCTGCTCCTGCCCGCGGTCTACGTGAGCGGCCTGCTCGTCTCGCTGCCGGCGGGACGGCTCGCCGACCGGCTCGGGGCCCGCGCGTGCCTGCTCGGGGGCCTGGCGCTCGCGGCCGCCATGCTCGCCCTCGGCGCGTCGGTCCGCACGTACCCGCGGCTCCTCGGGTGTCTCACGCTCGCCGGCGTCGGCTGGGCTCTCGTGAACCCCGCGCTCGCCACGGCGATCATCGAGCTGTTCCCGCCGACCCGGCGCGGCGTGGCGATGGGCATCAAGCAGATGGGGCTCACGGTCGGCGGCGTGGCCGCGGCGCTCGCGCTGCCGCCCCTCGCGGCGCGCCTGGGCTGGCGCGCCGCGCTGGTCGCGTGCGCCGCCGTCGTCGCGGCGCCCGTCGTGCTCGCGTGGCGGCCGCTCGCGCCGCTCGGCGGCCGGCGCGCGGCCGCGCCGGGGCGGCCCGGGCCGGCCGCGGCGGGCGGCTGGTGGTGGGCGCGGCGCCCGGCGCTGCTCGTCCTGTTCGCCGCCGGGTTCGGCCTCGGCATGACGCAGTCCGCGCTCCTCGGCTTCCTGCCCCTGTTCGCCACGCAGCGCCTCGGCGTCTCCGCCGTCGGCGCCGGCGTCCTGCTCGCCGCCGCGCAGGCGGGCGGCGCGGCGGCGCGCGTCGGGCTCGGCCTGGCGAGCGACCGCTGGTTCGGCGCGCGGCGCACGCCGTGGCTGGTCCTCACCGCGGCGCTCGCGGCGCTCACGTTCGGCGTCTTCGCGTGGGCGCGGCCGGGGGGCGGCGCGCTCGCCGCCGGCGTCGCGTTCTGGGCGGGCGCGGGCACGCTCGGCTGGGTGGGGCTCTACCTCGTCCTCAGCGCCGAGGCGGGTGGGCGCGCGCAGGCCGGGCTCCTGACCGGCGTCGGCATGGCGTTCATCCTCGGCGGCATCCTCGCGGGCGCGCCGCTCTTCGGCGCCGTGCTCGACGCCACCGACTCCTACACGCTCGCCTGGTCGGCGTTCGCGCTCCTCGCCCTCGCCGTCGGCGTCGCGCTCGCGGCCGGCGGCCGCGCGATCGCGCGCGAGCGGCAGGAGGGCTGAGCCGGCGTCAGCGCGCCTTCTGCCGCGCCTCGGCCAGGAGCTTCTTCACGGTGTCGGCGTCGGGCCCGTCGGGCACGACCTTCAAGAACGCCTCGGCGGCCTTGACGGCGCCGGCGTAGTCGCGCTTGGCGACGAAGAGGTACTGCGTGCGGTCCCAGAGGCCGTGGATGTAGCGGGGATCGATGCGCAGCGCCTCGTCCACCTTCGCGAGCGCCGCGTCCACGCGCCCCTCGGCGTAGAGCGCGGCGCCGAGGTGGGTGATCGCCTCGACGTTCTTCGGCTCGCGGCCGAGGACGCGCTCGTACGCGCGCCGCGCCTCGTCGAGCTTGCCCTGGTCGAGCGCGACGTGCGCGAACTGCAGCAGGCTCTGGAGCGGCGCATCCTCGCGCTCGGCCGCCTGCCGGAGCGCCTGCAGCTCGATCCCGGTCATGACCGCGCCGGGGCCCGCCGCGGGCGCGGCGGCCGGCGTGGCCGCGGGCGTCCCGGCGCCCGGCGCGCCGCCGGACCGGCGCGCGACCGTGACGCCGACGCCGACGCCGACGCCGACCAGGAGCACCATGCCCGCCGCGAGCACCAGCGGGTGGCCGAGCCAGCCGCGCGCCGGCACCGGCGTGACCGGGGGCTCCGCCCGCTCGGCCTCGCGCGCCCGCGCCTCGCGCTGCGCGCGGCGCAGGCTCACGAAGAGCCGGCCGGCCTCGCGCTCGCGCTCGGCCCGCTGCCGGCCGTGCGCCTCGGCCTCGAGCCGCCCCGCCGCGAGCTCGGCGTCCAGCGCCTCGATGACCTGCGACAGCGCCTCGAGCTGCCGCTTGAGCTCCTTGACGCGGCTCATCAGGCGATCCCCTCGTAGAGGACCGTGCTGAGGTAGCGCTCGCCCGAGTCCGGGAGCACGACGACGAGCGTCTTGCCCTCGAACTCGGCGAGCCGCGCGAGCCGGAGCGCGACCGCGACGGCGGCGCCGCAGGAGATCCCCGACAGGATGCCCTCCTCGCGCCCCAGGCGTCGCGCCATCTCGATCGCCTCGTCGTTGGACACGGTCTCGACGCGGTCCACGACGGAGAGGTCGAGCGTGCCGGGGATGAAGCCGGCGCCGATGCCCTGGATCTTGTGCGGCGCCGGCGTCGGCGCCGTGCCCTTGAGCGTCTGGGTGATCACGGGGCTCGCCTCGGGCTCGACGCCGACCGCGACGATGGGCCGGCCCCGGACGCGCTTGAGGTAGCGCGCCACGCCGGTGATCGTCCCGCCGGTGCCGATGCCCGAGACGACGGCGTCCACGGCGCCGCCGGTGTCCTCCCAGATCTCCGGCCCCGTCGTGCTGAAATGGATGTCGGGGTTCGCCGGGTTGTTGAACTGGTCGAGCAGGACGATGCGCTCCGGCGCCTGGTCGCGGATTTCCTCCGCCTTGGCGATCGCGGCCTTCATGCCGAGCGCGCCGGCGGTGAGGACGAGGCGTGCGCCGAGCGCGGCGAGCACCTTGCGCCGCTCGACCGACATCGTGTCCGGCATCGTCAGCGTCAGGCGGTAGCCGCGGGCGGCGGCCACGAAGGCGAGCGCGATGCCGGTGTTGCCGCTCGTCGGCTCGACCAGCTCGATGCCCGGCCGGAGGACGCCGCGCTGCTCGGCGTCCCAGACCATCGAGGCCCCGATCCGGCACTTCACCGAGTACGCCGGGTTGCGCCCCTCGATCTTCGCCAGCACCGTGGCGCGGGCGCCGGCGACGACGCGGTTCAGCCGGACCAGCGGCGTGCGTCCGATGCTCAGCGAGTTGTCGTCGAAGATCATGGCGCCCTCCGGTCGCTCAGGTGGGGAGTCCGAACAGCGAGGTCATCCGCCGCGCGTCGAGCATCGCCGCCATCTCGGCGTCGGCGGGGCGCCCGGCGAAGCGGCTCGCCGCGTCCAGCACCCGGGGGAGCAGGTGGACGTCGCCCACCGTGTTGAGGAACACGCCGGGAAGGCCGAGCGCCCAGTGCACCGCGCGGTCGATGTCCGCCGGCTCCTCGAGCGGCTGGTACCAGGTGGTGCGGCGCGGGTCCGCGGTCGCCCACGGCCCGCGGGCGACGGACTTGATGATCTGGACCGCGACGCGGCGCTCGCGGCAGAGCGCGAGCAGCTCCTCGACGTTCCGCCGGTAGCGCTCGTTCTGCGCCATGAGGAAGTTGTACGGGAGCAGCACCGCGTCGAAGTCGAAGCGGGCGAGGCTCCGCCGGTGCATCGCGGCGATCGCCCAGCCGTGGCCGGTGACGCCGATGAACCGCGCGAGCCCCTGCGCGCGCGCCTCGACCGCCGCCTCGAGCGCGCCCCCGGGCCCGAGCGCCTGCTCCCAGTCGTCCGGGTGGCCGAGCGAGTGGAGCTGGATCAGGTCCACCTGGTCCACGCGGAGGCGGTCGAGCGAGCGGCGGATCTCCTCGCGGGCCTCGGGCGCGGTCCGCATCCCGGTCTTCGTGGCGAGGAAGAAGTCCTTCCGGTGCCGGGGCATCCACGCGCCGATGCGCAGCTCGGAGTCCCCGTACCGCGCCGCCGTGTCAATGTGGTTGACCCCGTGGCGGAGCAGCACCTCCAGCGTGCGGTCCGCGTCCGCCTGGCTGGCCCGGGCCAGCGCGGCGCCGCCGAAGAGGGTGACCGTGCTCGCGTGGCCGGTGCGTCCGAAGGGTCGGCGCTCGATCATCGTCCCCCGCCTGCCACGGGCGTTGCCGCGGCGCGCCGAGAGGGTACCACAGCCCCCGTGGAACCGGCCGCCCCGGCCGCGGGTTTCAAGCGAGTCAGGCGCGCCCCGCGCCCTGGTCGAAGACCCCGCACGAGGAGGAGACCGATGAACCGATTCGCCAGGAGTGCTCTGCTGGCCGGCACCTTCGTCGTCCTGACCGTGGCCCCGGCCCTCGCCTTCCACTGCCCCGCGCTCGTCAAGGAGTGCGAGGCGACGGCCGACGTCGTGGCCAAGCGCGACGGGTCGGACAGGGCGGCGGTCGAGGCGGCCCGGAAGGGCTGCGAGGAGGCGATGGCGCTGCACAAGCAGGGCAAGCACAAGGACTCGATGGTCAGGGCCGGCGAGGCGATCGCCGCGGCCACCAAGGCGCTCAAGTAGGCCGCGCCGCGGGGGGCGCGGTCGCGCGCGCTATCATGGGCACGATGGCGCGGCGACCGCTCCTCCTCCTGGCGCTCCTGGCGCTCGCGGGTCCCGTCCTCGCCTCGGAGACCGGGCTCACGGGCGGCGAGGGGCACCCGCGCGCCCGCCTCCCGCTCGCCGTGTGGGCGCCGCCGCTCGGCGACGCCCCGCTCGACGCCGCCGTCCGGCGCGCCGTCGGCGACTGGAACGCGCTCGCGCGCGCGACGCTCGGGCTCGAGGCCTTCGCGTGGGCCGGGCGGCGCGAGGACGCGCAGGTCACGCTCGCGCTCGGGGCGGCGCCCTCGCCCAAGCTCATGGGGGAGACGGACGTGCGCTCGGACGCCGCCGGCGTGATCACGCCGCCCGTCCGCATCGCGGTGTACGAGCTGCGGGCGCGCGGGCAGACCAGCCGCGAGACCCTGTTCTACCAGATCGCCGCCCACGAGCTGGGGCACGCCCTCGGGCTCGTCCACAGCCGCGACCCGCGCTCGCTCATGTGCTGCGTGCCCGGGAGCGTGGACTTCGAGGACCCGGCCGCGCGCGCCGCGTACGTCGAGGCGCGCCGGCGTCCCGACGTCCGCTCGGTGCGCGGCGAGCTCGCCGAGCACTACGCGCGCTTCTGGCGCCCGCGGGACTGAGGGCGTAGCCCGGACGACCCACTCCGGTAGCCCAAACGTACCTTGTCGCTCCGCCGACCTCCGGCCTATCCTCGCGAAATCATCTCCCCAGCGCCCTCCGGTGACCGAGCGACCGCCCGCGAGCCCGCGCGCCTCCCCGCCGCGGGCGCGCTGCTCCTCTCGGGCAACGACGCCATCGCCCACGGGGCCGTCGCCGCCGGCGTGCGCGTCGCCGCGGGCTACCCGGGGACGCCCTCCACGGAGATCCTCCAGACGCTCGTCCGGCTCGACCCGGACCGCCGCGTGTACGTCGAGTGGTCCACGAACGAGAAGGTCGCGCTCGACGTGGCGCTCGGGGCGGCCATGGGCGGCGCCCGGGCGCTCGCCGCGATGAAGCACGTGGGGCTCAACGTGGCGGCCGACACGTTCATGACCGCGGCCTACACCGGCGCACGCGCGGGCCTCGTGGTCGTCTCCGCCGACGACCCGGGGATGCACAGCTCCCAGAACGAGCAGGACAACCGCCTCTTCGCCCGGTTCGCCGGCGTGCCCCTGCTCGAGCCCGCCGACAGCCAGGAAGCGCACGACTTCACCGTCCTGGCCTTCGCGCTCGGCGAGCGCTTCGACGTCCCCGTGCTGCTGCGCTCCACGACCCGCGTGTCGCACGCGCGCGGCGTCGTCCGCCGCGCGGAGGCGGCGCGGCCCGCGGCGCCGCGCTTCGAGCGCGCGCCCGAGAAGTTCGTGATGCTGCCCGGCTATGCCCGGGGCCGCCACCGCGCCCTGCTCGAGCGCCTCGCGATGCTCGAGCGCGAGGCCGAGGAGAGCCCGCTCAACCGGATCGAGCTGCGCGACCGCCGCTTCGGCGTGATCACGAGCGGCATCGTCTATCACTACGTGCGCGAGGTGATGCCCGAGGCGAGCGTGCTGAAGCTCGGCCTGAGCCACCCGTTCCCCGCCGAGCTGGTCCGCCGCTTCGCCGCCGAGGTCGAGCGGCTCGTCGTCGTCGAGGAGCTCGAGCCCTTCCTCGAGGAGGCGAGCCGCGCGGCCGGCGTCCCGGTCGCGGGCAAGGCCTACTTCGCCCGCGCGGGCGAGCTGTCGCCGGACCTGGTCGCGCGCGGGCTCGAGCGCGCGGGCTGGCCCGCGCCCGCGCCGCGCCCGCGGCACGCGGCGCCGCCGACGGCGGGCCGGCCGCCCGTGCTCTGCCCCGGCTGCCCGCACGTGACGCCGTACCTGGCCCTGCGCCAGCTGGGCGCCGTCGTGAGCGGCGACATCGGCTGCTACACGCTCGCCGCGATGGAGCCGCTTTGCGCGATGGACACGACGATCGCGATGGGCTCGAGCATCGGCGTGGCGGTCGGGCTCGCGCGCTCCGGCGGCGCCGCGGGCCCCGTCGTCGCCACGATCGGCGACTCGACGTTCCTGCACGCGGGCCTGCCCGCGCTCGCCGACGCGGCCTCCAACGGCACGCGGATCACGGTCGTGATCCTCGACAACGGCACGACCGCGATGACCGGCGGCCAGGGGCATCCCGCCGCCGGCGTCACGATCCGCGGCGACGCCGCGCCGGCGGTGGACCTGCCGGCGCTCTGCCGGGCGCTCGGTGTCGCCTGGGTGAAGGTCGTGGACCCCTACGACCTCGCGGGGACCCGGCTCGCCCTCGGCGAGGCGATCGCGCAGCCCGGCGTCTCCGTCGTCATCACCAACCGGCCGTGCGTCGAGATGCCGGTGAAGGTGCGCGACCACCCGTTCACGGTCGTGGACGCGGCGTGCACCGCCTGCCAGGCCTGCATGAACCTCGGCTGCCCGTCGCTCACCTGGAGCGGCGGCTGGCACGAGGGGCGCCGCCGGGTGCAGATCGACGCGGCGACGTGCACGGGCTGCACGGTCTGCGTGCAGACCTGCGCGCCCGGCGCGATCGTGCCGCTGCCCGGCCCGGGCGGCAGGGCGTGAGCGCGCCGCGCGGCGGCGTCCTGCTCGTCGGCGTGGGCGGGCAGGGGGTCGTGCTCGCGAGCGCGATCGTCGCCGACGCCGCGCTCCGGAGCGGGCACGACGTCAAGCAGAGCGAGGTGCACGGCATGTCGCAGCGGGGCGGCATCGTGTCCTCGCACCTGCGCTGGGGCCCGGCCGTCGCCTCGCCGCTCATCGAGGCGGGCGAGGCCGACGTCGTCGTCGCGACCGAGTGGAACGAGGGGCTGCGCGCGCTGCCGTACCTCCGCCCCGGCGCCCCGCTCATCGTGAACCTGCACCGGGTGGTGCCGCCCGGCGCCTGCCGCGACCGGCTCGGCGGCCGCTTCGGCTATCCGCCGCTCGCCGTGGACGCGCTCGCGCGCGAGGTGGGCGACGTCCGCGCGTGCGACGCGGTCTCGATCGCCCGGCGCGTCGGAAGCCCGAAGGCGCTCAACAGCGTGCTCCTCGGCGTGCTCGCGCCGCTCCTGCAATTCCCCGACCACGCGTGGCGCGAGGCGCTCGCGGCCCACGTGCCGCGCGGCAGCCTCCCGGCCAACGCGGCGGCGTTCGACGCGGGGCGGGCGCTCCGCTGGCCCGAGGAGACGTGGGCGCAGGCCGGGGCCGCGGCGCCCTCGCCCAACGGCCACGCGCGCCGCGCGCGCGAAGCGCCGGCGGCCCTCGCGCTCACCGAGGCCTGGTGCAAGGGGCGCGCGTGCGGCATCTGCGTGCACGCCTGCCCGGAGCTGTGCCTCGCCATCGACGCGCGCGATCGGGTCGCGGTCGTCCGGCCCGAGGCGTGCACGGGCTGCCGCCTCTGCGAGCTGCTCTGCCCCGACTTCGCGATCGCCGTGCACGACCCGTTCACGGCGGCGCGCCGATGACGCACGCCGCCGGCGCCGGCGTCGAGCTGCTCCAGGGCAACGACGCCTGCGCGCGGGGCGCCGCGGACGCGGGCTGCCGCTTCTACGCGGGCTACCCGATCACGCCCTCGTCGGAGATCGCCGAGCGGATGGCGGAGCTGCTGCCGCCGCTCGGCGGTGTCGCGATCCAGATGGAGGACGAGATCGCCTCGCTCGGCGCGGTGCTGGGCGCCTCGCTCGCGGGGGCCAAGGCGATGACCGCGACGAGCGGTCCCGGCTTCTCGCTCATGCAGGAGCACCTGGGCTACGCGGCCGCCACCGAGATCCCGTGCGTGGTCGTGGACGTCATGCGCGCCGGGCCGAGCACGGGCCTGCCGACGAGCCCCGCGCAGGGCGACGTCATGCAGGCGCGCTGGGGCACGCACGGCGACCACCCGATCGTCGCGCTCGCGCCGGCGTCGGTCGCCGAGGTGTACGAGCTGACCGTGCGGGCCTTCACCCTGGCCGAGCGCTACCGCACGCCGGTCGTCCTGCTCTGGGACGAGGTGATCGGCCACGTGCGCGAGCGGGTGGCGCTGCCCGACCCGGCGACCCTCGAGCGCGTCGAGCGCGCGCGCCCGGCCGCGGCGCCGGGCGCCTGGCGTCCCTACGCGGCGAACGGCCAGGAGGTCCCCGCGATGGCGGACTTCGGCTCCGGCCACCGCTGGCACGTCACCGGGCTCGCGCACGACGAGCGCGGCTATCCGACCCAGGACCCGGCCGTCGTCGCCCGCCTGCAGGAGCGCCTGCACGCGAAGCTCGCGCGCCACCGCGCCGACGTCGTCGCGTGGGAGGGCGTGGCGCTCGACGACGCCGAGGTCGTCGTCGTCGCCTTCGGCATCGGCGCGCGCGCCGCGCGCCGGGCGGTGGCCCTCGCGCGGCGGCGCGGCGCGCGCGTCGGGCTCTTCCGGCCGCGCACGCTCTGGCCGTTCCCCGACCGCGAGATCGCCGACCTCGCCGGCCGGGCGCGGGCGCTCGTCGTGGCGGAGATGAACCTGGGGCAGATCGTCGGCGAGGTCGAGCGCGCGGCGGCGGGCCGCGCGGCGGTCACCGGCCGCTTCCGCGCCGACGGCCAGCCGCTGACGCCGGAGGACGTGCTCGAGGCGCTCGGCGCGGCCGGCGTGGGGGGGCTCGCGTGAGCGAGCGCGCCGCGCTCGACTACCGGCAGTACCTGCGCGTGGACATGATGCCGCACCTCCTCTGCCCGGGCTGCGGCCACGGCATCGTGCTGAAGGCGATCCTGCGCGCGCTGCACCGCGTGGGCCTGCCGCGCGAGCGGGTGGTGTTCGTCTCGGGGATCGGCTGCTCCAGCCGGATCGTGGGCTACGTGGACTTCTGCACGCTCCACACGACGCACGGCCGGCCCCTCACGTTCGCGACCGGGCTCAAGCTCGCGCGCCCCGACCTGCACGTGATCGTGATCACGGGCGACGGCGACGGCCTGGCGATCGGCGGCAACCACCTGATCCACGCCGCGCGCCGCAACGTCGGCCTCACGTGCCTGCTGCTCAACAACGCGACCTACGGCATGACGGGCGGCCAGAGCGCGCCGACGACGCCCGAGGGCGCGCGGAGCGCCAACGCGCCGGACGGCGGCGTCGAGCCCGCGTTCGACGCCTGCGGGCTCGTGGCGGGCGCCGGCGGGACGTTCGTGGCGCGTGGGATGACCGCCGCGCCGCTCGGCCTCGACGACCTGATCGCGCGCGCGCTCGTCCACCCGGGCTTCGCCTTCGTCGAGATCCTGAGCGACTGCCCCGAGTACTTCGGACGCTACAACGGCCTCGGCCGCGGGCCGGAGATGCTCGAGGCCCAGCGCCTCCACGTCGAGGGCGTGGACGCGCTGCTCGCCGAGAAGCGCTTCGTCCCGGGGCTCGCCGGCGAGCGCGGCGGCGCGCGGCCGCCGGTCGCGCTCGGCGTGCTGCACGAGGCCCGGCGCCCCGAGCTCGCGGCGGCGCTCGCCGCCGCGCGGGCGGCCGCCGCGCGACCGGCCCGGCGCCCGGCGCCGCCGCCGTCCGCCGCGCGGCCGCGCGCCGCCGCGCCCGCCCTCGCGGACGCGCCGCAGTGCCGCGTGCGCCTGGCGGGCGCGGGCGGGCAGGGCATCGTGCTCGCGGGGCTGCTCCTGGCCGAGGCGGCGGTGGCCGCCGGGCGGAACGCGACGCACGCGCAGGCGTACGGCCCGGAGTCGCGCGGCGGCGCCAGCCGCGCCGAGGTGATCGTGAGCGACGGGGAGATCGACTACCCGTACGTGGACCGGGCCGACCTGCTCGTCGCGCTGACCCAGGAGGCGTACGACCGCTATGCCGGCGAGGTGCGGCCGGGCGCGCTCGTCGTCGTGGACGCCGACCGGGTCGCGCCGCGGCCGGCGGACGGCGTGGCCTGCCACGCGCTGCCGATCACCGCGACGGCGGCGCGCGTGCTCGGCGCCGCGGTCGGCGCGAACCTCGTCGCGCTCGGCGCGCTGGTCGCCCTCTCGGGCGTCGTCGAGGGCGAGGCCCTGGAGCGCGCGGTCGTCGCGCGCCGCCCGGGCGGCGACGCGGCGCGCGCGCTCCGCGCCGTCCGCGCCGGCGCCGAGCTGGTTGCCGCCAGTCGCGAGACGCCGTAGAGTACGGCCTCGTGACCCCCCGCTTCGTGACGCTCCCGGAGATCCGCCGGGCCGCGCGCGCCCGCCTGCCGCGCGACGCCTGGAACTTCGGCGCGGGCGGCGCGGAGACCGAGACGACCCGCCGCCGCAACCGCCGCGCGCTCGACCGCCTGGCCATCGCCCAGCGCGTCCTCGTGGACGTGCGCGAGATCGACCTGCGCACCTCGCTCCTCGGCGTGCCGCTCTCCTGGCCGGTGGCGGTCGCCCCGATGGGCGGGCTCGTGCTGTTCCACGCCGCGGGCGACCTGGAGATGGCGCGCGGCTGCGGCGCGGCCGATACGCTCCAGTTCCTGAGCGGCGCCACGGGCTGGCCGGTGGAGGAGGTCGCGAAGGCCGGCGCCGGGCCGAAGATGTTCCAGCTCTACCACCACGGCGACCGGGGCTGGGTCGCCGAGCTCCTCGCGCGCGTCGAGGCCTCCGGCTACCACGCGGTCTGCCTCACCGTGGACGTCCAGGTCCTGGGCCGGCGCGAGCGCGACATCCTCAACCGCTACGACCCGCGCGAGGCCATGCGGATCGCGCCGAACCCGCGCGGGCCCGACCCCGAGTACCAGGCGCGCCTGACGTGGGACGACGTGGACTGGCTCGGGAAGACCACGCGGCTGCCGATCGGGCTCAAGGGCCTCATGACCGTGCGCGACGCCCGGCGCGCGGTCGAGGCGGGCGTGCGGCTCGTCTGGGTCTCGAACCACGGTGGCCGGCAGCTCGACCACGCCGAGGGCGCCGTCGACGCCCTGCCGCGCATCGTGGACGCCGTCGGCGGCCGCGCCGAGATCGTCGTGGACGGCGGCTTCGGGCGCGGGACCGACGTGCTCAAGGGGCTCGCCCGCGGCGCCGCGGTCGTGGCGGTGGGCCGCGCGGCGCTCTGGGGGCTGGCCGCCGACGGCGCGGCGGGCGTCGCCTGCGCCCTCGACATCCTGCGCCGCGAGCTGCGGACGACGATGGCGCTCGCGGGGCAGACGTGCGTCCGGCGGCTCGATCCCGAGCTGGTCTTCCGCGTCGACGAGAACCGTTCGTGACGCCCTCGCCCGGGCGAGGGCAGGAGGAGTCGGTGATGAAGCGGAGTCGGTGCCTGGCGGCGGTCTGTGCGGTCGCGTTCCTCGCGTGGGCGGTCCTGCCGCTCGCGTCCGTCCACGCCCAGCAGAAGACGCTCAAGCTCGGGATGCTGCTCGCCATGACGGGGCCAGGCGCGTTCTACGGGCAGGTGATGAGCCGCGGCGCCCAGCTCGCCGTGGACCAGATCAACAAGGCGGGCGGCCTCGGCGGCTACAAGCTCGAGCTGGTCATCGAGGACCACAAGAGCGGCGACGCCGACGCCGGCGTAAGCGGCGCGCGGAAGATGCTCGACGTGGACAAGGTGCCCGTGATCCTCACCTCGTACTCCGCGCCGACGCTCGCGATCCAGCCGCTGGCCGTGGAGAAGAAGGCGCTCCTCCTGAACGGCGGCGGCGTCGGCTCCCAGCTCGTCAACAAGCCGAACCTCTACAACACGCGCATGCTGTCCAGCCAGACGGCGCCCTTCATCGTCCAGTGGGCGACCGGTAAGCTCAAGGCCAAGCGCGTGGCCATGCTCTACTGGAACGACGCGGCGGGCCAGAGCGTCGCCGGCGCGATCAAGGAGACGTGCGCGAAGGCCGGCTGCCAGGTGGTCGCGCAGGAGCCGCACGACATCGGCGCCAAGAGCTACACGGCCCAGCTCGCCCGGATCAAGGCGGCGCGGCCCGACGTGCTCGCGCTCGGGACCTGGGGCGACGACGTCGGCTACGTCCTGAACCAGGCGCGCGCCTACGGCCTCACCGTCCCGATCCTGGGCATCGAGTGGACGCCGAACGCGCAGAAGATCGGCGGCAAGGCGATGGAGAGCTACGTGATCGCCGTCGACCGCTTCGACCCCGAGGGCGGCGACGCGAAGACGAAGGCGTTCGTGGAGGCGTATCGCGCCGCGTACAAGGGCGCGCCGGAGTTCTACGCCGCCAACTACTACGAGCACGTGCAGTACGTCCTGCAGCCGCTGATCAAGCGGGTCGTCGCGCGCAAGGGCGATCCGAGCAAGCCGGGCGAGATCCTCGCGGAGATGGCGAGCGCGCTGAAGGCGGGCGCGACCTTCCAGAGCGTCTACGGCGGCGACATGCAGCTCCACGGCGACGGCACCGTGATCAAGCCGCTCGGCGTCTTCGAGGTGAAGGACGGCAACCTGGGGCTCGTCGGGCGCATCGTCGACGGCAAGATCCAGGGCTGAGCCATCGTCGGGCTGGCCGCGCAGCTCGCCGCGAACGGGCTCATCATCGGGAGCCTGTACGCGCTGCTCGGCGTGAGCTGGGGGCTGATCTTCGCGACGACGAAGATCTTCCACTTCTCCCACGCGCTCACGCTCACGCTCGCCGT
>MGCF01000002.1 GCA_001788495.1 Candidatus Rokubacteria bacterium RIFCSPLOWO2_02_FULL_73_56
CTCGAGCACACCTTCTACTTCCTGCGCGACAAGCCCTGGCCGAGCCACTCCTACCAGGTGCCGCGCGCGGAGTTCGACGCGCTGCTGCTCGAGCACGCGCGGAAGCAGGGCGTGGACGTCCGCCAGCCCGCGGCGGTCGAGTCGCTGGCCTTCGACGCGGACGGCGTGTCCGTCACGGCGCGGGCGCTCGGCCAGCCGCTCGCCGCCCGCGCCCGGTTCCTCGTGGACGCCAGCGGGCGCGACGCGCTGCTCGCCTCGGCGCTCGGCGCCCGCGAGCGCCTCCCGAACCTCGGCAAGGTCGCCCTCTACGCGCATTTCCGCGGCGCGGCGCGGGCCGCCGGGCGGGACGAGGGCAACATCCGCATCTACATCTTCGCGGACGGCTGGTTCTGGTGGATCCCGCTCGCCGGCGACCTGACGAGCGTGGGCTGCGTGCTGCACGCGCGCACGCTGCGCGGCTTCCCCGGCCCGCGCGAGGCGCTCTACCGCGAGATGATCGGCCGCTGCCGCCGCGTCGCCCAGGGCCTCGCGGGCGCCGAGCAGGTGATCCCGCTCCACGCGAGCGCGAACTTCGCCTACCGGACCCGTCCGGTCGTGGGCGACCGGTTCCTCGTGGTCGGCGACGCGATCGCGTTCGTGGACCCGATCTTCTCGGGCGGCGTGCACATCGCGATGCAGTCCGGCGAGCTGGCGGCGCGGGCGATCGACGCCGCCCTCGGCGACGGCCGACTCGTCGCGGCGCGCTTCGCGGCCTACGAGCGCGCCGTGCGGCGGGGCCTCGCGCCCTTCTTCCGGTTCATCCACAAGTACTACGAGCCCGCGTTCCTCGAGCTGTTCCTGCAGCCGCGGCCGCACTTCGGCATGATCGACGCGGTGCTGACGGTCCTCTCGGGCGGGGGCTTCATCGGCATGAGCGTGCGGACACGCCTGTCGCTTGCGCTCCTGTTCTCGATCGCCCGCCTCAACCTCTGGGTGCGCCGCCGCGCCGGCCGCCCCGTCGAATCCCGGTTGGACTGGTAGTGCGAGCCGAAGCGGTGCCTCCGCTGAGGCGAGCGGTGAGCTGGGGCGGCGGGCTGGTAGTGCGAGCCGAAGCGGTGCCTGCGCTGAGGCGAGCGGTGAGCTGGGGCGGCGGGCTGGGCGTGCGAGCCGACGCGGTGCCTGCGCTGCGGCGAGCGGTGAGATGCTCCTGAGAATGCTCCGGGGCTACGCGTTCACCATCGCGGGTATCGCGATCGGCGTCGGCGGGCTCGTGACGCTCGGCGCGATGAGCGAGCGGATCGTCCGGTTCATCGAGGGCGGCGACCGCTTCGTGCTGGGCCAGATCTCGGTCGCGGGACGGGGCATGGGCATGGGCGCGGGCTTCACCGCCGGCGGCCTGCTGCCCGCGGCCACGCTCCGCGCGCTCGCGGCGGTACGGGGCGTCGCAGGCGTGCAACCGCAGGTGATGCTGCCGCTCAACCCCTCGGTCTCGCAGTTCATGACGCTCACGCAGGAGCTGGTGCTCGGGCTCGACCTCGCCGTGCCGATGCCGAACCGCCACTACCGCGCGCTCCCGGTCCGCGCGGGGCGTTTCCTGCGCGAGGGCGACCGCCGGGTCGCGGTCCTCGGCGCCTCGTTCGCCGCCGCGCGCGGCCTGCGCCCGGGCAGCCGGCTCGCGCTCGAGGGCGCCTCCTACGAGGTGGTGGGCGTGCTCGAGCGCATGCTGACGGCGCCCGACCGGTTCGTGTTCGTGCCGATCCAGGACGCGCGCGAGCAGTGGGTGGCCAAGGACCGGCTGCTCCAGACCGTGCTCGCCTCGGGCGCGGCGGCGCTCACCGCGGCCGACCTCAACACCGGCGCCGCCGTCGGCTGGAAGGACGGCGAGGAGCCCGACGCCGTCGCCCTGCGCATCCGCGAGCGCGTGCCCGGCGTGAACGTGCAGCTGCCGAGCGAGCTGTCGGGGCTCCTGCGCTCCTCGACCGCGTTCTTCTCGGCGCTGCTGGTCGGCATCGGGGCGCTCGCGCTCGTCATCGGCGGCCTCTCGCTCGCCAACACGATGGCCGCGGCGGTGTTCGAGCGGATCCGCGACTTCGGCGTCAAGCGCGCGCTCGGCGCCACGGACCTGCAGCTCGCGCGCGAGGTCCTGGCCGAGTCGCTCGCCGTCACGCTCGCCGGCGGGCTCGGCGGCGTCGCGCTCGCGCTGGCCCTCGGCGCCGTGCTCGACGGCTGGGCGGCGCGCTCGGGCCAGGAGCTGTTCGACTTCTCGCCGCGGCTGCTCGCGGGCGCGCTCGTCTTCTCCGTGCTGCTGGGCGCCGCCGCGGCCGGCTACGCGACCCGGCGGATCGTCGCGCTCTCGCCCGCCGAGGCGATCCGACGGGGCGCCTGAGTGCTGCGCGCGGCCGGTCTCGCGAAGGCGTACCGCGCCCCGTCGGGCGCGCCGATCCGCGTCCTCGACGGCGTGGACCTCGCGGTGAAAGCGGGCGAGGTGGCCGCGGTCACCGGCGCGTCGGGCTCGGGCAAGAGCACGCTCCTCAACCTCCTCGGCCTGCTCGAGGACGCCGACGGGGGCGAGCTCTGGTTCGGCGACGAGCGCGTCGGCGGGCTCGGGCGCTCGGCGAAGAGCCGCGCGCGGGGCCGGTGGGTGGGCTTCGTCTTCCAGGCGTTCCTGCTCGTGCCGTCGCTCACCGCGCTCGAGAACGTGCTGCTCGCGGCGCGCTACGTCGGCCGGCCGGCCGCCGAGGCGCGGCGGCGGGCGCTCGCGCTCCTGGACGAGCTCGGCGTGGCGGACCGCCGGGACCACTACCCGGCGCAGCTCTCGGGCGGCGAGCAGCAGCGCGTGGCCTGGTGCCGGGCGGTGCTGAACGACCCGCCCCTCTTGCTCGCCGACGAGCCGACGGGCAATCTGGATGACGCCAACGGCGCCGTCATCCTCGACGGGCTCCGGCGGCGCGCGCAGGCGGGCGCGGCGGTCGTGGTGGCGAGCCACCACCCGGAGGTCGTCGCGGGCTGGGGCGCGGTGTACCGGCTCCGCGGGGGCCGGCTCGAGGCCGCGTAGAGCGCGGCGAGGAGAGGAGCGGACATGAGGGCAGTCATCCGGGCGGTGGTGGTGCTCGTGGCCCTGGCGGGGCCGGCCGGCGCCGCCGAGCCGGTGTCGCAGACCTTCCCGGTGCCCGTGGAGCGGGCGTGGACCACGACGCTCGCGGTCCTCAAGCACCTCGGCTGGGACATCGACAAGGAGGACCGGGCGATCGGCTGGATCACGACCGACTCGCGGCGTGTCGAGGGCGAGGACTACGGCGTGTACGCGAAGGGGACGCGCCACCGGCTGCGCGTCAACGTGAAGGCCGCGGGCGAGGGCCGGACGACGATCACGCTGGAGCGGAGCGTGTTCAAGCGGGAGCGCATCCTCTGGATGGACAGCGACGAGCCCCTCACGACCACGGACCAGACCGTCGAGAAGGCCGTCCTCTCGGCGATCGGAAAGTCACTCTGATGCTCAAGACCACGGTGCTGGTGCTGATCGCGGCGATGATCGGGGGCACGGGCCACGTGCTGCTCTCGAAGGGGATGAAGACCGTCGGCGACCTGACCGAGGCGCCGGCCGCGAACCTCGCCGGCATGATCGGGCGCGCGGTCTCGAACCCGTGGCTGCTGCTGGGCGTGGCGCTGCAGGCGACCTTCTTCTTCATGTACCTCACGCTGCTCTCCCGCGCGAACGTGAGCCAGGTGCTGCCGATGACGGCCGTGGACTACATCGTCGTCGCGCTCCTCGCCCAGCTCCTGCTCGCGGAGGCGGTGACGCCGGCGCGCTGGACGGGCATCGCCTTCATCGTGCTCGGCGTGGCGCTGGTCTCGCGAACCTGAGTCGACGTCGGGGGGAGCGCCCGCCGCTCCCCCCGACACTCCAACGGGATCCCGTGAGCTCGATTCTCTGCCGCCCTCGAAGCCCGGCCGCGCGCGCCGCGACCGCGGCGGGGCTGGCCGTCCTCGCGGCGGCGCTCTCGATCCTGCCCGGTCTCGGCCGGGCGCCCTTCGACGATCCCGGCGAGGGGATGCACGCCGAGATCGCCCGCGAGCTCGGGCACTCGCGCGACCCGTTCGCGCTGACGCTCGGCGGCGTCCGCTACGTGGACAAGCCGCCGCTCCTCTACGCGCTGCTCGCGACGGCGTTCGCGCTGGCCGGGCCGGGCGAGGCCGCGGCGCGCGCGGTGCCGGCGCTCGCGGCGCTCGCCGCCGTCGCCGCGACCGCCTGGCTCGGCGCGCGCCTGCTCGGCCCCCGCGGCGGCCTGCTCGCGGGCCTCGCGCTCGCGACGAGCCCGGGGTTCTTCGCGTTCGCCCGTTACGTGCGGCCGGAGTCGCTGTTCGTCGCCGCGCTCGCCTGGGGTTTCGCCCTCTGCCTCACGGGCCTCGCCGACGGGCGGCGCGGGCGCGTCGCCGCCGGGCTCGCGGCGTTCGGCCTGGCCGCGCTCGCCAAGGACCCGCTCGGCGCGCTCGCCCCACCGCTCGTGCTCGGCGCCGCGCTCGCCCTCGGCGGGGGGGCGCGCCCGCTCGCGCGATGGCTGCCGTGGCCCGGCGTGGCCGCGGGCGCGGTGCTCGGCTTCGGCTGGTGGCTCCTCGCCGAGCGGCGGACGCCCGGCGTCCTCTGGTACACGCTCGTGGACAACCACCTGCTCAACGTCCTCGGGGCGCGCCGGTTCCCGGACGAGGACGTGCCGCTCGGCGCGGCGACGTTCCTCGCCGTCGCCCTGCTCGGCGCGGCCCCCTGGGCGCTCGCCGCGGGCGTGGCGGTCGTCGCCCTCGTCCGGCGCCGCGCCTGGCGCGACCCGGCGGAGCTGCCCTGGGTGGCGCTCGCCCTGTGGACGCTCGGCGTCCTCGGCGCGACGCTCGTCTCGCGCTTCCGCCTGCCGCACTACGGCCTGCCCGCGTACTTCGCGATCGCGCTCCTCGCGGCGCGGGCCTGGGAGTCGCGCGCCGCCCGCGGCCTCGCCTGGACCCACGCGGTCCTGCTGGCCGCGCTCGCAGCGGCGTGCGCGCTCGCCTGGGCGGGCGACGGCGGCGCCCGTGTCCTCGCCGACGTGCTCGGTGCCACCGACGTCGCGACGCGGAAGAGCGCGCTCGCCGGCGCCGCGGCGCCGGTGCCGCCGTGGCCGGCGTTCCGCCCGCTCGTCGGCGCCACGGCGCTGGCGCTCGGGCTCGGCGTCGTGGCGCTCGCGGCGTGCGCGGCGGTGAGGCCCCTCGCGCGACGCGGCGCCGCCGTGCTCGCCGTCGTCGCGACGCTCGCGGGCGTGCTCCCGTCGGTCGCCGCCGCGCTGGCGCTCGTCTCCGCCCACCGCGCCGCCGCCGGCGTGGGCCGGGCGATCGCGCGCGCCGCCGGCCCGGGCGACGTGGTCGTCCACGAGGGCCCGCTCGAGAATTCGGGCGCGCTCGAGTGGTACGCGGGCCGGCGGCCGGCGATCGTGGACGGGCGGGTGAGCGTGCTCGCGTTCGGGGCGCTCCGCCCCGAGGCGCGCGAGCGCTTCTGGGACGAGGCCCGGCTCAGGCAGGCCTGGGGGGCGGGCCGCGTCTGGCTCGTGAGCGTACGGCCGCCGGAGCGGAGCGTGGCCGGCCGCCTGCCGGGCGCGCGGCTCCTGGCGAGCACGGGGGGGCGCTGGCTCTGGGGGAACGGGCCACCGTGATCAGGCGAGCAGCTCGGCGACGGTGACGAGGTCGTAGCCGGCGGCGCGGAGGCCGTCGAGCATGACGGGCAGGGCGGCGAGCAGCCGCTCGGGCGCGCGCGGCGTGCCCTCGGCGTCGTGCAGGTCCACGATCGCGCCCGGGTGCGCGCGCGCGAGCACGCGCCGGGCCTGCGCCTCGGCGGGCGCGGGCCTGCGCCCCTCGGGCTGGACGGACCAGAACACGCAGCGCTGGCCGTGCCGGCGGAGCGCCAGGAAGAGCGCCGCGTTGACCATGCCCCACGGCGGGCGGAAGTGGCGCGGCGCGCAGCCCGTGAGCGCCGTCAGCAGCTCGTGGGAGCGCCCGACCTCCTCCGCGGTGCGGCGCGGCCCGCAGAGCCAGAGGCTCCGGTGCGACCAGCCGTGGCTCGCGACCTCGTGTCCCTCGCCGGCCATGCGTCGCACCACCTCCGGCGCCCGGGCCGCGCGCGCGCCCACGACGAAGAAGGAGCCCCGGACCCCCCGCGCGCGGAGCAGGTCGAGGACGCGCGGCGTCCACGTCGGGTCGGGGCCGTCGTCGAACGTGAGCGCGACGCGCCGCTGCGCGCGCCCGCCGCGCCACACGCAGGCCGGCGTCAAGAGGTGCGCGCCCCACGCGTACGTCCCCCACGCGAGCGCGGCGCCGAGCGCCACGCGCCCGAGGATCACGGCCGCGCCCTCCGGCTCGTCTCCTCGAGGACGAGCTCGACGATCCGCGCGGTCGCGTCCGGGCGCCCGAGCCGGCTCATCCGCAGGCGCATCCGCTCGCGGAGCGCCGGCGCGTCGAGCGCGCGCGCCAGCGCCTGGGCGAGCTCGCGGGGCGAGCGCGCGATCAGCGCGATGCCCGAGCGCGCGGCGAAGCGCTCGTTGCGCCGCTCCTGGCCGGGCAGCGAGCCGTAGGCGAGCAGGGGGAGCCCGGCGGCCATCGCCTCGGCGAGCGTCATGCCGCCGGCCTTGCTCACCAGGAGATCGGCCGCCGCCATGAGCCGCCGGACCTCGCCGACGTAGCCGAGCGTGCGGACCGCGGTGCCCGCGGTGAGCCGCTCGAGCCGCGCCCTCAAGCCCGCGTCCCGCCCGGCGACGAGGACGCCCTGGACCGGGCGCTCGAGGCGCCCGAGCGCGCGGGCCACGTCGGGCAGCCGGCCGAACGCCCCCTGGGAGCCTGCCATCGCGAGGACGACCGGCACCCCGGGGGCGAGCCCGAACGCCTGGCGCGCGGCGAGCGGGTTCACGGGCTCGGCGAACTCGGCGCGCACGGGGATGCCGGTGACCACGATCCGCTCGCCCGGGGTCCCGCGCGCGACGAACTCGTGCTTCACCTCCAGGGCGGCGACGCAGTAGCGGTCGATGCGGGGCGCGATCCACTGGCTGTGCGCGACGAAGTCGGTGACGACCGTCGTGTGGGGCGGCACGGCGGCGCCCCGGGCGACCAGGGCCGAGAGCGCCGCCGCCGGGGTCGCGTGCACGGTGACGACCGCGTCGGGCGCCAGACGCGCGAGCAGCGCGGCGAGGCGTTCGGCGCCGATGCGCGTCACGCCGAAGGTGAAGGGCGAGTCGCTCCGCATCCAGTCGCCGAGCGCGTAGCCCGCGCCCCAGAGGAACGGCGCCCGGCGCAGCATCGCGTAGTAGAGCGCGCGCGAGGCGCGGTCGAAGAGCGGGTGGACCAGTTCGCGGAAGTGATCGACGACGGTCGCCCGCGCACCCGCGCGCTCGAAGGCGGCGGCGAGGCAGCGCGCCGCCGCGTTGTGGCCGGAGCCGTAGCTGGCGGTGAGGATCAGCACGTGCGACATCGGCTATCATGGTACCCGAGATGGACGAGACCGCGGTCGAGGGGCTGCGGCAGCGGCTCGAGCGGGCGGAGCGGCCGGGTCCTTCGACATCCCCCGGCCCTCGATCCTGGGGCGGTTGACAGACGACCGCTCGGCTGTCTACATCGTAGTCAAGTCGTGAGGGGGGTCACGCGATGCGTGCAACGGTCAAGAAGAAGCGGCAGGCGCTGCGGCTCCTGCCCGCCGATCAATGCGACGCCAGGCGGAACGTCGTCGCGGTCCTCGATGTCGGGTCTCACGGAGACTTCTATCGAGAGCTCCAGAAGTATCTGGACGCGCGGCTCGGCGCCGAGCGGGCCGGAGGCACCCGGTGAGACGGCGTCGGCGGCACACGGTCCCCACGAAGCTCCGCGCGGCCTTCGGTCGGCGGCTGCGCGAGCTACGCCGCGGCCGCGCACTCAGCCAGGAGCGGCTCGGCGCGCGCGCCCAGCTCTCGGGCAAGTTCCTCGGCGAGCTCGAGCGCGGGGAGAAGTCGCCGACGCTCGACACCATGGCGCGCCTGGCGCGGGCGCTGGGCGTCACGCTCGCCAGGATGGTCACCGACCAGGGGCGCGTTGACGAGTGATTTCCCGCTCGCGCAGCGCGTCGCGGACACGCGCAAAGTTTCCGGCACAGTGCACAGGAGGCCAACGGGCCGGCGCTTGACCGTGGTGGGCCAAGTGGTTAGAATCCCCAGCACGGACGATTAGCTCAGTTGGCAGAGCGCTGGCCTCACATGCCAGAGGTCACTGGTTCGAGTCCAGTATCGTCCACCATTATGAAAGTCAGCATTTTTATTGACGGAGCGAACTTCTACCGCTCGCTGCAGCGCTTCGACGAGTCGCTGCGCGTCGACTACGACCGGCTCGCCTCCTGGATCACCCAGGCCGTCGGCGGCCCGGCGGCGATCTTCGCCGGCGCCTACTACTACGTGGGCGTGTCCGCCGACGCCCCGCCGCTCGTCGAGGGCTTCCTGAAGGGGCTCGAGCTCCGGCCCGGCTACTTCGTGCGGCGCGAGCTGCGCGTCTGGCGGACCGGGCGCTGCTCGGTCTGCGGCGGGGACCACGAGTACACGACCGAGAAGCGGGTGGACACGCGCCTCGTGGCCGACCTGATCCACTACGCGGCGATCGGCGCCTTCGACGCGGCCGTGCTGGTCTCCGGCGACGACGACTTCGTCCCCGCCGTCGAGGCGGTGAACGCGCTCGGCCGCCAGGTCTGGGTCGCGACGTGGTCGGCGGGCGAGCTCTCGTCGGACCTGCGCGTGCGCTGCTTCGGCCACCTCCAGCTCGCCGACGGCCTCGCCACGTTCCGCGCCGAGCGCGCGGCGCGCGTCGCCGAGCGCGTGCCACCCCGCGCGGCGCCGTCGCGCGTGGCGCGCGCGGCCCGCGAGCCGGGCGCGCCGCCGGCGACGGCGCTCGAGCGCGGGCTCGAGGAGCTGCGGCGTGCCGAGGCGCGGCTGCCGCACGTGGGCCGCGGCTACTTCGTCATGCGCTGGAAGTCGCACGCGCTCCCGTCGCCGGGCCCCGAGCGCGAGGCGCTCGTGCAGCAGCTCGTGGACGCGGGGCTGGCCGAGGAGTTCCCGGTCACCGACGCCGACGGCCGGACGATCACGGCGCTCAGGAGCCGGGAGGCCGACGGCAACCGCCTCGCGCTGCCCGGCTAGCCTCGCGGCCCTCAGGGGCCGACGACCCGCCCGAGCATTCGTCGCACCGCCTCGTCGATCGTCTCGCCCGCCGAGCGCCGGCGCGACTCGCGCGGACTCTCGCAGTCGGCCTCCACGTCGAGCAGGTCGAGCGACGAGCCGGGCGCGACCGCCAGGCGCACCGCGCCGTCCGCCGCGCGCAGCACCCGGAGCGACTGGCTCCAGAGCGTCGCCGCCGCGCGGAAGGCGCGGCGGCTGTCGCGGCAGAAGACCGCCTGAACCTGCGCGACGCGGATCTCGACCAGGACGGCGTGGTCGGCGCCGAGCTCGCGCGCGCGGGCGAGGGCGGCCGGAGCGTCGAGCCGGCCGTCGCGCTCGCCGCGCACCTGCACCTCCCGGGCGAGCACGGCGCGCGCGTTCAGCGCCTCGAGGAGCGCGCCCTGGTACTCGTCCGGGAGCGCCCGGCTCTCACGCTCCTCCCACTCGCCGGGCCCGCGCACGAGGCGGACGAGCACGAGCGGCCGGCGCACCTGTTCGGGCCGGAAGTCGGGCGCGCGCGTGGGCGCCGGCTCGCCCTGCAGGACCTCGCCGCATGCGGCCAGGAGCAGGGCCAGGACGGCGAGCAGGGCGGCGCGCGCGGCCTTCGGCATGCGGCAAGGGTATCATTGGCGCGATGAGCCTGGCCCGCGCGCTGGCCGGCTTCGGCGCCGACCTCGCCTTCGAGCGCATCCCGCCCGAGGTCGTGGCGAGCGTGCGCCTGCGCGCCCTCGACGTGCTCGGGATCGCGCTCGCCGCGTCCACCGGCGAGACGGCGCCGGCGCTCCGCGGCGCGCTCGAGGGCTGGGCCGCGGGCCAGGACGGGCCGTGCACGGTGGTCGGCACGAAGCTCACCGCGCCCGCGCCGCTCGCCGCGCTCGCCAACGGCGCGCTCGCCCACGGCCTCGACTTCGACGACACGCACGCCGCCTCGATCACGCACGCCTCGGCGGTCGTGCTGCCGGCGGTGCTGGCGCTCGGCGAGGCGGCGGGCGCCGACGGGCGCCGGGTCGTCACCGCGGCGGTCGCGGGGCTCGAGGCGATCACGCGCCTCGGCATGGCGGCGCCCGGCGCGTTTCACGCCCGCGGCTGGCACGCGACGGCGGTGTGCGGGGCGTTCGCCGCGGCGCTCGCGGCGGGCCGGCTCGAGGGGCTCGACGCCGCCCGGCTCGTCGCCGCCCTCGGCATCGCCGGCAGCCTGGCCTCGGGGCTGCTCGAGTTCCTCGAGGACGGCTCCTGGGTCAAGCGCCTGCACCCCGGCTGGGCGGCGCACTCGGGCATCGTCGCCGCCGGCCTCGCGCGCGGCGGCTTCACCGGGCCCGCGACGATCCTCGACGGGCGCTTCGGCTTCTACCGCACCTTCCTCGGCGTCGAGCCGGACCGGGCGCCGTTCGGGACGCTCGGCGGCGAGTGGGAGACCCTCCGCATCGGCTTCAAGCCGTACCCGTGCTGCCACTACAACCACGCCTACCTCGACTGCGTGCTGGCGCTCCGGCGCGCGCACGGGCTCACGCCCGACGCGATCGCGGCGGTCGAGTGCCGGGTGCCGGCCGGGGAGGTGCCGATCGTGTGCGAGCCACGCGAGGCGAAGCTCCGCCCGCGCACGCCGTACGACGCGCAGTTCAGCCTGCCGTACTCCGTGGCCGCGGCGCTCGTGGACGGGCGCGTCGGACTGGACACGTACGCGCCCGAGCGGATCGCCGACGCGCGGGTGCTCGCGCTCGCCGCGCGCGTCGCGCACGCGCTGGACCCCGACTCGACCTTCCCCGACGGATTCCCGGGCTGGGTGCGCGTGCGCCTGCGCGACGGGCGCGTGCTGGAGGCGCGCGAGCCCGACGGCCGCGGCGGCCCGCGGCGCCCGCTCGAACCGCAAGCCGTGGTGGAGAAGTTCCGCGACAACGCCGCCCGTGCGCTGCCGCGGGCCGCGGTAGCCCGCGTCGAGGACGCGGCGCTCGCGCTCGACGCGCTCGCCGACGTCGGCCTGCTCATGCGGCTGACCCGGGCGTGATATCATCGGGCGCATGAGGCTCCTCGTCGCCCTCGCGCTCGTCGTGCTCGCCGCGGCGCCCGCCGCGGCGCAGCAGGTCGAGATCCAGAAGGCGCCGGCGCCCCCGCGCGTCGTGATCGAGCGCGAGCCCGGCGGGGCGCCGACCGGGATCGGCGACGCGACGCGGCCGAGCGACGGCGACGTCTACCCGCGCGGCACGAACGTGCCCTACGCCCCCAGCTTCGTCCGGGGGCTCTCGAGCAGGTACGCGACCCCGACGTCCACGGGGCATGCGGGCGTCGCGGCCTGGACCTCGCCGAACACGCCCGTCGGCGGCCCGGTGGCCGGGTGGCGCGAGGTCAGCGGCTGGTTCGGGCTCGGCTTCGCGGTCACGTGGGACGGGCCGCCGCCCGAGCCCGCCCGGCGCCCCGCGAACTGAGCGGATGACCGCTCCCGCGCGGCCTCGCGGCACCCGCGCCGCCTGCGCCGTCTGATGCCGCCCCTGCGGGGCAACCTCCACGCCCACACGACGTACTCGGACGGCGTCGAGCGTCCGGCGCGGCTCGTCGCTGCCTACGAAGCGCTCGGCTACGACTTCCTCGCCATCACCGACCACGAGGACCGCATCGGCGCGAGCTACTGGCGGGCGCTGCCCCGGCTCGCCTCGCGCCTGCTCCTCTTCCACGGGGTCGAGCTGAACTACGACCGGTTCGACCAGCACATCGGGCGGGTGCTCGGCGACCGGGAGACGCTCCACGTGCTGAACCACCCGGCGCGGTACCGGCTGTCCATCGAGGAGACGATCGAGCGCGCGCGCGTGATCGAGCGCGACGGCCTGCGCCTCGACGCGGTGGAGGTGAGCGACACGGGCCATCACCGGCCGCAGTACGCGAGCGACGAGATCCCGCTCGTGAAGCTCGCGACCGACGACGCCCACAGGCCGGTGCACGTCGGCCGGGCGTGGATCGAGGTGGACGCGCCGCGCGACCGCGACGCGATCATCCGCGCGATCCGCGCCGGCGACTTCGGCGTGCGCTTCGGCGCGGCGGCGGAGTAGCCTCAGCCCCGCTGCGCCAGGGTCCAGGCCGCCCAGAGGAGCAGCGCGGCGCCGCTCGCCCAGCTCGTCAGGCGTCCCGCGGGGAGCACCTTCTCGAGCAGCACGAAGCCGGCCAGCGCCGCGACCCAGACGAGGTTCATCAGGCCCCCCACGAACAGGAGCGCCATCAGCACCCAGCAGCAGCCGAGGCAGTACCCGCCGTGGCGCAGGCCCATCACGAGCGCGCCGCGCCGGCCCTCGCGCCATTCGCGCAGGAGGAAGCCGAGCGGTGTGCGGCACTGCGCCAGGCACGCGTACTTGAGCGGCGTGAGCTGCCAGATGCCGGCCGCGGCGAGGAACGCCGCGCCGACGAGCGGCGCCGCGCGCATCGCGTCCGGGGACAGGAGCGCGGCGGCGTGGAGACCCCATTGCGCGGCGGCCGCGGCAACGCTGAAGCCCGTCCACACGGCGAGGTAGCCCGTCACGAAGAGCCAGACGCTCACGTGGGGCGCGCCGCCGGCGCCCGCCGCCGCGCGCCGGCGGTGCACGGCGGTGAAGGCGAGGATCATCGGCGCGGCCGCGGGGAGCATCATCGCGACCATCATGACCGCCCACATGACGGCCGCCAGCGCCGCGTCCACGATCGTCCACGGCCCCATGTGCATGTCCGCCATCGCCGCCAGCTCGCGGCCCAGACGGACGAGCCAGGCCCAGGCCAGGACGGCGACCGCGGCGACCCCGGCCAGGGTGACCGCGCGGTCGCGCCGGACGACGGCGTCGAGCAACGCGCCGGTCACCGGGCCTTGATGCGGGCGATGTTCGCGGCGGTGAGCGGGCTCGCCACGCCGCGCATCGCCACGTCCACGCAGGCGGGGCGGCCGGCGCGCAGCGCGCGCTCGAGCGCCGGGCGCAGCTCCGCCGGCTTCTCCACGTGCTCGCCGTGGCCGCCCATCGCCGCCACGACCCGGTCGTAGCGGACCGGGCCCAGCTCGGTGCCGACGGTCCGGTCGTAGAACGCGCGCTGCAGCTCGCGCTCCATCCCCCAGCCGCAGTCGTTGCCGACCACGACGACGACCGGCGCCTCGAACCGGAGCGCGGTGTGCAGCTCCCAGGCGTGGAACGCCATGCCGCCGTCCCCCGTCAGCACCACGACCGGCTCCTTCGGGTGGGCGAGCTGCGCCGCGATGCCGAAGGGGATCGAGGCGCCGAGCGTGCCCATCGCGCCCAGGCGCACCCAGTGACCGGGCAGCCGCGCCGGCAGCGCGAGCCGGGCCCACTGGGCGAAGTCGCCGCCGTCGATGACCCAGGTGACGTCGCCGCCCGCGGCCTCGCGGACCTCCTTGACGATGCGGAGCGGGTGCAGGGGCGCGGCGTCCGAGGCCTCGTCCCTGGCGCTCGCCGCGACGAACGCGCGGCGGGCGCGCCGGAGCTCCTCGACCCACGCCTTCTGCCGCCAGCCGCCGTGCCGCTCGGCCGCCGCCGCGAGCTGCTCGAGCGCGACGCGCGCGTCCGCCTGGATCGGGAGCTGCGCGGCGCGGTTGCGCCCGAGCTCCGGGCCGTGGACGTCGATCTGGATCAGCGCGGCGTCCGGGCCGAAGAGGTTGCCGTACGCCAGGCGGAAGTCCACGCGCTTGCCGATCAGCAGCACGACGTCGGCGCGTTTGATCTCGCGCGCGGCCGCGTTGAGGATCGGGTCGGCGTAGCCGAGGCAGAGCGGGTGCTCGTCCGAGACCGCGCCGCGGGCCATGCCGATCGTGAAGCAGGGGAGCTGCGCGGCCTCGACGAAGCGCTCGAGCGCCTCCCAGCCGCGGCTCCACCACACGCCGCTGCCGGCGACCACGACGGGCCGCTCGGCCCCGTGGAGCAGGCCGATGGCGGCGTCCAGCGCCGCCTGGCTCGCGGCGGCGGGCTCGAAGCGGTAAGGCTCGGGCAGCGGCGCGTCGTCGTCCACCGTCGCCTCGGCGACGTCGCTCGGAATCGTCAGGTGCACCGGGCCGGGCCGGCCGCTGACCGCCTCGCGGTACGCGATCGCGAAGTAGTGGGCGAGCCGCCGCGGGTCCTCCGCCACGCGCGCCCACTTGGTGATCGCCCGCACCATGTCGAGCTGGTCCACCTCCTGCAGGGGGCCCTGCTCGCGCAGGCGCGCCTCGTGCATCCCGCTGATCGCGATCATCGGGCTCGCGGCCATCCACGCGGTCGCGAGGCCCGTCAGCGAGTTCGTGTGCCCCGGCCCGCCCGTGACGACGGAGACGCCGGGCCGGCCGGTCACCCGCGCCCAGCCGTCGGCCAGGTGCGTGGCGCCGGACTCGTGGCGCGTGTCGACGACGCCGACGCCCTCGTCGAGGCACGCGTTGAAGATCGAGTTCACGTGATCGCCGCAGAGACCGAAGATGCGCTCGACGCCGTGCCGGCGCATCGCGCGGACGAGCAGGTGCGCGCCGCTGATCTTGCCCATGTGAGGCCTCCCGAGAAGTTGGGAACTATCGTAGCACGCGGACCCGCCGGCGGGCCGCCGCGGCGCGCGCGTTTCCGGAACGGCGGCGCGACGCTCAGCCCGGCGGCGCGTCCGGCGCGGCGGGCGTGCCGATCGAGCGCAGGAGGAGGCGCGTCAGCGCGGGGATCGACGCGCCGAGGTCCGGCACGTCGCCGTGGAGCCACTGGATGACGATCTCGTTCACCGCGCCGAGCCACGCGAGCGTGGCGACGGCGGTGTCGAGGGGCGGGATCGAGCCGTCGGCGACCGCCTCGTCGAGGTAGCCGCGGATCAGCGCGGCGAAGCGGCCGGCCACCTCGGCGCGCTTGGCCTGGTACACGGGGCCGAGGCTCGCGGCCTCGAGCAGGATGAGCCGCGCGAGCCGCTCGTTGCCGGCGAAGGTGTCGAGCGCCGCCATGAGCGCGCCCTGCACCCTGGCGAGCGCGCCCTGGCGCGCGGCGATCGCCGCGGCGACGCCGCGGGTCAGGCGCGCGGCGAAGTCGTCCACGAGCGCGAGGAACACCGCCTGCTTGTTCGGGAAGTGGTGGTAGACGGCGCCCTTCGACGTCGCCGAGGCGCGCACGATGTCGTCCACGCGCGCCCTGTGGTAGCCTTTGCGGGCGAACACCTCGAGCGCGGCCTCCAGGATGCGCCCGCGCGTCTCGAGCTTGCTCACGGGAGCCGACGATGCAGACGGTGAGGATAGGGCACAGCCCGGACCCGGACGACGCCTTCATGTTCTACGCGCTCACGGCCGGGAAGGTGGGGATCCCGGACGTCCGGATCGAGCACGTGCTCGAGGACATCGAGTCGCTGAACCGCCGCGCGCGGACCGGCGAGCTCGAGGTGACGGCGGTCTCGTTCGCGACGTACCTGCTGATCGCCGACCGCTACCGGATGATGGACCCCGGCGCGTCGATGGGGAAGGGCTACGGGCCGATCCTGGTGGCGAAGGGGCCGGTGCCGCGCGCCGAGCTGGAGCGCCGCGTCGTCGCGATCCCCGGCAGGCACACGACCGCGGCGCTGCTGCTGCGGCTGTTCGTCGGCGACCCGCCGCTGATCGAGGTCGCGTTCGACAAGATCCCGCGGGCGGTCCTGGAGGGCCAGGCGGAGGTCGGGCTCCTGATCCACGAGGGGCAGATCACCCACGCGCAGCTCGGCCTCGTGAAGGTGCTCGACCTCGGCGAGGTCTGGGAGCGGGAGACGGGCCTGCCGCTCCCGCTCGGCGTCAACGTGATGCGGCGCGACCTCGGCGAGCCGATGCACCGGCAGCTCTCGCAGGCGCTGCGCGACTCGATCGCCTGGGCCCAGGC
This sequence comes from Candidatus Rokubacteria bacterium RIFCSPLOWO2_02_FULL_73_56, assembly GCA_001788495.1. Lineage (GTDB taxonomy): Bacteria > Methylomirabilota > Methylomirabilia > Rokubacteriales > CSP1-6 > GWA2-73-35. The sequence goes on from MGCF01000002.1 coordinate 15,968, forward strand.
GCACGTCGACGAGGCGCTCGAGTACGCGATGCGCCACGGGCGCGGGATCGACAAGGAGACCTGCCGGCGCTTCGTCCTGATGTACGTCAACGACCTGACGCTCTCGCTCGGGGCGGAGGGCCGCGCCGCGATCGAGCGGCTCTTCGGGCTGGCGCACGCGAAGGGCCTGATCCCCGCGCTCCCCCCGATCGATCCGATCTAGGCTAGTAGCGCCGCAGGATCTCGTAGGTCGTCGTGCGCTGGACGGGCGCGAAACCCGCCTCGCGGATCAGGGTCACGATCTCCTCGACGCCGATCGTGTTCACGAAGTCGGCCGCCCGGTGGACGTTCTCCTCGAAGAGCGTGCCGCCCCAGTCGTCGGCCCCGAAGTGGAGCGCGATCTGGCCGGCGCGCTTGCCCTCGGAGAACCACGACGCCTGGACGTGGGGGAAGTTGTCGAGGTAGAGGCGCGCGGCCGCGAGCATCCGGAGGTACGCGTTCGGCCCCTGCACCTGCGTGATCCACTTCTCGAGGCGCGTGTGGCCCGGCTTGAACGACCAGGGGACGAAGGCGGTGAAGCCGCCGTGCTCGTCCTGCAGGTCGCGGATCGCGTCGAGGTGATCGAGGAGGTCGTCGGGCGTCTCGACGTGGCCGTACATCATCGTCGCCGTGGACTGGAAGCCGCGGCGGTGGGCCTCGCGGTGGACCTCGAGCCAGGCGCCGGGCCCGCCCTTCTTCGGCGCGATGCGCCGGCGCACGCGCTCGGAGAGCACCTCGGCGCCGCCGCCGGGGAGCGTGCGCTGCCCCGCCTCCCGGAGCCGGTCGAGGACGTCGCCGATCGAGAGGCCGCTCACCCGCGCGACGGTCTGGATCTCGGAGGCGGTGAAGAAGTGGGGCGTCACGCCCGGAAAGCGCCGGCGCGTCTCGCGCACGAGGCTCACGTAGTACTCGAGCGGCAGGTCCGGGTTGTGGCCGCCCTGGAGCAGCACCGTCGTGGCGCCCTTCGCGGCGGCGAGCGCGACCTTCTCGAGCACCTCCTCCACGCCGAGTGTCCAGGCCTCCGGGTGGCCGGGCTTGCGGTAGAAGGCGCAGAACTGGCAGTCGGTGACGCAGACGTTCGTGTAGTTCGGGTTCGAGTCGATGACGAACGTGACGGCGCGCTCGGGCAGCCGCGCGAACCGGACCTCCTGCGCGAGCGCGCCCAGCTCGAGCAGCGGCGCCCCGGTGAGGAGCCAGCGGCCGTGCTCGCGGTCCAGGCGCTTGCCGGCGAGGACCCTGTCGCGGACGCTCTCGATCATTTCATCGCTCGGCTCGCGCCGCGGCGGCACTCGCCTCGCCCGGCCACCTCATCTCAACGCTCGGCTCGCGCCGCGGCGGCGCTCACCTCGCCCGGCCACACCTTCACGACGTTGTAGAGGGCGTCGCGCTCGACGGGGACCTTGCCCGCGTCGCGGATCATGCGCAAGAGCTGCTCGCGGGCGAGGCCCGCGGGCGTCTCGGCCCCCGCCATGTGCTGGACGCGCTCGTCCTCGAGCGTGCCGTTGACGTCGTCGGCCCCGAAGTGCAGGGCGACCGAGGCCGTCTCCTCGCCGAGCAGCACCCAGTACGCCTCGACGTGGGGGAAGTTGTCGAGCAGCAGGCGCGCCGCGGCGATGGTCCGGAGGTTGTCGGCCGGCGGGGTCGGCCGCGGCACCAGGCGCGTCGTCCCGACCTGGTACGGCAGCGGGACGAACGTGAGGAACCCGCCCGAGGCGTCCTGCTGCGCGCGCAGGCGCAGCAGGTGGTCCACGCGCTCGGCGAGGGTCTCGACGTGGCCGTAGAGCATCGTGGCGTTGGTGCGGATGCCGAGGGCGTGCGCGACGCCGTGGATCTCGCACCACCGGTCGGCGCCGGCCTTGCCCGTGTAGCGCAGGAGCTTCGCCAGGCGCGGCGAGAAGATCTCGGCGCCGCCGCCCGGCATCGTCTGGAGCCCCGCGGCCTTGAGCCGCGTCAGGACCTCGCGCGGCTCGAGCTTCCAGCGCCTGCAGAACCAGTCGATCTCGGCGGCGGTGAACGCCTTGATCTGGACGTCGGGGCGCGCGGCGTGGAGCGCCGCGATTACGCGCTCGTAGTATTCGAACGGCCAGTCCGGGTGGTGGCCGCCGACGATGTGGACCTCGCGGACCTCCGCACGCACCATGCCGACGATGTCCTCGATCGAGTGCTCGAAGGCGCCGGCCTCGCCCTGCTTGCGCGCGAAGCCGCAGAAGGCGCAGGAGAGTACGCAGACGTTCGTCGGCGAGATGTAGCGGTTGATGACGAAATAGGCGCGGTCCCCCTCGCGCCGGGACTTGACGTGGTCGGCCATGCGCCCGACGCCGAGGAGGTCTTCCGTCTCGAAGAGCAGCAGGCCGTCCTCGCGGCTGAGCCGCTCGCCCGCCCGCACCTTGTCCCACACGGGCGAAAGACGCTGGTCAGCCAAGCGCACGGCCCTACCTCCTGGACGGATGAACATCGTAAGTCCCTGGCGCAGCAGCATGAAATCGCAGACCGACCGGTCGGTCTGACTCTACGTGTGGACGGGGGCCGGTGTCAAGCTTGGTCTCGCGCGGGGGAACTGCAATGGGGTCTGGGCCGTTTGCCGGGCAGGGGGGCAGATGCTATCCTGCCGCCACTTGTCCCGAGGAGCATGAACTCCAACACAGGAGGATCCCGATGGAGCGACGCAGGTTCCTGGTGAAGGCCGGTGGCGTGCTGGTCGCCGCCGGCGCGACGGCCGCGATCGACGCGCCCAACGTCATCGCGCAGCCGAAGTACCAGTGGCGCATGGCGACGAGCTGGACCCCCGCGCTGGACGTCCTGCAGGGCAACGCCCAGCGGTTCGGCAAGATGGTCGACGAGATGAGCGGCGGGCGGCTCAAGATCCAGGTGTTCGCCGCGGGCGAGCTGGTGCCCGCGTTCGGCGTGTTCGACGCCTGCTCGCAGGGCACCCTCGAGGCGTACAACTCGGCGGCGTACTACTGGGCCGGCAAGGAAGCGGCTTGCCAGTGGTTCACGGGCGTCCCCTTCGGCATGAACCCGAAGGGCCACTACGTCTGGTACTACTACGGCGACGGCATCAAGCTCTGGGAGGAAGCCTACAAGCCCTTCAACCTCGTGCCGCGGCCGTCGGCCTCGACCGGCGTGCAGATGGGCGGCTGGTTCCGCAAGAAGATCAACACGATCGCCGACTACAAGGGTCTGAAGATGCGCATCCCGGGCCTCGGCGGCAAGGTCGTCGCCGCGGCGGGCGGCACCGTCGTGCTGACGCCGGGCGGCGAGATCTACACGGCCCTCGAGCGCGGCGTCATCGACGCCTCGGAGTGGGTCGGGCCGCACGACGACATGAAGCTCGGCCTGCACCAGACCGCGAAGTACTACTACTATCCCGGCTGGCACGAGCCCGGCACGACGGGCGAGTTCACCTTCAACAAGAAGGCGTACGACGCGCTGCCGGTGGACCTGCGGCGCATCCTCGACTACACGGCCACCGCGATGCACACGCTCGAGTTCGGCGAGTACGACGCGAAGAACATCGTCGCGCTCGGCAAGCTCCGGACCGAGTTCAAGAGCAAGGTCGAGATCGTGCCGTTCCCGGCCGACGTCATGA
>MGCF01000003.1 GCA_001788495.1 Candidatus Rokubacteria bacterium RIFCSPLOWO2_02_FULL_73_56
CGAGAGCACCTCGCCGTCGGCGGTGACCAGGCCACCCGCCGTCGTGGTTCCTCCGACGTCCACTCCGATCAGCACGCGCACGAGACCGCCCGCCATGATTGCCCTCCCGTCTGGCGATCGTGGCAAGAGGCATGCCATGCACAAGGCCTAGAAATCCGGTACGAACGACCCTGCGCCGCAACGTCACCTTGCAGATCCAGCGCCCGCCAGGGGCGGAAAGTGGCGACGACGGCAGGCTTTGCCCGTGCAAGCCGGGCTTGCGCACCGAGGGCCGCGGACGCGCAAGGCGGGATGTCGCCCCTGTACACTGGCGCCGTGGATCTCGCCGAGCTCGACTACGACCTGCCGCCGGCGCTGATCGCCCAGGCGCCCGCGCCGTCCCGGGACGCGTCGCGGCTCCTGCTGATCGACCGCGCCCGGCAGACGTTCGAGGATCGCGTCTTCGCCGACCTGCCGGAGCTCCTGCGTCCGGGCGACTGCCTGGTCGTCAACGACTCGCGGGTGATCCCGGCGCGCGTGCCGGCGCGCGACGCGGGCGGGCGCGCGATCGAGCTGCTCTTCTTCGAGCGGCAGGACGACCGGCGCTGGCGGGCCCTCGTGCGCCCGGGGCGCCGGTGCCGGGTGGGCGCGGAGCTCGTCGCGGGCCGGGCGCGGCTGCGCATCGTCGGCGTCTTCCCGGACGGCCCGCGGCTCGTCGAGCGGCTCGACGGGACGATCGAGGACCTGCTGCGGGCGGACGGGCTGCCGCCGCTCCCGCCCTACATCGCGCGCTTCGCGGCGCCGACGGCGGAGGACCGCGAGCGCTACCAGACGGTGTACGCGGAGCCGCCGGGCTCGGTCGCCGCGCCGACCGCCGGCCTGCACTTCACGCGGAGCCTCCTGGACCGCCTGGGCGCCCGCGGCGTGGAGGTCCACGCCCTCACGCTGCACGTCGGGCCCGGGACGTTCCGCCCGATCACGGCGGCCCGCGTCGAGGACCACGTGCTGGCCCCCGAGCGCGTCGCGGTGCCGGCGGGCGTCGCCGCGGCGGTCGACCGGGCGCGCGCCGAGGGCCGGCGCGTGGTCGCCGTCGGCACGACGACCACGCGCGCCCTCGAGAGCGCGGCGGCCGCGGACGGCCGCGTCGCCCCGCTCGCCGGCGAGGCCACGCTCTACATCGCGCCCGGCCACCGCTTCCGCGCGGTGGACGTCCTCCTGACCAACTTCCACCTGCCGCGCTCGTCGCTCCTCGTGCTGGTCTGCGCGTTCGCGGGGCGGGAGCTGATCGTGAAGGCGTACCGGCACGCGGTCGGCGCGGGCTACCGCTTCTACTCCTACGGCGACGCCACGCTCGTTGTTTAGGCTCCTCGCGACGGACGGCGCCGCGCGCTGCGGGCGCCTCGTGACGCCCCACGGCGCCGTCGAGACGCCCGTGTTCATGCCGGTCGGCACGCGCGGGGCGGTGAAGAGCCTCTCGCCCGACGACCTCCGCGCGGCCGGCGCGCAGATCGTGCTCGGCAACACCTACCACCTGCTCCTGCGGCCCGGCCACGAGCTGATCCGCGAGCTGGGCGGCCTGCACCGCTTCATGGGCTGGGACGGCGCGCTCCTGACCGACTCGGGCGGCTTCCAGGTCTGGAGCCTGGCGAAGCTCAGGAAGATCAGCCCGGACGGCGTCGCGTTCCGCTCGCCCGTGGACGGCGCCACCCACTTCCTCTCGCCCGAGCGCGCGATCGAGGTGCAGCACGCGCTCGGCGCCGACGTCATCCATCCGCTCGACGAGTGCCTCGGCTACCCGGCCACGCCCGCCGAGGCCGAGCGCTCGCTCGCGCTCACGCTCGCGTGGGCCGCGCGCTCGCAGGCCGCGCACCGGGCGCGCGGCGCCGCGGGGCAGGCGCTCTTCGGGATCGTCCAGGGCGGGAGCCACGAGGCCCTCCGCCGGCGCGCGGCGGCCGAGACGGTCGCCCTCGGCTTCGACGGCTACGCGATCGGCGGCCTGGCGGTCGGCGAGCCCAAGGCCGCGCTGTACGACCTCGCCGGCCTCGTCGCGGGGCTCCTGCCCGCGGACCGGCCCCGCTACCTGATGGGCGTCGGCAAGCCGGAGGACCTCGTCGAGGCGGTGGCGCGCGGCGTGGACATGTTCGACTGCGTGCTGCCGACGCGCAACGCGCGCAACGGCCAGTGCTTCACCTGGGACGGCCCCGTGGCGATCAAGCACGCGCGCCTCGCGCGCGATCCCGCCCCGCTCGACCCGGCGTGCGGCTGCTACGGCTGCCGCCGCTTCTCGCGCGCGTACCTCCGGCACCTCTTCATGTCGGACGAGCTGCTCGCGTACCGCCTGCTGTCGCTCCACAACGTGCACTTCTTCGTCGGGCTCGCGCGCGCGATGCGGACGGCGATCGTCGAGGGCGCCTTCGGGGCATTCAAGGCTCGGTTTTTCTCGCGATATGCAGTATCATCCCTGGACGCCTCGCGCGATCGATAACTTCGGAGGGTGATGCTCCATGGACGCCGCTTGGGCCGCTGATCTCGCGTACGCCGCCTCCTCGCCGCCGGGCGGAGGCGGCGGGTCCGGCGCGATCATGACGCAGCTGCTGTTCTTCGCCGCGATCTTCGCCGTCTTCTACTTCCTGCTGATCCGGCCGCAGCAGACCCAGAAGCGCCAGCGCGAGCGGATGCTCGCCGCGCTGAAGAAGGGCGACCGCGTCGTCACCTCGAGCGGGCTCCACGGCACGGTCGCCAGCCTCGACGAGCACAGGGTCGTGCTGCGCGTGGCCGACCAGGTGCGGCTCGAGTTCGACCGGGCGTCCATCGGACGGGTGCTGGAGGCGCAGGGCGAGAAGAATGCCTAGACGTCTCTGGGCCCGCCTGGCGCTGGTCGCCGTCGTCGTGCTCGGCGCCGCCTGGTACCTGTACCCGCCGAAGCAGACGATCAACCTGGGCCTCGACCTGCAGGGGGGCATCCACCTGGTGCTCGGCGTCGAGACCGAGAAGCACGTCGTCACGCAGACCGAGCGCGCCGCCGAGGACCTCAAGACCGCGCTCGAGCGCAAGGGCATCGCGGTGACGCGGGTGGTGCGCGAGGGGGACCGGACGATCGCGGTCGAGCTGGCGGGCCCGCAGGGCTGGAACGACGCCCTCACGGTCGCCGCGGAGTTCGGCCGCTTCGAGCGCCGGGACGAGGACCAGGCCGCCGCCCGCTTCAAGCTCGTGATGAGCGAGCGCCTGGTCGCCCAGCTGCGCGACGACGCCGTCCGGCAGGGGCTGGAGACGATCCGCAACCGCGTGGACCAGTTCGGCGTCGCCGAGCCGACCATCACCCGCACGGGAACGGACCGGATCCTGATCCAGCTCCCCGGCGTCCAGGACGTGGACCGCGCCAAGGCGCTCATCGGCAGGACCGCGCTCCTCGAGTTCAAGCTGCTCGACGAGCGGACGCCGGTCGAGCAGGCGCTGGCGGGTCAGCTCCCCGAGACGTCGGAGGTCCTCTACCAGCGGCGCGTGGACAAGGAGACCAAGACCGAGCGCAAGATCCCGTACGTCGTGCAGAAGCGGACGCTCCTGACCGGCGCCGAGCTGACCCGCGCCGAGGTCCAGGCCGACCCGAACTCGGCGGGCAACTGGCAGGTCTCGATCGAGTTCAACGCGACGGGGACCCGGATCTTCGGCGAGGTGACGGAGCAGAACGTGGGCCGCCACCTGGCGATCGTCCTCGACGGCAGCGTCTACTCCGCGCCGCGCATCAACGAGCGCATCCCGGGCGGCCGGGCGGTCATCACCGGGCAGTTCACGGTGGAGGAGGCGCGCGACCTCGCGATCGTCCTGCGGGCCGGCGCCCTGCCGGCGCCGGTCACGATCCTCGAGGAGCGGACCGTCGGGCCCTCCCTCGGCGCCGACTCGATCCGGCAGGGGCTCATCGCGATCGTGGCGTCGGCCGCCGTCGTGTTCGTGTTCATGCTCGGCTACTACCGCCTCTCCGGCCTCATCGCCGACGTCGCGCTCGGCCTGAACCTCTACCTGCTCTTCGCGGCGATGGCCGCGTTCGGCGCCACGCTCACGCTGCCGGGCCTGGCGGGCGTCGCGCTGACGATCGGCATGGCCGTGGACACGAACGTCCTCATCTTCGAGCGGATCCGCGAGGAGCTGCGCGTCGGCAAGACGCCGCGCTCGGCGATCGACGCCGGCTTCGCGCGCGCGCTGCGGACCATCATCGACACGCACCTGACCGTCATGGTCACCGCGGCGATCCTCTACAACTTCGGCACCGGGCCCGTGAAGGGCTTCGCCGTCTCGCTGTTCGTCGGCCTCGCCGCGAGCCTGTTCACGGCCTACTTCTTCACGCGGCTGCTCTTCGACCTCGTCTACATGGGCCGGCGCAAGGTCGAGGCGGTCTCCATATGATCGAGCTGTTCCGCACCCCCAACTGGAACTTCATCGGCCGGCGGAAATGGGCGTACCTCGCCTCGGCCGCGTTCACGCTGCTGAGCCTCGTCTCGCTGGTCGCCGGGGGCGGGCTCCGGTACGACATCGACTTCACCGGGGGCACCCTGATCCAGGTGCGCTTCGACGGCGCGCCCACGGTCGCGCAGATCCGCGCGGGGCTCACGCAGATCAAGCTCGGGGACTCGATCATCCAGCGCTTCGGCGACGAGCACGAGTACATCATCCGCCTGCCGCTCAAGGAGCTCGGCTCCGAGGAGATCGCCCGGCGCGTCCAGGGCGCCCTGGCCGGGGACCCGGCGCTCGGGAAGTTCGAGATCCGCCGGGTCGAGTTCGTCGGCCCGCAGGTGGGCCACGACCTCCAGCTCCAGGCGGTCTACGCGGTGATCGCGGGGCTCGTGGGCATCCTGCTCTACATCGCCGTCCGCTTCGACCTCAAGGGCGGCGTCGCCGCGATCGTCGCGGTCTTCCACGACGTGCTCGTCTGTCTCGGCGCCCTCAGCCTCACGAGCCGGGAGTTCTCGCTCCCGGTGCTCGCGGGGCTGCTCACGGTCATCGGGTACTCCGTGAACGACACGATCGTCGCCTACGACCGGCTCCGCGAGAACCGCGGCAAGTTCATCCCGAAGGGCAAGACCTTCGCCGAGCAGATGAACGACGCGGTCAACCAGACGCTCTCCCGCACCGTGCTGACGGCGCTCACGACGTTCTTCTCGGCGGCCGTGCTGCTCTTCTTCGGGGGCAAGACGCTCGAGGACTTCGCGTTCGTGCTCTTCGTCGGCGTGATCACGGGCACGTACTCGACCATCTACATCGCCGCGGCCATCGTCGTGGACTGGACCGGCTACGTGGAGGGGCGGCTGCGGCGGGGCAAAAAAGCCGTGGCGAAAGCCTGAAGTGCGCGTAAACTCATATGTTTAATCAAGGGTTTTCGCCACGTGACCCAACTACAGACGCTCCTGGAGGAGATTCCGAAGTACCAGCCGGGCGCTGACCTGGCCCTGCTGACGCGCGCCTACGACTTCTCGGCCGCCTCGCACAAGGGCCAGCAGCGCGCGTCGGGCGAGCCGTACCTCTCCCACCCCCTCGAGGTCGCCCACCTGCTCGTGGACTTCAAGATGGACGTCACGACCGTGACGGCCGGCCTCCTGCACGACGTCCTCGAGGACACCAAGGCGAAGAAGGCCGACCTCGAGCGCGAGTTCGGGGACGAGATCGCCGAGCTGGTGGACGGCGTGACGAAGATCGGCAAGCTCGCCTTCTCCTCGCGCGAGGAGCGGCAGGCCGAGAACTTCCGCAAGATGCTCGTCGCGATGGCGCGCGACCTGCGCGTGCTCATGATCAAGCTCGCCGACCGCCTGCACAACATGCGCACGCTCGACTACCTGCCGCCGGACAGGGCCAGGAAGATCGCGCAGGAGACCCTGGACATCTACGCGCCGCTGGCCCACCGCCTCGGCATGGCCAAGGTGAAGGCGGAGCTCGAGGACCTCGCGCTCCGGACGCTCCAGCCCGAGGCGTACGTCGACCTCCAGAAGCGGGTGGCCAAGCGCCGGCTCGAGCGCGAGGCCGACATCAACCAGGCCATCGCGATCATCGAGCGCAAGCTCTCCGAGGTCGGCATCGAGGCCAAGATCCGCGGGCGCCCCAAGCACTTCTTCTCGATCTGGAAGAAGATGCACGACCAGGGGCGCGAGTTCGACGAGATCTACGACCTCACGGCCGTCCGCGTCGTCACGACCTCCGTGCGCGACTGCTACGGCGCGCTCGGCGTGATCCACTCGCTCTGGAAGCCCGTGCCCGGCCGCTTCAAGGACTTCATCGCGATGCCCAAGGTCAACATGTACCAGTCGCTCCACACGACGGTCATCGGGCCCAAGGGCGACCCGGTCGAGATCCAGATCCGGACGCGAGAGATGCACCGCATCGCCGAGGAGGGCATCGCGGCCCACTGGCTCTACAAGGAGAAGAGGAGCGGCAAGGACAAGCTCGACGAGTCGCTCCTCTGGCTGCGCCAGCTCCTCGAGACGCAGCAGGACACGAAGGACCCGCGCGAGTTCATGGACTCGGTGCGCGTGGACCTGTTCCCGGACGAGGTGTACGTCTTCACGCCGAAGGGCGACGTCAAGGCCCTCCCCGAGAGCGCCACACCGATCGACTTCGCGTACGCCGTCCACACCAAGGTCGGCGAGCATTGCGTGGGCGCCAAGGTGAACGGCAAGCTGGTGCCGCTCCGCTACACGCTCCAGCAGGGCGACATCGTCGAGATCGTCACCTCCCCGAACCAGCACCCGAGCCGCGACTGGCTGAAGATCGTCAAGTCCAACCGGGCGCGCGCGAAGATCAACCAGTGGCTCAAGGTCGAGGAGCGCGCGCGCTCGATCGAGCTGGGCCGCGAGCTGTTCGAGCGCGAGGCGAAGAAGTACCACCTGAACCCGACCGCGCTGCTCGCCGGCGAGGAGCTCAAGAAGATCGCCGCCGACCTCGGGTACCCGGGGCCCGACGACCTCCTCGCCGCGGTCGGCTACGGCAAGAGCTCGGTCCACCAGCTCCTGAACAAGCTCGCGCCCAACGCGACGCTCGCGGCCCCGGAGAAGCCGCGGCCCTCGGGGGCGGCGCGCGCGCGGCCGGAGCAGGGGGTCCGCATCCGCGGCGTGGACGACCTGCTCGTGCGCTTCGCGAAGTGCTGCAACCCGCTGCCCGGCGACCAGATCGTGGGCTTCATCACGCGCGGGCGCGGCCTCACGGTGCACGCGCGGGAGTGCCTGACGGTCGCCAAGAGCGTGCTCGACCGCGAGCGCCTGATCAACGTCGAGTGGGACGTGGAGGAGCCCGGCAAGCGGCCGGTGCGGATCGCCGTCTACATCGGCCGGGACCGCCCGGGGCTCCTCACGGAGATCACCGGCGCGATCTCCTCGCGCAACGGCAACATCACGAAGGCGGAGGTCACGGTCACCGAGGACCGGCGGGGGATCAACCACTTCGTCATCGAGGTCGCCGACCTCGGCCAGCTCCAGGACATCATCGGCGCCATCCGCGAGGTCCGGGACGTGATGAACGTCGAGCGCGTCCGGGGGCTCTAGGCCGATGCCCGGGCCCGCCGGGCGCGCCCGCCGGCGATGAGGCGGAAGCCGTTCGAGGCGCTGGTGGAGCGCGCGCTGCGGCGCCTGCCGCGGGCCTTCCGCGAGCGCATCGCCAACGTCGCCGTCGTCGTCGAGGACTGGCCCGACGACGAGACGCTGGCCGATCTGGGGATCGAGCCGCCCGACACGCTCTACGGCCTCTACCGCGGCGTGAACCTGACCGAGCGCGACTCCGCCTACGGCAACGTCCTGCCCGACACGATCACGATCTACCAGGGGCCGATCGAGGAGGACGCGGCGGACGAGGAGGAGATGGCGGAGATCGTGCGCGACACGGTGGTGCACGAGCTCGGCCACTACTTCGGCCTCGACGACGAGACGATGGAGCAGATCGAGGACTCCGACCCCTAGTGGGCCGTTCTCGAAGTCATGTCGAGCCCGGGCCGCCGGGCGCGGGCGGTCGGGGTCGACAGGACCACGCGGCACGCGTCCGCTTGGCCCGTTGCGGCGTGGCTCCATCCCGGCGCTTGGGGCCCGCCGCCCACGTGGCGGGAACGGGTCCTGTCGACCCCTACCGCCCGCGCCCGGCGGGCGGTTGCACGGCGACCGTTGACATGAGTTCACGTGACACGAGTTCGTGGACGCAACACTAGATGACCGCGGGCCGCCGGCTGGTCGACGCCCTCGCCGCGGTCGCGGCCCGCTACGGCCCCGGCGACCGCGCCGAGAAGCTCTCCCTCCTCGACGCCCTCGAGCGCACGCGGCTCGGCGCCGCGGGCCCGCTGCTCCGCTTCCACGAGGCGCTCTGCTTCCTGCAGGCCTATCCCGACGCCCCCGAGGTGCTCGCGCGCGTGGACCGGGCGCTCGCGGGCTTCGCCGCCCGCGTCGCCCGGCTCGGCGCCGGCGCGCGGGCGCGCCTGTACGACTCCGGCGTCGCCGGCGCCGCGCTCGACTACCCGTTCGGCTACCCGATGGCGCGCTGGCTGGCGCGCCGCTTCCGTGCGGACGCCGAGATCGCCTGGGCGAGGTTCGACGAGGCCGACCGGCTCGACGAGACGCTCTCCCTCCTGGCGAGCCCCGCCGAGGGCGACGCCTTCAGCGAGGGCGGGATCGGCTGGCGCGCCTGGCTCGCCGTCGCGAAGGGCGGCCGGCGGATGACGGACCTCGAGCTGGTGCTCGAGCTGTTCGAGCGCACCGGGCTCCCTTCGGGCGCGCGGGACTGGCTCTTCGAGAACCTCGCGCTGCCGATCCGCTGGACGCCCCGCGGCGCCGGCGCCTCCCGCACGCTGGCGCGGACGCCGCCGGCGCGCGTGTTCTTCCACGGCGCCGGGCTCGAGCGCCGCGCCGCCCCCCTCGCGGAGGCGCTCGCCGGGCCGCTGCCGTCGCTCCGGCGCGCGCCGCGGCCGCTGGCCGGGTCGCTGCTCGAGACGGCCCGCGTCGCGATGGCGACGCGCCAGCGCGAGCTCCACGCTTTCTCGCACCCGAACCTGGACGACGTCCTGGTGGCGGACCTCGACCGCGGTCTCCGGATCGCGCTGTTCGGCATCCAGCCGGGGTTCCGCCTGCCCCTCGAGGGCTACTACGGCTTCCTCGCGCTGAAGAACGGCGTGCCGGTGGCCTACGGGGGCGGCTGGGAGCTGTTCGGCACGCTCGACTTCGCCATCAACATCTTCGCCTCGTTCCGCCAGGGCGAGTCCGCGTACCTCGCCACACAGCTCCTCCGCGTGTACCGCCGGATCTTCCGCATGCGCACGATCGTCGTGGACCGCTACCAGCTCGGCCACGAGAGCGCCGAGGCCCTGCAGTCCGGGTCGTTCTACTTCTATCACCGGCTCGGCTTCCGGCCCCGCGACCCCGACGTCCTCCGGGTGCTGGCCGAGGAGCAGGCGAAGCTCGCCGCCGCCCGGGCGTACCGCTCGCCGATCCCGGCGCTCCGGCGCCTGGCGGGCGCCGAGATCTACCTGACGCTCCCGGGCGGTCATCCCGAGCCGGAGACGCGGGCGCGCGCCACCGACGTGGCGGCGCTCGTGGCGCGCATGGTCGCGCGCGAGTTCGGCGGCGACCGCGCCCGCGCCGCGCGCGCGTGCGCGGCGCGCGTCGCCCGGGCGCTCGGCGTGCGGCGCCGCGCCGGCTGGTCGTCCCGGGAGCGCCGGGCCTTCGACGGGCTCGCGCTCGTCGCCGCGCTCGTCCCGGACCTCGCCGCGTGGCCGGCGCGCGAGCGCCGGGCGCTCGTCGCGCTCCTGCGCGCCAAGGGCGGCGGCAGCGAAGGCCGCTACACGCGCCTGCTCGACGGCCACCGCCGCCTGCGCCTGCGCCTCGAGGCCCTGGTCCGCGCGGCTCGCTGAGGCTGTCCTGTCAGGTCCAACCCTTCGACTGTTCTAGTTCTCGGCGTAAGTTTTCTCTTGACAGGGGTTTTCACTAGTTCGTATGGTTTCAGCAGATGCTGAAAGCCCTGGAGTCAGAGAAACATGTTGAGATCCGTGGAGATTCGGCGACAGGTGGCCCAGCGGCTCAGGGAGCTGCTCCCGAAGGCCAAAGGCTGGGAAGAGAGCGCCGACGCCAAGATCGGCTCGCAGACGGCCGACTTGCTGGTCAAGTTCCGCCTGGGCGAGCAGGAGCACGCGTTGGTCGTTGAGGTGAGCTCGCTGGGGCAGCCGAGGCAGATCCGGGCGGCCGTGACGCGGCTCGGCGAGGTCCGGCGCGAGCTGCCGGGGGCCCACCCCGTGGCCGCGGCCGTCTACATCGGGCCCCAGAGCGCCCGGATCCTCAAGGGCAACAACCTCGGGTTCATCGACCTCTCGGGCAACTGCTACCTGGCCTTCGACAACGTGCTGATCGAGAAGGAGGGCAAGCGCAACGTCCGGCCCTCGACCCGGCCGCTGCGCTCGCTGTTCGCGCCGCGGGCCACGCGCGTGGTGCGCGTGCTGCTCGCCGAGCCGGGGCGCGCCTGGCGCCTCGAGGAGCTCGCGAAGGCGGCCGAGGTGAGCCTGGGCCACGCCCACAACGTCGTCAAGCGGCTCGAGGAGCTGGCCTGGGTGGAGCGCGACGACAGCCAGCGGATCCGCCTGGCCAAGGCCGCGGACCTGCTCGAGAGCTGGTGCGAGTCCTACACCTGGCGGGCGAACGACGTGGCCTCGTTCCTGGCGCCCGAGCGCGTGACGCGCCGGTTCATGGCCGAGGTCGGGCGCGCGGCCGGCGCCGCGGGGCGCCGCTACGCGTTCACGCTCTCCGCCGGGCAGGCGCTCGTGGCGCCGCACACGCGGCTCGCGGCGGTCCACTGCTACCTCGAGGGCGACCCCGCGCCGGTCGCCGCCGCGCTCGGCCTCCGGCCCGTCGCCGCGGCCGACGGCAACGTGCACTTCCTGGCGCCGTACGACCCCGGCGTGTTCTACGGCGTCCTCGAGAAGGGCGGCCTCAAGGTGGCGAGCCTGCCGCAGCTGTACGCGGACCTCGTCCACCACGAGCGCCGCGGGCGCGAGCAGGCCGAGCACCTCCGCCGCGAGGCGATGGGCTACTGAGCACGGTGTCAGGAGGGGGGGTGACGCGAACCGTGGCGAAGAAGAAGGCGGCCAAGCCGAAAAAGAAGAAGTAAGTGGCCCGACGTGGGCGCAGCAAATTCCCGACGAGAGGAGGTGAAACCCTCGATGGCGAAGAAGAAGGCGACGAAGAAGAAGAAGAAGAAGTAGGGTCGCGTCGTACCACGGTGGGGGGTGGCGGCCTCCCACCGAGTGACCACTCGGGAGGGGGCCTTGCCCCCTCCCGTTTGTGTTTAAATGACTTTCGTGACCTTGCCCGCCTTGAGGCAGCGGGTGCACACGCGCACGCGCCGGGCTCGCCCGGCGACCAGCGCGCGCATCGAGACCAGGTTGGGCAGCCAGCGGCGCCGCGTCAGCTTGTGCGCGTGGCTGATCGTGTTGCCGACCGACGGATGCTTCCCGCAGACATCGCACCGCTGGGCCATGACCACTCCTCGGGAGCCGGGTTCCGAACGACGGGGACGAACGCAACGTATAGCACAAGGGAGCGCGTGAGGCAAACGGCCGCCCCGCCGCCGGGGCTCGCGACGCCGCTCCAGTTCCTCCGCGGCGTCGGCCCCCGGCGCGCCGCCCTGCTCGAGAAGAAGGGCCTGCGCACCGTCGAGGACGCCCTGTTCTTCCTGCCGCTGCGCCACGAGGACCGCACGCGGCTCACGCCGCTCCGCGCGCTCCAGCCGGGCCAGACGGCGACCTGCTCGGGCACGATCGTCGGCCTCTCGCCGCCGCCGCCCGGGCGCACGCGCCAGCCCTTCACGGTCATGCTGCGGGACGCGAGCGGCCACGCCACGGCGAGCTGGTTCGGCTGGCGCTACCTGGCCCGCGCGCTCGAGCGCGGCCAGCGCCTCGTCCTCCACGGCCGGGTCGCGCGCTACCGGGGCGCGATCGTGCTCCAGCAGCCGGACTGGGAGATCGTCGAGAGCGGCGAGGACGAGCGCCTGCACACGGGCCGCCTCGTGCCCGTCTACTCGCTCACCGAGGGGCTCGGGCAGCGCGCGCTGCGCGCGCTCATGTGGCGCATCGTGGACCAGTTCGCCGGCCAGGTCGCCGAGGTCCTGCCCGACGCCGCGCGCGCGCGCCGGCGGCTCGTCGGCCTCGCCCAGGCGCTCGCCGACGGGCACTTCCCCGGGACCGAGGAGGCGCTCGCGGCGGCCCGCCGGCGCCTCGCCTTCGACGACTTCCTGCTGCTGCAGCTCGGCCTCGCGATCCTCCGGGCGCGCACCACCCGCGCGCGCGGGCTCTCGCTCGACCCGCGCGGCGACCTCGTCGGCCGCCTGCGGGCGCGGCTCCCGTACCGGCTCACCGCCGCGCAGGAGCGCGTGTGGGAGGAGATCCGGCGCGACATGGCGGCGCCGCACCCGATGCACCGGCTCCTGCAGGGCGACGTCGGGTCGGGCAAGACCGTCGTCGCGGCGCTCGCGGTGCTCACGGCCGTCGAGGCGGGCTACCAGGCCGCGGTGATGGCGCCGACCGAGATCCTGGCCGAGCAGCACGTCGTGACCTTCCGCGACCTGATCGAGCCGCTCGGCGTCCGCGTGAGCCTGCTCACGTCCGCGCTCAAGCCCCGCGAGCGCGCGGCGGCGCGCGCGGCGCTCGCCGCGGGCGAGGTGGGCTGCGCCGTCGGCACGCACGCGCTCGTCCAGGAGGGCGTCGCGTTCCGGCGGCTCGGCCTGGCGGTCGTGGACGAGCAGCACCGCTTCGGCGTCGAGCAGCGCGCCCGGCTGCGCGGCAAGGGCGAGCACCCCGACCTGCTCGTGATGACCGCGACCCCGATCCCCCGCACGCTGGCGCTGACGCTCTACGGCGACCTCGACGTCTCCGTCATCGACGAGCTGCCGCCCGGCCGGCGCCCCGTCGTCACGGCGGCGCGGACCGAGGCCAGGCGGCGCGCGATCTACAGGTTCATCGGCGAGCAGGTCGCGGCCGGCCGCCAGGCCTACGTGGTCTGCCCGCTCGTGGAGGAGTCCGAGGCGCTCGACCTCAAGGCGGCGACCGACATGGCCCGCCGGCTCGCCGGGGAGGTCTTCCCGCACCTCACGGTCGGCCTGCTGCACGGCCGGCTCGGCGTCGAGGACAAGGACGCGATCATGCGGCGCTTCAAGGCGGGCGAGATCCACGTCCTCGTCTCGACCACCGTGATCGAGGTCGGCATCGACGTGCCGAACGCCTCGGTCATGCTGGTCGAGCACGCCGAGCGGTTCGGCCTCTCGCAGCTCCACCAGCTGCGCGGGCGTGTGGGGCGCGGCCCGTGGAAGTCGTACTGCATCCTGCTCACGGCGGGGCGCCTCACCGAGGACGGCCGGCGCCGGATCGAGGGGATGGTCGCGACGCACGACGGCTTCAGGATCGCCGAGGTGGATCTGGCGCTGCGCGGGCCGGGCGAGTTCTTCGGCACCCGCCAGTCGGGGCTGCCCGAGTTCCGCGTGGCCGACCTCCTGCGCGACGCCGCGCTGCTCGAGGAGGCCCGGCGGGAGGCGCTGGCGATCGTCGGGAAGGATCCCGAGCTGCGCGATCCCGGGCACCGCGCGCTGCGCGCGGAGCTGCTCGCGCGCTGGCGCGGCAAGCTCGCCCTGGCCTCCGCGGGATGATGCGGCCCCCGCCGGGCGGCGGAGCGCTCCCCCCATGCGCGTGATCGCCGGAGCCCTCAAGGGCCGCCGGCTCGAGGTCCCGCGCGGGCGCACGACCCGCCCGACCGCCGACCAGGTGCGGATCGCGCTCCTGGACGCGCTCGGCCCGTACCTCGGGGAGGCCCGCGTGCTCGACCTCTTCGCGGGCGCGGGCGGCGTCGGCCTCGAGGCGCTCTCGCGCGGGGCCGCGCACGCGACGTTCGTCGAGCGGGACCCGCGCGCCGCCGCCGCGCTCGAGGCGAACGTCCGGGCGCTCGGCGTCGCGGCGCAGGCGCGGGTGCTCCGCCTCGACGTCGCGCGCGCGCAGGCGCTCCTCGAGCGGGAGGGCGTGCGGTTCGACATCGTCTTCCTCGACCCGCCGTACGAGGCGGACCTCACCCGGGCCACCCTCGAGGACCTCGGGCGGGGCGCGCTCCTCGCGCCGGGCGGCCTCGTCGTGGCCCAGCACCCGACCAAACGCCCCCCCAGCGCGGAAATAGGCGGATTGAAAGCGTTTCGGACGCGTCGCTTCGGTGAGACGACCTTGACTTTCTTTCGAGCCCGAGAGTAGGTTTGGCGCATGGCGAAGCGCGCGGTCTACCCGGGGATGTTCGACCCCGTCCACAACGGCCACGTGGACGTCATCCAGCGGAGCCTCAGGATCTTCGACGAGCTGATCGTGGCGGTGGTGGCCAACCCCTCGAAGGAGCCCCTGTTCACCGTCAAGGAGCGCCTCGAGATGATCGACGAGGCGACCGCGGGCCTCAACAACTTCCGCATCGTGTCGTTCGACGGGCTCCTGATCGACCTGGTGGCCCGCGAGCGCGCCGACTGCATCGTGCGCGGCATCCGCGCGGTCTCGGACTTCGAGTACGAGTTCCAGATGGCGCTGATGAACCGCAAGCTCAAGAACACCGTCGAGACCGTCTTCCTCATGCCGCACGAGAAGTACACGTACATCTCCTCGCGGCTGATCAAGGAGGTCGCCAGCTTCGGGACCTCGGTC
>MGCF01000004.1 GCA_001788495.1 Candidatus Rokubacteria bacterium RIFCSPLOWO2_02_FULL_73_56
ATGCTGCGCCTGCAGCACGAGCGCATGGCGGCGGGCCTGATCCCGTCGCTGCGCGAGTACGCGCGCTACTGGGGGCTCTCGCTCGACCGCCTGGCGCGGCACGCGCGGCCGGACGCCCTGATCATGCACCCCGGGCCGGTCAACCGCGGCATCGAGCTCTCGCCCGAGGTCGCCGACGGGCCCTACTCGGTGATCCTCGACCAGGTCACGAAGGGCGTCGCGGTGCGGATGGGCGTCCTGCTCCTGCTCGCGGGCAGCAAGGGCGGGGACGGGGCATGAGCCTGCTGCTCCGGGGCGGCCGCGTCATCGATCCGGCGAACGGCGTGGACGCCGTGCAGGACGTGCTGCTCGCCGAGGGCAGGGTCGCGCGCGTCGGCCCGGGGCTCGAGGCGCCCGCCGGCGCCGAGGTCCTGGACGTCACGGGCAGGGTGGTCTGCCCGGGCTTCGTGGACATGCACGTTCACCTGCGCGAGCCGGGCTTCGAGTACAAGGAGACGGTCGCGACGGGCACGCGCGCCGCGGCCGCGGGCGGCTTCACGGCCGTCGCGTGCATGGCGAACACGCACCCCGTCAACGACAACGGCGCCGTCACCGACTACATCCTGGCCAAGGCGAAGGTCGAGGGCGTCGTGCGCGTCTACCCGATCGGCGCGGTGACGCGCGGGCTCCGGGGCGAGGAGCTGGCCGAGCTGGCCGAGCTGGCCGAGGCGGGCTGCGTCGCGTTCTCGGACGACGGCAAGTGCGTGCAGAACGCGGGCCTCTACCGGCGCGCGCTCGAGTACACGCTGCCCTTCGGCGTGCCCGTGATCAGCCACGCCGAGGACACGACGCTCTGCCAGGGCTTCGCCATGAACGAGGGTGTGGTCTCGACCGAGATCGGCCTGCCGGGCGCGCCCGCGGCGGCCGAGGACGTGATGGTCGCGCGCGACATCCTCCTGGCCGAGCTGACGGGCGCGCACGTGCACATCGCCCACCTCTCGACGGCGGGTGCGGTCCGCCTCGTCCGCGAGGGCAAGGCGCGCGGCGTGCGCGTGACCGCCGAGGTGACGCCGCACCATCTCGTGCTCACCGAGGAGGCCGTCCGCACGTACGATCCCAACACCAAGATGGCGCCGCCGCTGCGCACCAAGCGCGACACCGAGGCGCTCGTCGAGGCGCTGGCCGACGGGACCATCGACTGCGTGGCGACCGACCACGCGCCGCACGCGCTCGCCGAGAAGGAGGGCGAGTTCGACCGGGCCGCGTTCGGCATCGTCGGGCTCGAGACCGCCGTGTCGCTGCTGCTCGACCGGCTGGTCCGTCCCGGGCTCCTGCCCCTGGCGACGCTCGTCTCGCGGCTCTCGCGCGACCCGGCGCGCCTGCTCGGCCTGCCCGGCGGCAGCCTGGCCCCCGGAGCGCCCGGCGACGTGACGGTGCTGGACCTCGAGCAGGCGGTCAGCGTGGACCCCAGGCACTTCAGGTCGAGGAGCCGCAACACCCCGTTCGCCGGCCTCACGCTCACCGGCGCGCCCGCGCTCACGCTCGTGGGCGGCCAGGTCGTGCGCCCGTGACGCCCGCCGTCCTCGTCCTGCGCGACGGCCGCGTGTTCCGCGGCCGGGCGCTCGGCGCCGTCGGCGAGGCCTCGGGCGAGGTCATCTTCAACACCGCGATGACGGGCTACCAGGAGATCCTGACGGACCCGAGCTACCGCGGGCAGATCGTCATGATGACGTACCCGCTGATCGGCAACTACGGCGTGAACCCGGAGGACGTCGAGTCGCGCCGGCCGTGGGCGAACGGGTTCATCGTGAAGGAGGCCTCGCCGATCGCGTCGAGCTTCCGCGCCTCGATGGGCCTCGACGAGTACCTGGCCGCCCACGGGATCGTCGGCCTCCAGGGCATCGACACGCGCGCGCTCACCCGCCACCTGCGGGACCACGGCGCGCAGGACGGCATCGTCTCCTCGGTCGAGCCCGACCCGGCGCGTCTGCTCGAGCGCGCCCGCGCGCTGCGCGGCCTCGTCGGCCGCGACCTCGTCGCGGAGGTGACGACCGAGGCGCCGTTCGCGTGGGCGGAGGGCGGCTGGGAGCTCGGGCGCGGCTACGTGGCGCCGGTGGCGCCCCGCTTCCGCGTCGTCGCCTACGACTGCGGCGCCAAGTGGAACATCCTGCGGCAGCTCCGGATGGCGGGCTGCGACGTCACGGTCGTGCCGGCCGCGACGCCCGCCGCGGAGATCCTCGAGCGGCGGCCCGACGGCCTGTTCCTCTCCAACGGGCCGGGCGACCCCGAGGGCGTGCCGTACCTCGTCGCCTCGGTGCGCGCGCTGCTCGGGCGGCTCCCGATCTTCGGCATCTGCCTCGGCCACCAGATCCTCGGCCTCGCGGGCGGCGGCCGCACGTACAAGCTCCCCTTCGGCCACCACGGCGCCAACCACCCGGTGAAGGACCTCGCGACGGGCAAGGTCGAGATCACCGCGCAGAACCACGGCTTCGCCGTGGCCCCGGACTCGCTCGCCGCCCACGGCTGGGAGCCGACGCACGTCAACCTGAACGACGGCACCTGCGAGGGCCTGCGCCACCGCGAGTGGCCGGTGTTCTCCGTGCAGTACCACCCCGAGGCCTCGCCGGGGCCGCACGACGCGAGCTACCTCTTCCACCGCTTCACCGACCTGCTGGCACGGAAGGGAGGCTGATCGACGTCATGCCCAAGTACCTGATCTCGTACCGGAAGACGGAGGGCGCGGGCCAGAAGCCCGAGTGGACGTCGTTCACCACGCAGAGCGACGCCTCGCTCGAGGCCCACGCCGTCCGCGAGCGCGTCGACCGGCGCATGAGCGTGCTGGGCGAGACCCTCTGGGGCAGTGGCGAGGTCGCCTGGATCGGCAGCGGCCGGCTCGACGACGTCCTCTACCGCCGCGAGGAGGCCGCCCCGGAGATGTCGGTCGTGTACGGGCTCGTTGAGGAGTAGGACCATTCAGACTGTGACGGCGCAACCGGTCAGGTCCCCCTGGGATCAGACCTTCAGAGACTTGGTGCACGCCGCGCGACACGATGTTCTGATCCTGTCGCCGTACATCACGCGCCGTCCGCTTGAGATGCTCCAGACCGCTCTCGAGCGTCAGAATCGTCAGGACGCCGTCACGGTTCGTCTCGTGACCAACCTTTCGGCATCCTCCTTGGCGACGAAGTCTTTGGACACAGGCGCCATCCTCGACACGCTCTCTCGGCTTCCGAGGACGTCGCTAACCCACCTGCCGGGGCTTCATGCCAAGGTCTACGTCGCCGATGAGGCTTGCGCCATCGTCACCTCCGCAAACCTCACCGACGGTGGTCTGTTTTTCAACTATGAGTTCGGCGTCCGCATCGATGAGCAGGCCACGGTTCGCGAGGTTCGCAAAGATGCCGAGGGATACGCGAGCCTGGGAGGCGAGGTGCTTCGAGAGGAGCTCGTCGAGCTCGACCAGGCGGCACGCGCACTTCAGCGCCTCCGCGACCAGGCGGACCGTCAGATCAGCGCACGGCTGAAGAAGGCGCTGGCCCAGCAGTCTAGCCGTGCACACCTTCACCTCCTACGAATCCGGGCTCGTGGCAGGACGACGCACGGGATCTTCGCCAGCACCCTGCTGTATCTGCTGCGTCGCGGCCCGCGACGGACGACCGACTTACACAGGGTGATCCAGCTCATGCACCCGGACCTTTGCGACGACTCGGTCGAGCGGATCATCGATGGGGTGCATTTTGGCAAGAAATGGAAGCACTACGTGCGCACGGCCCAGCAGCATCTGAGGCGGCGGGGTCTCGTCTTCCACGAGCGCGGCATGTGGCACTCGACGGCATCGGACCGTCGTAGGGACTGAGGTGGGGTCTCCAGTTCCCTCGGTAACCCTCCGAAGCGATCTCGCGCCGCGAGCGATCGCGCTGGAGCTGAGGCGCCAAGAACGGGGCTCAGACTTTACGGGATACACCGAGAACCATACGCTGACGGAGCTAGTCCGCTTCATCGCGGAGGTTGGAGGCGAGCACTGGCAGCTCAGCCGGGTGCCCCTTTCGCGCATCCGGTGCTGGAACACGCGCACTCCCGTCGCGAGGCTTCTGAGGGTGATCGCCAGCGATGAGCGCGGCGCGTATCACTTGCGGAAGATAAGGCGGCTCGCCGAACAGATTCGCCGTGGACGTTCGCTTCCTGGCATCGTGGTGGCCCATTCCCGCAGGCCCGCGGAACATTGGATCCTATCCGGCTATCGGCGGCTCGCCGCCCATCGCGTTGCGCACGCCAGGGCCATCCTCGTCTACCACCCGGCAGATTCCTTCGGCGGACGTCCCGAGGCACTGGACCGGCCGAGTCGGCAACAACGTAATCGGCGGGCATTCACCCGGCCGGCACGGTGAACGATCGTGTGGTCTCGATCAACGGCGTGCCGATTCGGCTCACGAGCGAGCGATGGATGCACATCGTCGAGCATCACGACGATCTCGCGGGGCACTATCACGATGTCCTCGAAACGGTGCGAGACCCCGACGCCGTGTATGATGGCGACGCCGGCGAACTGCTCGCGCTTTCGAGCCGTTACGCGCCGCGGTCCCTCGTCGTGGCGTACCGTGAACTCTCTCGCACGGACGGGTTCGTGATTACCGCGTTCTTCACGACGCGCCTGCGGCAGATCGAGAGAAGGAGGTTGGCTTGGAAAAGGCCGTCCTAGAGCTTCTGGAGAGCCTACCGCATCTCCTCAGGCTCCCGTCGAAGCAGATGTGGTTCGATCTCGACGAGGAGGCCGACGTCCTCTACGTCAGCTTCGAGCGCCCGCAGGGGGCGACCGACAGCGAGCTGAGCGAGGAAGGCGTGCTAATGCGCTACCGCGGCGATCAGCTCGTGGGCGTCACGATTCTCAACGCCCGCAAGCGACTCCGGGGGCAAACGTAGTGCCGAAGCGCACCGACCTCAGGAAGATCCTGATCGTCGGCTCGGGGCCAATCGTCATCGGCCAGGCGTGCGAGTTCGACTACTCGGGCACCCAGGCGGTGAAGGCCCTGCGCGAGGAGGGGTTCGAGGTCGTGCTCGTCAACTCGAACCCGGCGACGATCATGACCGACCCGGAGCTCGCCCAGCGGACCTACGTCGAGCCGCTCACGCCGGAGTTCGTCGCGAAGATCATCGAGCGCGAGCGCCCGCAGGCGCTCCTGCCGACGCTCGGCGGCCAGACCGGGCTCAACCTGGCCGTCGCGCTCGCCGAGGACGGCACGCTCGACCGCTTCGGCGTCGAGCTGATCGGCGCGAAGCTCCCCGCCATCAAGAAGGCGGAGGACCGGGCGCTGTTCAAGCAGGCGATGGAGCGGATCGGGCTCGCGCTGCCGCGCTCCGGCTACGTGCGGAGCCTCGACGAGGCGCGCGCGATCGTCCGGCAGATCGGCTACCCCGCGATCATCCGGCCGTCGTTCACGCTCGGCGGCACGGGCGGCTCCATCGCGTACAACCCCGAGGAGCTGGAGGAGGCGATCCGCTGGGGGCTCCAGATGTCGCCGGTCGGCACCGTCCTCGTCGAGGAGTCCGTGATCGGCTGGAAGGAGTTCGAGCTCGAGGTCATGCGCGACCTCGCGGACAACGTGGTGATCATCTGCTCGATCGAAAATGTCGATCCCATGGGCGTCCACACCGGCGACTCGGTGACCGTCGCCCCCGCGCAGACCCTGACCGACAAGGAATACCAGCTGATGCGCGACGCCGCGATCGCGATCATCCGCGAGATCGGCGTCGAGACCGGCGGCTCGAACATCCAGTTCGCCGTGAACCCGGAGGACGGGCGCCTGGTCGTCATCGAGATGAACCCGCGCGTGTCGCGCTCCTCGGCGCTCGCCTCGAAGGCGACGGGCTTCCCCATCGCCAAGATCGCGGCCAAGCTCGCCGTCGGCTACACGCTCGACGAGATCCGGAACGACATCACCCGCGAGACGCCGGCCTCGTTCGAGCCGGCCATCGACTACTGCGTCGTGAAGTTCCCCCGCTGGGCCTTCGAGAAGTTCCCCGAGGCCGACCGGACGCTGACCACGCAGATGAAGTCGGTCGGCGAGGTCATGGCCATCGGGCGCACGTTCAAGGAAGCGCTGCAGAAAGCCATTCGCTCCCTCGAGCAGGACCGCTGGGCGCTGACGCTCGGGCGCGCCACCGACGCCGAGGAGCTGCGCGCCCTGCTGCGCGTGCCGAACCCCGACCGGATCTTCGCGATCGGCGACGCCTACCGCGCGGGCTTCTCGACCCAGGAGATCCACGGGCTGACGCGCATCGACCCGTGGTTCCTCGAGGGGATCCGCGAGATCGCCCTCTTCGAGCCCGAGATCGCCCGCGCCGCGCTCGACGACGCCGACGTCCTGCGCCGGGCCAAGCAGCTCGGCTTCGCCGACCGCCGGATCGCCGAGCTGACCGGCACGAGTGAGGCGGCCGTCCGCCGCCTGCGCCGCGAGCGCGGCATCCTCGCCACGTTCAAGACGGTGGACACGTGCGCGGCCGAGTTCGTGGCCCACACCCCGTACCTCTACTCGACGTACGAGGAGGAGGACGAGGCGCCGCCGACCGGCCGGCCGAAGGTCGTCATCCTGGGCTCGGGCCCCAACCGCATCGGCCAGGGCGTCGAGTTCGACTACTGCTGCGTCCACGCCGCGTTCGCGCTCCGCGACCTCGGCGTGGAGGCGATCATGGTCAACTGCAACCCCGAGACCGTCTCCACCGACTACGACACCTCCGACCGCCTCTACTTCGAGCCGCTGACGCTCGAGGACGTGCTCAACGTCGTCGAGAAGGAGCGGCCGCTCGGCGTGATCGTCCAGTTCGGCGGCCAGACGCCGCTCAAGCTCGCGGTGCCCCTGCGGGAGGCGGGCGTCCCGATCCTCGGCACCTCGCCCGACGCGATCGACCGCGCCGAGGACCGCCAGCGCTTCAACGAGCTGATCGTCGAGCTCGGGCTCCACCAGGCCGCGGGCGCGACCGCGCGCTCGCTCCCCGAGGCCCAGGCCATCGCCACCGGCATCGGCTACCCGGTGCTCGTGCGGCCCTCGTACGTGCTCGGCGGCCGGGCCATGCGTCTCGTCTACGACGACGAGGACCTCCGCGAGTACATGCGCGAGGCCGTCCTGGTCTCGCCCGAGCACCCGGTGCTCATCGACAAGTTCCTCGAGGACGCGATCGAGATCGACGTCGACGCGGTCGCCGACGGCGAGCGCGTGATCGTCGGCGGCGTCATGGAGCACATCGAGAAGGCCGGCGTCCACTCGGGCGACGCGGCCTGCGCGCTGCCGCCCTACTCGCTCGGCGAGGACCAGGTCCGCCAGCTCGCGACCGAGGCGCGGGCGCTGGCGCGCGCGCTCGGCGTCGTCGGCCTCATCAACGTGCAGTTCGCGATCCGCAACGAGATCGTCTACGTGCTCGAGGTGAACCCGCGCGCCTCGCGCACGGTGCCGTTCGTCTCGAAGGCCATCGGCCTGCCGCTCGCCAAGGTGGCGACCGCCGCGATGCTCGGCCACCCGATCGTGCCGCATGCGTGGGTCGAGGAGCGGGAGCTCGCGCACATCGCGGTCAAGGAGTCGGTGTTCCCGTTCGTCAAGTTCCCGGGCGTGGACATCGTGCTCGGGCCGGAGATGAAGTCCACGGGCGAGGTCATGGGCATCGACCGCGACTTCCGCAAGGCGTACCTCAAGTCGCAGATCGCGGCCGACTCGGTGCTGCCGACCTCCGGCAAGGTCTTCGTCTCGGTCAAGAACCGCGACAAGCGGCTCGTGATGACCCTCGCCAAGCGGCTCGTCGAGATGGGCTTCTCGCTCGTGGC
The DNA here is from genome assembly GCA_001788495.1 of Candidatus Rokubacteria bacterium RIFCSPLOWO2_02_FULL_73_56. Lineage (GTDB taxonomy): Bacteria > Methylomirabilota > Methylomirabilia > Rokubacteriales > CSP1-6 > GWA2-73-35. The sequence continues at coordinate 7,793 of MGCF01000004.1, forward strand.
CACCGCGGGCACCGCGCGCGTCCTCGAGCGCCACGGGATGTCCGTCGAGCTGGTCCACAAGGTCGCGGAGGCCTACCGCCCGAACGTGATCGACCTCATGAAGCGGGGCGAGATCGCGCTCGTGCTCAACACGCCCGAGGACGGGCGCGCGCGCCGCGACTCGTACATGATCCGGCGCACGGCCGTCACCCAGCACATCCCCTACTACCTGACGATGGACGGCGCGCAGACGGCGATCGGCGCGATCGAGGCGCTCCTGAAGGGCGAGCTGCAGGTGCTGAGCCTGCAGGAGTACCACGGTGCCGCCCGCTAGCCCGGCCGACCGCGTGCTGGTCGCGCTCGACGTCGAGACGCTCGGCGCGGCCGAGCGCCTGCTCGACCGGCTCGCGGGCACCCTCACCGGCTGCAAGATCGGCTCGCAGCTCTTCACGGCCGCGGGCCCCGCCGCGGTTGAGGCGGCGCGCAAGCGCGGCTTCGACGTCTTCCTCGACCTCAAGTACCACGACATCCCCAGCACGGTCGCGGGCGCCGTCCGGGAGGCGACGCGTCTCGGCGTGGCGATGCTCGACGTGCACGCGAGCGGCGGCGTGGCAATGATGCGCGCGGCGGCCGAGGCCGCCGCCCGGGCGGCGGCCGACTTCGGCGTGGCGCGCCCCGTCTGCCTCGGCGTCACGGTCCTCACGAGCCTCGACCGGACGACGCTCCACCGCGAGGTCGGCGTGCCCGCGGCCGTGGAGGCGCACGTGCTCCGCCTGGCCGAGCGCGCCCAGGAGGCCGGGCTCGACGGCTGCGTCGCCTCGCCGCAGGAGGTGCGGCCGCTCCGCCTGGCGCTCGGCCGGGCCTGGGTGATCGTCACCCCCGGCATCCGCCCGGGGGGAGTCGAGAGGGGGGCGGAGCCTGTCCGCGTCCCGGACAGGCGGAGCCCCCCTCTCCCAACGGACGACCAGGTGCGCGTCGCCACGCCACGCGCGGCGCTCGCCGCCGGCGCCGACTACCTCGTCGTCGGCCGTCCGATCACGGGCGCGGCGGACCCGGCCGCCGCGGCCGCCGCGATCGTCCGGGACCTCGGCGCCCCGTGACGGAGCGCGAGACGCTCGAGCTCTACGAGAAGACGGGCGCGCTGATGCGCGGGCACTTCCGGCTCACGTCGGGACTCCACTCGGACGTCTACTTGCAGTCGGCGCTCGTCCTGCAGCACCCCGCGTACGCCGAGGCACTCGGGCGCGCCCTCGCCGCGCGCCTGCCCGCCGCGGACGTCGGGACGGTGCTCGCGCCCGCGATCGGCGGCATCCTCGTCGCGCACGAGGTCGCCCGGGCGCTCGGCGTGCGCGCGCTGTTCAGCGAGCGCGAGAACGGCGTGATGCGCCTGCGGCGGGGCTTCGCGCTGGCCCCCGGCGAGCGGTGCCTGGTCGTCGAGGACGTGATCACCACCGGCGGCTCGACGCGCGAGGTCGTCCAGTGCGTCGAGGAGGCGGGCGGCGTGGTCGTCGGCGTGGGCTCGCTGATCGACCGGAGCGGCGGCGCGGCCGCGTTCGCGGTCCCGCGCGCCGCGCTCGCGACGGTGAGCGCGACGGCCTGGAAGCCCGAGGACTGCCCGCTCTGCCGGAGCGGCGGCCAGGCGCTCAAGCCCGGCAGCCGCGCCTGAGTCGACGCCCTCCTGCACGCCTCCGGAGGCGCGGCCGGGGGCGCCGCGTCAGCGCGGCGGCGCGAAGAGGCCGTTGCGCACGAGCACCACGAGGAGCCAGAGGAGCTGGAGGCCGACGAACACGGTGAGCCCCCGCTCGCGCCCGGCGCGGACCTCGACCCGGTACTGCCACGCGCCGCCCGCCAGCGCGAGGAGCGCGAAGGGCGTCGCGTCCCACGCCGTGAGCAGCCCCGCGCGCAGCGCCAGGCCGCCCGCGAAGCTCCAGAGCACCCAGGCGCCGAGCCAGTGGGCGATCACGGAGACGAGGATCGCGGCGCGCGAGCCCGGGCGGCCGAGCCAGCGCGAGACCAGGACCCCGGCGGCGCCGAGGAGGAGGAGCGCCCCGACGGCGGCGAGCAGCCAGCGCGTCACGCGCGCTCCTGGTACTCCGGCCGCCAGCGCAGGAGGCGCGTCTCCACCTGCTTGATCCCGAGCGCCATGACGACGCCGATGACGCCGAGCGAGAGCAGCGCGACCATCATGTCGGCGGCGCTCAGCGTGCCGAGGGACTGGATGATCAGGTAGCCGAGGCCGCCGCCCGACTCGCCCCCGAGGAACTCGCCCACCACGACGCCGATCAGCGCGAACGAGATGGAGGGCGTCAGCGAGGCGAAGGTCCACGCGAGCGCGGAGGGCACGACGATCGTCCGGAGGACCTGCCGCTCGGACGCCCCGAGGAACCGGGCGGCGTTGATCAGGTCGGCGTCCACGGAGCGGGCGCCCTGGAACGTGTTGAAGAAGACGATGAAGAAGACGATCGTCCACGCGAGCACGATCTTCGCGAGGAGGCCGAAGCCGAAGAT
>MGCF01000005.1 GCA_001788495.1 Candidatus Rokubacteria bacterium RIFCSPLOWO2_02_FULL_73_56
ACCTACCTGGTGCCGCCGTCGATCCTGTTCATCCCGCTCTACGCGCAGATCCGCAACCTCGGGCTCGCCGACAGCCTCGCGGGGCTGATCGCCGCCTACCCGAGCTTCACGGTGCCGTTCGTCACCTGGCTCCTGATGGGCTACTTCGAGTCGATCCCGATCGAGCTCGAGGAGGCCGCGATGATCGACGGCGCGACGCGCTTCGGCGCCTTCCGCCGGGTGATCCTCCCGCTCGCGGCGCCGGGGGTGCTCGCCGCCGGCCTCTACGCGTTCACGCAGGCCTGGAACGAGTTCCTCTACGCCCTCGTGTTCATCACCGACGTCAAGCTCCGCACGCTGCCGGTCGGCCTCTCGAGCTTCATCACCGGCGACGTGTACGGCTGGGGCTACCTGATGGCGGGCGCCGTGCTCACCACGCTGCCCGTGATCGCCGCGTACACCTATCTCCAGAAGTACATGGTGGAGGGGCTGACCGCCGGCAGCGTCAAGGGATGAGGGCGCCGGTCCTCCTGCTCGCGCTCGCCCTCACGGGCTGCGCGCTGCCCGCGGCGCCGCCCGGCGCCGCCACCACGCCCGCGGCGGCGCCCGCCGCGCGCGTCGGCGCCCCCGCCCCGGCCGACCCCACCCGCGTCGTCGGCCGCTGGGAGGGCGAGGTGGACCTCACGTTCCCCGACCGCACGCTGATCGTGCACGCGGTCCGGCGCCAGGGGGGCGCGTGGGTGGCCGAGGCCGAGTACGGCACGACCGGGCTCTACCTGACGACGGTCCCCGCGCGGCTCGAGACGGCCGGCGGGCGCGTCACGCTCACGTTCGTCACCCAGCTCGCCTCGGCCGTGCGCCTCCAGCTCGACGACGACGACGTGCTGCGCGGCACGTTTCGCCTGCCCAACGAGACCCAGGACCGCCCGATCGAGCTGCGACGGGCCGCGGCCGGCACGCCCGCGCGGCCGCCGTCGACCGCGCTCGAGCGCCTGAGCCGCGCGGCGGCGCCGCGGCGGGCCGTCGCCGAGCCGGTCGCCGCGGCGGCCCCGCCCGCGCCGCCGACGCTGCCGGTGCCGGCGGACCCGGCGGCCGCGCTCCCGCCGCTCCTGCTCGGGCGCTGGGAGGGCGAGCTCGACTTCGCCATCTCGCGGCGCGTGCTCGTCGTGGACGCGGCCCGGCGCGAGGGCGGGGCCTGGGCCGTGCAGGCGCGGTTCGGCGTGTCGGACGCCGACCTCACGCCGGTGAGCGTCCTCGTCGAGACGGCCGGCGACCGCGTCGTCCTCCGCTTCGTCACGTCGTTCGCCTCGCGCGTCGTGCTCACGCTCCACGCCGACCGCTCGCTCCGCGGCACCTTCCAGTTCGCCTTCGAGGCCAAGGAGCGGCGGCTCGAGCTCGCGCGGGTCGCCACGGCCGCGCCGGCGGGTCAGCCGGCACCGCTCACGGTCGCGTTCCGCCACCCCCCGGACCAGGCGCGCGTGGGCGCGGCGGCCACCGTCGCGACGGCGATCGTGACCTCGGGCAAGGGGGTGGCGCGGGTCACGCTGACGCTCAACGGCGTCGAGGTGCACCAGGAGACCGAGCGCGGCGCGCCGAAGTCCGTGGTCGTGAGCGTGCCCGTCGCGCTGCGCGAGGGCGTGAACGTCCTCGCGATCACCGCCACCGAGCCCGACGGGGCCGTGCGCCAGGAAGTCCGCACGGTGACCTACGACCGCAGCCTGGCGGCCACGGCCGCGCCCGCCCCGGCGGCACCGCCGGCGGCCCGCGAGCGCTGGGCCGTCGTGATCGGTGCCGGGCGGTACGACAGCGCGGCGATCCCGCCCCTCGGCTACACCGTCGCGGACGCCGAGGCCGTCCACGCGACGCTCGTCGGGCCCGGCGGGTTCAAGCCGGAGAACGTGCTGCTCCTCACCGACACGAGCGAGCGCAAGCCGACGCTCCGGAACGTCCGCTACGCGCTCGGGACGTTCCTCGCGCGGGCCGCGCACAAGGACGACACCGTGCTGATCTTCTTCGCCGGGCACGGGGCGCCCGAGACGGACCTGCGCGGCGCCGAGCGCGACGGGCTCGCGAAGTACCTGATCCCGCTCGACGCCGACCCGGACGACCTCTACGCGACCGCGCTGCCGATGGACGAGATCCGGACGATCTTCGAGCGGATCGAGGCCGAGCGCGTCGTGGCGTTCTTCGACACCTGCTACAGCGGCGCCGCCGGCGGCCGGACCTTCGCGTCCAGGAAGACCCGCGCCGTCAGCCTCGACGACCTGTTCCTCGAGCGCCTGACCCAGGCGAAGGGGCGCGCCATCATCACCGCCTCGCGCCCCTCGGAGGTCTCCATCGAGCTGCCCGAGCTGGGCCACGGGATCTTCACCTACTATCTCGTCGCGGGGCTCCGCGGCGCCGCCGACGCGAACCGCGACGGCATCGTGACGCTCCAGGAGCTCTACGAGTACCTCGCCCGCGAGGTGGGCCGGAAGTCCCGCGCGGTCGGCGGCAACCAGCACCCGGTCATGAAGGGCGAGCTCGAGGGCGCGCTGCCGCTGGTGCAGGTGCGGCAGTGAGGGCGGCGCTCGCCGCGGCGGCGCTCCTGCTCGCGGCCGCGAGCCCGGCGGCGGCCGAGTCGCCGAGCGCGGACATGCAGCAGTACACCGAGCACGTGCTCCGGCTCATCCAGGACGCGAGCGTGCGCGAGAAGGACACGCTGGCGGCGCTCCAGGCCGCCGTGCGGAAGGTCGCGATCCGCGTCTTCGGCGCGGCCGAGGCCGCGCGCCAGGTGCTCGGCCGCCACTGGGAGGCGCGCACGCCGGCGGAGCGCGAGGACTTCGTCCAGCTCTTCGCCGACCTGCTCGAGGCGACGTACATCGCGCGCATGGACGGGCAGCACGGCTTCAAGATCCGGTACGTCGGCGAGCTGATCGAGGGCGACCGCGCCGAGGTGCGCGCCCGCGTCTTCAACCGGAAGGGCCAGGAGATGATCGTGGACGCGCGGCTCGTGCACCAGGGCGGCCGCTGGCTCGTCTGGGACGTCGCCGTCGAGGGCGTGAGCCTCGTCCAGAACTACCGGGCGCAGTTCGACCGGGTCGTCCGCCGCTCCTCGTACGCCGAGCTCGTCCGGCTCGTGCGGGCCAAGCGGGACGAGCTCCTGAGCGGCAAGCGCGCCCGGGCCGAGTAGCCCCCGGCTCCACACGCCTCAGAACAGCGCGGCGTGCACCACCTGGCCCTCGGCCGCGAGGGCGGCGCCGCGCCCGCCCGCCACGCGGAACTCGAAGAGCCGGCCGACCCCCGCGCCCCGCCGGAGCACGCCCTCGGCCGCGGCCGCCGCACGCAGGAGCTCCGCGACGCGGGCGCGCAGCGCGCGCGCGTCCGCCCGCGGCTCCACCCCGCGCCGGTCGTACGCCTCGACCGCGTGGGCGCGGAGGAGCTTCGGCCACTCGCGGGCGAAGAGGCCCGGGTCGGCGAAGAGGTCGAGCCCCGCGAAGCTCCCGGCGACGAACGCCGCGGCGCCGAGCGCCCCCGGCGCGGCGCCGGCGCCGAGCGCGCGCTCGGCGTCCGCCTGGTGCGCGCGCACCGGGGGCGCGTCCTGGATCGCCTGGTAGCTCGACGTCGCCGAGGGCGCGGCCAGGCGCGCCGCGTAGCGGTCCACCTCGCGCCACACCTCGCGCTGCCCGCGGCGCTCGAGCACCTTCGCCCGCAGGGCCGGCGCGGCGACGGCGCCGCCCGCGCCGAACTGCGGCGCGGCGCCGCTCCAGCGTCCCTGCTCGACGCAGTACACCTGGAGATCGACGGGCCCGCTCCGCGGCGGCAGCAGGACGTCCTCGACCACGATCCGGTTCTGCTTGCCCCCGAGCAGGATCTCGCCCGCGAGCAGGAGCACGTGGGTCGTGCCGCGGTTGTCGACGAGGAGCGCGGGCACCGTCGCCCGCTCGCGCTCGGTGACGCCGAGCGTGCCCGCCGCGCGCGCCTCGTCGAGCGTGGTCACCGCGAGCGGCGCCGGCGCCGGCGCGCCGTGGAGCCACAGCACCTCGAGCGCGCCGTACGCGCGCCGCGCGCCGGGCGTCACGCCCGCGACGAGCTTCCGGAATTCCGGGCTCTCCCGTCCTTCCACGACGAGCGCCTCGGGCCCGCGCCCGTCGCCGAGAACCCGGAACCGCTCGGCCCGCGCCCCGCTCGGCCACGCCGCCGCGCCGAGCGCCCCCGCCGCCAGCCCCCGCACGAACTCCCGCTTGGTCATCGCCGTGTCTCCTTCCGGCGCCCGCGTGGTTGCGGGTCGGCCTTGCCCAGTGAGACCGGGCGCGCGCGCGGGAGTTCCCGGCTGCGGGGGGGCCCGCGCCGGTGGTAAGCTGGCCGCCTCATGAAGTGCGCCGGCTGCGAGCACGACAATCCCCCGGGCGCCAGGTTCTGCAACAACTGCGGCGCGCGGTTCCAGGCGGCCGGCCCGGGCCTGGCCCCCGGCGCCTACACGCCCAGGCACCTGGCCGAGAAGATCCTCACGTCCAGGAGCGCCCTCGAGGGCGAGCGCAAGCAGGTGACCGTCCTCTTCGCCGACCTCAAGGGCTCGATGGAGCTGCTCGCCGACCGCGACCCCGAGGAGGCGCGCGAGCTGCTCGACGGGGTCCTCGAGCGGATGATGGAGGCCGTCCACCGCTACGAGGGCACCGTCAACCAGGTCATGGGCGACGGGATCATGGCGCTCTTCGGCGCGCCGCTCGCGCACGAGGATCACGCGATCCGCGCCTGCTACGCCGCGCTCCGCATGAAGGAGACGCTCGCCAGCTACGCGGAGGAGAGCGAGCGCGCGCGTGGCGTGCCGCTCCGGATCCGCATCGGCATCAACTCCGGCGAGGTCGTCGTGCGCTCGATCGGCAGCGACCTCGACATGGACTACACCGCCGTCGGCCAGACGACCCACCTCGCGGCGCGGATGGAGCAGATGGCCGACCCCAACAGCGCCTTCGTCACGCCCGGAACGCTCCGCCTCGCGGGCGACGCCGTGATCACGCGCTCGCTCGGGCTGCGCCCCGTCAAGGGCCTCGACGCGCCGCTCGAGATCCACGAGCTGGTCGGCGCCGCGCCCGCGCGCACGCTCCGCCGGGCCACCGAGCGCTGGAGCCGCTTCGTCGGGCGCGACGCCGAGCTCGAGCGCCTCCAGCGGATGCTCGCCGACGCGCGCCAGGGGCACGGCCAGGTCGCGGCGCTCACGGCCGAGCCGGGCGTGGGGAAGTCGCGCCTGGTCTACGAGTTCATCACCTCGCCACAGACGCAGGAGTGGAAGGTCCTGGAGTCCAGCTCGCTGTCCTACGACAAGGCCGGCGCGTGGCAGCCGATCATCGACGTGCTCCGCCGGCACTTCGAGCTCGGCGAGCGCGACGGGGCCGGGGCGATCCGGACCCGGGTGACGGACCGGGCGCTGGCGCTCGGCGGCGATCTCGAGAGCGCGCTGCCGCCCATCCTGGCGCTGCTCGACGCGCTGCCGGAGGACGACCCGTTCTGGACGCTCGAGTCGCGCGAGCGGCGCGGCGCGACCCTCGACGCGCTCACGCGCCTCGTCCTCAAGGAGACCGACCGCCAGCCGCTGCTCCTGGTGTTCGAGAACCTCCAGTGGGTCGACCCCGAGACGCAGGCCTTCCTCGACGCGCTCCTCACGCGCGTGCACGCCGCGCGCCTCCTGCTGCTCGTGGACTACCGCCCCGAGTACGAGCACCACTGGGCGAGCGAGCCGGGCTTCACGGAGCTGCCGATCGAGCCGCTCGGGCCGGCCGCCGCGGGCGAGCTGCTCGACGCGCTGATCGGGCGCGACCGCTCGCTCGGGCCGCTCCGCGAGCTCCTCGTGCAGCGGAGCAACGGCAACCCGTTCTTCCTCGAGGAGATCGTGCGGACCCTCGTGGAGACCGGGGTGGTCGTCGGCGAGCGGGGCGCGTACCGGCTCGCGACCGAGGCGGGGGGCCTGCAGGTGCCCGCGACGGTCCAGGCCGTGCTCGCGGCGCGCATCGACCGGCTCCCGCACGACGAGAAGCTCCTGCTGCAGTCGGCCGCCGTGATCGGGACCGAGGTGGCGTTCGCGCTCCTCGAGGCCGTCACCGACCTGCCGGGCGACTCGCTGCGCGGCGCGCTCCAGCACCTGCAGGCCGCGGGCTTCCTGCACGAGGCCGGCCTCTTCCCGGACCTCGAGTACCGCTTCCGCAACGCGCTCACGCGCGACGTCGCCTACGCGAGCCTGCTGAAGGAGCAGCGCCGCACCCTCCACGCGCGGATCGTCGAGGCGATCGAGCGGCTCTACCGCGACCGGCTCTCGGCCTCCGTGGACCAGCTCGCGCACCACGCCTCGCGCGGCGAGGTGTGGGCGAAGGCCGCGGTCTACAACCGGCAGGTCGGCGCCCGCGCGGTCGCGCGCGCGGCCAACGTGGACGCCGTCCGGGCCTTCGAGGCGGCGCTGGCCGCGCTCCGCCACCTGCCGCCGGGCCCCGAGACCATGGAGCGCGGGATCGACCTCCGGCTCGACCTCCGCCCGCCGCTCCTGCAGCTCGGGCGGCTCGACGAGGTGCTCGCGGTGTCCCGCGAGGCGGAGGAGATGGCGCAGAAGATCGGCGACGAGCAGCGGCTGGCGCGGATCTACACCTACCTCGTCAACTACCACTACCTGACGGGCGAGACCAAGCTCGCGATCGAGTACGGCCTGCGCTGCGCGCGGGTCGGCGAGGCGTGCGACGACGTCGCGCTCCAGGGGCTCGCGCGCCAGTACGTGGGGCAGAGCTACCACGTGCTCGGCGAGTACGCGCGCGCCGAGCAGACGCTGCGCGAGAACCTCGACCTCCTCGGCGCGCAGCACCAGGGCGGCACGCCGTACGTCGCCTCCTGCGCGTGGCTCGCGCTGACGCTCGCCGACCTCGGCGAGTTCGAGGCCGCGTACGCGTGCCTCGACCAGGCCCACCGCGCGGCGGAGACCTCGCGGCACGCCTGGAGCCAGGTGATCGCCTGGACCATGGCCGGGCTCGTCGCGCTCCGGCGCGGCCACCTGGCGCGCGCGGTGCTGCCCCTCGAGCGCAGCGTCGAGGCGTGCCGGCGCAAGCGCCTCACGCTCTGGCAGCCGATCCCCTCGTCGCTGCTCGGGCTCACCTTCGTCCGCCTGGGGCACGTCGGCGAGGGCCTCGGGCTGCTCGAGCAGGGCGTCGCGCAGAGCCGCGAGCTCGGCGTGCACGCCTACCTCCCGGCGTGGACGACCAACCTCGCCGAGGGGCTCCTGGCGGACGGCCAGCTCGCGCGCGCGCGCGCGACGGTCGAGGAGGCCCTCGCGCTCGCGCGCGCGGGCGGCGAGCGGGGCCACGAGGCGGCGGCGCTCGCGCTGCTGGGCCGCGTCGCCGCGCAGGCCGGCCCGGCCGGCGCCGCCGAGGCGCTCGAGCACCTGGACGCGGCGCGGCGCCTGGCCGAGACGCTCGGGCTCCGCCCGCTCGTCGCCGCGAGCCACCTCGACGCCGCGGGCGTCCTGGCGGGCGCCGGCGAGGCGGAGCGCGCCGCGGAGCACCGCGCCGCGGCCGACCGCCTGACGGGCGAGCTCGGCCTGCGCCCCTGGCACGACGGCCCCGAGACCGAGGTGGCGGAGCTCGGCCACCTCTTCATCGTCGCGCGCTCGAACCCCGAGCTGTACGACTTCCTCACGCAGGAGCTCTCCGGGGCCCGGCGGATCCGCGTCCTCCTCGACCGGCGGCAGGGCGACCGCGAGGAGCCGGTGGACCAGGACCTCCGGACCTGGGGGCTCGCGCTGGCCCCGCGCCAGCACGAATGAGCGACGACGTCCTGCTCGAGCGCGACGGGCGCGTGGCGCTCCTGACCTTCAACCGCCCGGACGCGCGCAACGCGATGACCTTCGCGATGTACGAGGCGCTCCACGACCTCTGCGAGCGGTTCGACGCGGACCCGGACGTCCGGGTGCTGGTCCTGCGCGGCGCGGGCGACCGGGCGTTCGCGAGCGGCACCGACATCCGCCAGTTCCTCGACGTCACGACGCGCGAGGATGCGCTCGCCTACGAGGGGCGGATCACGCGCGTGCTCGCGCGCCTGCACGGCATGCGGAAGCCGACGCTCGCGATGGTGCAGGGCGACGCGGTCGGCGGGGGCTTGTTCATGTCGCTCGCGTGCGACCTGCGCCTGGCAGCGGCGCACGCGCGCTTCGGCGCCCCCGTCGCGCGCACGCTCGGCAACTGCACGGCGCCGTTCTCGTTCTCGCTGCTCGCGGCCACGGTGGGGCCGGTGCGGGCCCGCAACATGCTCCTGACCGCGCGGCTCGTGGACGCCGCCGAGGCGCAGGCGATCGGGCTCGCCGACGAGGTCCACCCGGCGGTGGCCCTCGAGGCGCGCGTGCGGGAGCTGGCGCATCACCTCGCCGCGCTCGCCCCCCTCACGCTCGCGGCGATCAAGGAGGCCACCCGCCGGGTCACGGCCCCGGCGGCGCTCCGCGACGCCGAGGACCTCGTCCTCTCCTGCTACCTGAGCGAGGACTTCCACGAGGGCGTGCGCGCCTTCCTGGAGAAGCGCACGCCCCAGTGGCGCGGCCGCTGAGCTAGCGGCCCTCGCCGACCAGGAAGAACGCCGCCCACGCGAACGGGTGGGCGTGGTACGCCGTGGGCCCCGCGGCGGCGTCCATGAGCGCCAGCATCGCGCGGCGCAGCGTCTCCGCGCGCGGCGCCGCGGCGGCGGCCGCGAAGCGGCGGAAGACCTCCGTCATGAGCGCGCGCGTCGCGTCGTCGTCCACGCTCCAGTGCGAGACCAGCAGCGTCGGCGCCCCCGCGAAGAAGAACGCGCGCACGAGCCCCGAGAGCCCCTCGCCGCTGCCGTCCGCGGCCGCGGTGTCGCAGGCCGACAGCACCACCCACTCCGTGCGCGTGAGCCGCAGGCGCACGATGTCCTCGACCGCGAGCACGCCGTCGTCCTCCTCGCTCGGCGCCGCGGGCGGCGTCAGCACGAGCGCGGGCTGCGCGAGCCCCGCGACCTGCCCGGCGAGCAGGCCGTGCGTGGCGAACGCGAGCACGCGCGCGGCGCCCAGGCGCCCGCTGGCGTTGAGCGCCCACACCGTGGCCTTCGTCGCGCGTTCCCCGAGGAAGAGCGCGCGCGCCGGGTCGGCACCGAGCGCCGCCGCCACGGCGCCGAGCTCGGCGCGCGTGCCCGGCAGGCGCGCGAGCTGCCGCAGGTCCTCCACCGCCACCGCCGCGCCCCGGGCGGCGAGCATCGCGCCGCCGCGCTCGCGGCCGGTGCCGGCGAGCAGCGGGTCGCCGAAGCCGATCAGGGGCTCGCTCGGCCCCGCGGGGCGCCGCGCGCCCTGCCGGAGCACGCGGAGCGCGGTGGCGGACGGGAGCGTCGTCAGCGCGACGTCGCGGGCGAGCCACGGCAGCCGCGCGTAGCGCGCGAGGTCGTCGTCCTCCGGCGGCGTCCCCGCGGCGGCGAGGGCGGCGAGCCGCCCGTGGGGCTCACCGCCCGCGCGCGTCAAGAGGGCGCCGAACGGCAGCGGCAGCAGGAGCGGGTCGGGCACGACGAGCAGGTGGGTGACGCCCACGAGCTCCGGGGCGAGCGGCGCCACCAGGAGCCGCCAGAGCGCGTGGGCGCCGGCCACGTCGAAGGGCGCGAGCCGGCCGGCCTCGAAGCCGGCGTTGCCGCGCTGGTCCAGGCTCGCGCGCACGCGCGCGACGCGCCGCGCGAGCTCGGCCCGGGGGACCGCGACCTCCCGGTACGCGAGGGGCGCGTCCGGGCGCACGAGCCACACGAGCACGCGCGCCTCCAGCACGAGGTAGCTCGCGAGCGCCTCGCCGGGGCGCAGGAGCCGGGCGACCGCGGCCGGGTCCGCCGGCTCGGGGGCGACCAGCTCGGCGTACGCGGGCAGCGCGCGCTCGAGGCGCGCGCCCGTCGTGCGGAGCTCGGCGTCGAGCGCGCGCGCGCGACGCCCGAGGGCCTCGAGCCGCGCGGGCCGCTGCGCCGCCGCGGGCGCGCCGTACGCCTCCGCGAGCTGGGTGCGCGCCGCCGCGCGCTGCCGGCGCAGGTCCTCGACGCGGCGCGCGAGCTCGCGTGTCGCGGGGTCGCCCGCCGCGGCGCGGGCGCCCGCCTTCGCCAGCGCGCCCTGCGCCACGCCGCCGCGGAGCTGCTCCGCGACGACGAACGCGCGCGCCGCGGCGTCGCGCGCCGCGGGCCCGCGCGCCGCGGGCCCCCGCGCGAGCGTCGCGAGCAGCTCCGCGTACTGGCCGAGCGCGCCGGCGCCGCCGCGGAGCAGGCCGAGCTGCGCGGCCTCGTCGAGGTCGCCGCTGGCGCGGCCGAGCGCCAGGTGGATGCGGCGCGCGCGCTCGAAGAGGGCGAGGGCGGCCGGCGGGTCGCGGGGGGCGAGCACGCCCGCGAGGTTCTCCGCCGCCGCGGCGACGGCCGGGTGCTCCTCGCCGAGGACCTTCGCGTCGATCGCGAGCGCGCGGCGCAGCGCGGCCTCGGCCGCCGCGGGCCGCCCCTGCGCCGCGTAGAGCACGCCGAGGTTGTTGAGGTTCTTCGCGAGCGTCGGGTGCTCCGGACCGAGGATCTGCCCGGCGAGCGCCTGCGCGCGCGTGTAGGCCCGCTCGGCCTCCGCCAGATCGCCGAGCCGGTGGAGCGCCTCCCCCGCGTGCTGCAGGGCCCGGATCTGCTCGTCCTTGCTGCCGAGCGCCGTGAACAGCTCGAGCGCCGCGCGGAAGCGGCCGAGGGCGTCGCGGGCGCGCCCCTGCTTCAAGAGGACCAGGCCGGTGTGGTCGAGGCCGTCGGCCACGCCCCACCGCGCGCCGAGCCGGCGGGAGAGCGCGAGCGACTGCTCGAGGTAGCCGAGCGCGCGCGGGTAGTCGCCCAGCTCGTCGTACACCCAGCCGAGGTCGTTCAGCACGTCGGCCACGCCGGCCGTGTTGCCCGTCCGCCGCCAGAGGGCGAGCGCCTCCTCGCGCAGCGCGAGCGAGCGCCCGTAGGCGCCGAGCTGGAGGGCCACGTTGGCGAGGTCGTTCAGCGCGCGCGCGATCTCGTCCGGGTCGCCGAGCCGGCGCCGGACCGCGAGGGACTTCTCGTAGTACCCCTGCGCGCGGGGGTAGTCGCCGAGCCGGTAGTGGGTGGAGCCGAGGCTCGACCAGGTGCGCCCGAGCCCGAACGCGTAGCCGGCCGCCTCGGCGGCCGCGGCGGCTTGCTCGTAGACGGGGAGCGCCTGGGTGTAGTCGCCGCGCTTGTAGTGGACGGTGCCGACGAGGTTCAGGCCCTCGGCGACGCCCGCCGCCCGGCCGGCGCGCCGGTCGGCCTCGAGCGCCGCCCGGGCGAGAGCGAGCGCCGCGTCGTACTCGCCGCCCGCGTAGTGCTCCCAGGCCGCCCGGTAGCGCCCGCGCGCGTCGTCGCCGCCCGCGAGGGGCGCGCAGCCGGCGAGCGCCGCGAGCCCCGCGGCCAGGACCAGGCTCGCGAGGGCGCGGCGCCCCCCTCGCACGCCGGCGTCAGCCGCCCTTCGGGCGGACGGGGTCGCCCTCGACGCCGCGGCCGCGCACCGCGCGCACGGACGGGACCGAGTCCCTGGGCGCGGAGGCTTCGTGGGCGATGTGGATCGAGACGACGCTCCCCTCCCGCATGGAGGGGATTCTACTGCTTGTCGCGGACCTGTTGCACCAGCTGCTGGAAGGAGGTGCGGCGGATGATCTTGTCGAACTGGCTCCGGTAGTTGGCGACGAGGCTCACGCCCTCGATCGCGACGTCGTACGCGCGCCAGCGGTCGCCCCGCCGCTGCAGGCGATAGTCCACCGGGATCTCGCTGCCCTGCTTCGTGACGATCCGGGTGCGCACGGTCGCGAGGTCGCCGTCCAGGGCGTCGCCGACGAGCGTGATGCGCTCGCCGCTGTACAGCTCGATCTTCCCGAGGTAGGACCGCTCGAGCAGGTCGCCGAAGAGCCGCACGAACTCCTCGCGCTCCTGCTGCGTGCGCGCCTGCCAGTGGCGGCCGAGGCTGCGCCGGGCGATCTCCTCGAAGTCGAAGATGTCGTGGGCGACGCGGCCGATGGCGGCCCGGCGCTCCTCGGCCCGCGCGGCCGGCTTGAGCGCAGGGTCGTCGAGGATTCTCAGCACCTGGTCGATGCGCGCGAAGAGCTGGTCGGCCGGCTCGCCGGCCCACGCGTGGGGGGCCGCGGCGAGCGCCAGCGCGAGGGCCATCCCGAGCAGCGCCGCGCGGCGGGTCCGCATCAGTTGAGGCTGGTGAGGTTGAGGATCCGGCCCTCGAGCTGGTGCAGGAGCGGCACGTACTCGTCGCTGCCACAGGACGGGCACGTCGAGGCGCCCAGCTCGAAGCACTCCTCGCACGCCACGCACACGGCGAGGCTCCGGAGCTGGATCGGGACCCGCGAGAGCGATCTGACCACTGTGCTGATCATTGTCTGCGTCCTCCTGGAAGGGGTCTCTCGCAAAGCGGATACCAAACCGGAACTGGCGAGAAACCCATTGGATTCACAGGAGTTTTCAGGACAGACCACCTGGCGGCCGGCGCCAGGCGCTCGATTTCTTACCACCGCACGCCGTGGCGGGGTGGCCAGGGGTTGAGCAGCCGGGGCGCCCGCGGCAGCCTCAGCGGCGCGTGATGGCGACGATGCGGCCGCGGTCGCTGACGAACGCGCTCAGGACGAAGCTCACGGCGCTGATCAGGAGCGCGCCGAACAACGCCGCCCAGGCCCCGTGGACCTCGAAGCCCCGGACGAGCTGGGCGGTGAGCCAGAGGCAGAACGCGTTCAGCACGAAGAGGAAGAGCCCGAGCGTCAGGAGCGTCGCCGGCAGCGTCAGCACGATCAGGATCGGGCGCACGAGCGCGTTGACGAGCCCGAGCACGAGGCCGGCGCCGAGCGCGGTGAGGACGCCGCTGACGGCGATGCCCGGCACGATCTGCGCGATCAGGTAGATCGCCAGCCCGTTGACCAGCACGCGGACGACGAAGCCCATGCGCTCCACTCTCGCGCGCGGCCGGCGGCATCGCAACCCCCGGGTCCCCGCTGCTATGCTGGGCTCCCATGGAGACGCCCGGGCGCCAGCGGTGGGCGGAGCTCGCCGGCACCGCGCTGATCGTCGGCGCGGCGCTGCTCGTGCTGCGGCCGTTCCTCGTGCCGATCGCCTGGGCCGCGGTCCTCGCCTTCGCGAGCTGGCCCGTGTTCACGCGGATCGAGCGCCGGCTCGGCGGGCGCTCGGGCTGGGCCGCCGCGCTCACGACCGCGCTCGTCGTGCTCGTCGTCATGGTCCCCGCGGTGCTCGTCTCGCTCGCGCTCGCCGCCGAGCTGCAGCGCGCCTTCGTGGACTTCAAGGCCTGGATCCGGAGCGGCCCCGCGGACCTGCTCGCGACGGTGCGGGGCCTGCCCGTCGTCGGGCCCGAGCTCGCCGACCGGCTCGCGGGCATCCTGGCCGATCCCGCGCGGCTCCAGGAATGGGCGGTGGCGCGCGCGGGCACCCTGGTCGTCGCGATCACGAGCGCCGCCGGCGACGTCGGCCGGTTCGCCATCGAGACCGTGCTCATCGTCTTCACGCTCTTCTTCGTCTACCGCGACGGCGGCGCGCTGGCGCCCGCGATCGACCGCGCGGCGCGGCGGCTCGGCGGCGCGCGCACGGTGGCGATGTTCCGCCCGATGGGCCAGACGGTGCGCGCGGTGATGTACGGCACGCTCTTCACCGCGCTGACGCAGGGCGGGCTCGTCATGATCGGGTGCTGGGCCGCGGGCCTCCGCGCCCCCGTGCTGCTCGGCGCCCTCACCGTCATCCTGGCGCTCACGCCGGTCGGCGCGGCGCTCGTGTACGCGCCGGCCGCCGGGTGGCTCCTGCTCCAGGGGCGCCACCTGGCGGGCACCCTCCTGCTCCTGTGGGGCGTCCTCGTCGTGAGCATGGTGGACAACGTGATCCGCTCGTGGTTCCTCGCCGGCGCCGGGCGCATCCCGTTCCTGCTGGGCTTCTTCGGCGTGCTGGGCGGCCTCGCCGCCTTCGGCTCGATCGGCCTCTTCCTCGGCCCGGCCGCCGTCGCGCTGCTCCTGGCGCTCTGGCGGGAGTGGTCGGGCGAGGACGCGGGCACGCCGTGAGCCCGCTCGCCGTCGCGCCCCTCGCGGCGCGCGGGCTCTGCCTCGGGGTGCCCGCGCTCGCGGCCGCCGCGGTCCTGCGCTGGCTCCCGCCGATCCCCCAGGACGCCGCCTACCACGCCTTCGCCGACGGCCGCGCGCTCCTCGGCGTGCCGAACTTCCTCAACGTCGTCTCGAACGCGGCCTTCGTCCTCGTCGGCGCCCTCGGCCTGCACGCGCTCTGGCGCGGGCGGCCGGCGCCCGTGTTCGGGGCGGCGTGGGAGCGCGCGGCGTTCGTCGGCGTGTTCGCGGGGACCGCGCTGACCGGCGTCGGCTCGGCCTGGTACCACCTGGCGCCGACGAACGCGACCCTCGTCTGGGACCGGCTCCCGATCACGCTCGTGCTCATGGCGCTCTCGGCCGCGGTCGTCGGCGAGCGCCTCGGCGCGCGCGCGGGCCGGTGGCTCCTGCCCGCCCTGCCCGCGGCGGGCGCGGCGAGCGTCGTCTACTGGTACGCCTCCGAGGCGGCCGGCGCGGGCGACCTCCGGCCCTACGGCCTCGTGCAGTTCGTGCCGCTCGTCGTGATCCCGCTCCTGCTCGCCCTGTGCCCGCCCGCGTACACGCGGGGCGGCGACCTCCTGGTCGCGCTCGGCTGGTACGGCATCGCCAAGCTCTTCGAGCACTGGGATGCCGCCGTCTTCGCCGTGGGCCGCCTCGTCAGCGGGCACACGCTCAAGCACCTCGCCGCCGCGGCCGGGGCGTGGTGGCTCCTCCGGATGGTGCGGACCCGGCGCCCGGCGTGAGCGACCTCCTCGCCCGCGCCGTCGCGCTCGCGTACTTCATGGCGCCCGCGTACGTGGCGAACCTCGTCCCGCCGTTCGTCAAGTACTGGCGGGGCTGGAACCGGCCGATCAGCCGCCGCTGGCTCGGCGGCCACAAGACCGTCGTGGGGTTCGGCGCCGGGCTCGCGGGCGCGCTGCTCACCACGCACGTCCAGGCCCGCCTCGGCTGGGCCGGCGGCCTCGTCGCCTACGACGACTGGGCCACCCTCGGGCTCCTCTTCGGGGTCGGCGCGATGGCGGGCGATTCCGCGAAGAGCTTCCTCAAGCGCCGCCGCGGCATCGCGCCCGGCGCGCCCTGGGTGCCGTTCGACCAGCTCGACTTCGTCGTCGGGGCGCTCGCGCTCGCCGGGCCGCGCGCCCCGCTCGGCTGGACCGACATCCTGCTGATCCTGGTCCTGAGCGCGGGCGGCCACGTCCTCGTGAACCACCTCGGCTGGGCGCTCGGCATCCGCGAGACGCGGTGGTGATACTCTTCCGGGAGGCGACGGGCATGGCGAGACGGAGGACACGGCGGGTGGTGGTGGTCGCGGTGGACGGTGCGCGCGGCGGGCGCACGGCGCTGGCGCTGACGCTCGCCTTCCCGTGGCCCGCGGGCACGCGCGTCACGAGCGTCACCGCCCGGCGCACCGCGGCGACGCGCGGGCGGCCGCCGTACGTGCTCGCCGCGGTCGAGCGCGGGGTCCGGCGCGTCGCCGCCCGGGCGCGGCGCGCGCTCGCGCAGCGCTGGCCCGACGCCGCCGCCGTGCTGGTGGACCGCGAGCCGGTGCCGGGGATCCTCGCCGAGGCGCGCCGCCTGCGGGCGGCAGCGATCGTGGTCGGCTGGCACAGCCACAGCGCCTTCCGGCGCCTGCTGATGGGCGACGTCGCGCGCGGCGTGGTGCGCGGGGCGCCCTGCGCCGTGCTCGTCGCCAAGCGCCGCGTGCGGGACGCGCGCCGCATCGTGGTGGGCCTCGACGGCTCGGCGAACGCCCGGCGGGCCGTCGCCTTCGTCGCGGGCCTCGTGGGCGCGCGCGGCGCGCGCGTCACGCTCGTGCGCGTCGTCGAGCCCCTGGGCCTGCCCTCGCTCGGCCTCATGCCCCGCGCGGTCCGCGCCCCGCTGGCGCGCGAGCTGGCGGCGCTCACCGCGGAGCGGCGGGCGCGCGCGGCGCGCGAGCTCGCCCCCGCGCGCGCCCGGCTCGCCCGGGCGGGCTTCAGCGTGCGGCCGCTCGTGCGCACCGGGGCGCCGCTCGCCGAGCTGCTCGCCGCGGTCGGGGCCGCCCGCGCGAGCCTGCTCGTGGTCGGCGCGCGCGGCGCCGGCGGCGTGGCGCGCCTCCTGCTCGGCAGCACCGCCGAGGGCGCGCTCGCGCGCTGCCCCGTGCCGGTCCTGATCGTGCGCTGAGCGCCCCGCGCCGCGGCGACCATGCCCGCGCTGTTCCCCTTCGCGCAGTACTGGTGGCTCTACGCCGCGTTCACCGGCAGCGTGCTCGTCCTGCTCGCGCTCGATCTGGGCGTCTTCCACCGGGAGGCCCACGCGGTGGGCGCGCGGGAGGCGGCCGTCTGGTCGGGCGTGTGGGTGGCGCTGGCGCTCGCCTTCAACCTGGCGCTCTGGCGCTACGCGCTCTGGGCGTTCCCGCGGGACCCGCGGCTCGCGGCGGTCCCCGGCTTCCAGCCGGAGGCGGCGGCCGGGGAGGCCGCGCTCGAGTTCCTCACGGGCTACATCGTCGAGAAGTCGCTCTCGGTGGACAACATCTTCATCTTCGTCATGATCTTCGGGTACTTCGCGGTGCCGGCCATGTACCAGCATCGCGTCCTCTTCTACGGCATCGCCGGGGCCCTCCTCTTGAGGTCGGTCTTCATCGCCCTCGGCTCGGTGCTGCTGCACCTGCGCTGGGTCGCCTGGCTCTTCGGCGCGTTCCTGGTCCTGACCGGCCTCAAGATGATGCTCGCGCCCGCCCAGGGGCTCGACCCGGAGAAGAACCCGGTGATCCGGCTGTTCCGGCGCGTCGTGCCCGTGACGCCGGACTTCCACGGCCCGCGCTTCTTCGTCCGCCTCGACGGCGCGCTCCACGCCACGCCGCTCTTCGTCGCGCTCCTGTTCGTCGAGATCACGGACGTGATCTTCGCCGTGGACTCGGTCCCGGCGATCTTCGCGTTGACCGACGAGCCTCTGCTCGTCTACACCTCCAACGTCTTCGCGATCCTCGGCCTGCGGGCGATGTATTTCCTGCTCGCGGACCTGGCGGGGCGCTTCCACCTGCTGAAGTACGGCCTGGCGCTCGTGCTGGTGTTCGTGGGCCTCAAGATGGCGTGGCTCAACGAGG
>MGCF01000006.1 GCA_001788495.1 Candidatus Rokubacteria bacterium RIFCSPLOWO2_02_FULL_73_56
TCACACGATCAAAGACGCGAGATACGTCTACGAGCGCCTCTATGTCTCGCTCTATTCAGCGAGTCGGCCGTTTCTCGAATGGATCCAGACGGCGGCGCATCGGTTGGCCGGTGTCTCAGGAACCATCAAAGCGAATACGAAAGGGGACGGGACCGGCAACCGATCTCGGTTCTCCGCTACGCCAAGGCCGAGTCGATCCGGGTGATCCGCTGGATGTACTACGCGCCCGACGTCCCGTGTCTCGCTCGCAAGCGAGCGAAAGCCGAGCGGTTCCTCTCACCTCTCGGACGTGCTCGCGGCCGCCACGTCGGCCGACCGAGGGCCGGGTGGCTGTACAATGTGGGGCCGGATGGTGTGGACTCCTGAACGAGCCAACCGGAGTACGGCACGATCGCGGTATGCTTGTGGTCGGGGCGCTGTGGGGGAGTGGCGAAGCTGGAAACCGCGGCAGACTCAAACTCTGCTGCCCGCAAGGGCTTAGGGGTTCAAGTCCCCTCTCCCCTACCAACCCCATTCCTTGACAACCTTCCGCGCGCGCCTGTAACGTGATCCCTCGCGTGGGGCTGTAGCTCAGCTGGGAGAGCACAAGGCTGGCAGTCTTGGGGTCAGGGGTTCGAATCCCCTCAGCTCCACCATTCCTCCGACCTGCTGAGAGTCCCTCTGCGCTCGACAGGGTCTCACAGCACGGCGTGTTGGCCCCCGGCACATTCCTCCTCGAGAAGCCGTTCCCGCCCGACGCGCTCGCCCGGAAGGTCCAGGAGGTCCTGCGCGGTACGCCCGGCCGCTGACCGTCTTCGGCGCTACCGGCTCGGGAACCTCACCTTGCACTTGAGCCCGGCCGGGAGCCGGTACTGCGGATTCGCCAGCTCGAGTCGCACGGCGAAGGTGCCGCTGGCGGCGTCGACGACCCGATCGACCACGGTCACCCGGGCCCGGTAGCTCCCGCCCACCGGCGCCTCCGGCATCACGTCCGCCTGCATGCCCGGCGTGATCCGGCCCAGCATCATCACGGGGGCGATCACCTCGACGCGGAGCGGGTCGAGCTGGGCGAGCTTGGCGATCGCCGTGCCCTTGACGAACTCGCCCGGGGACAGGACGCGCTCGGTGACGACCCCGGCGATCGGGCTGCGCAGCGTCCGCTGCGCCAGGAACGCCCGGGCGCGTTCCAGGTCCAGCTCGGCGATCCCCCGGTTCTCGCGGGCTTCGAGGAGGCCGACCTCGGCCAAGAGCTTCTGCGTCTCCGCCTCGTCGAGGTCCTTCAGCGGGACCAGGTTCTTCTTGTACATCTCATCGGTCCGCTCGAACTTCCGGACGCCGAAGTCGAACCGCACCTGGCTCGACTTGAGTCCCGACTCGACGCGGGCGCGCGCCGCCGCCAGGGCGACGGTCGCCTTTTCCGCCGACGACTCGAGCGTCGCCAGCACCTGTCCCTGCTTGACGAGGTCGCCGCGGTCGACGGTCACCGTCTCGAGCACGCCCTCGGTGGGAAAGCTCACGGCCGTGACGAGGTACGGGCTGATGAGGCATTCGAGGGTCTCCGCCCACGCCGGCGACGCCGGGATCGCGGCGGCCAGCACCGCCAGGAGCAGCGCGCGACCGCGAGGCACGCGAGGATCGTGCCTCATTCCGGCCGTCCCGCAAACGCGAGTGCGGTTTCGCGCTGCTCGTCGTGATCGAGCAGGTCACGCCGGATCCGCGAGTGGAGCCGCTCGGCCGCGCGCTGCGCGCGACGCACCACGAGGCCCGCCAGCCAGGCGGCCGTCCGGCCCGGCATCCGCGTCGCGAGGCGCGCGAGCCGTCGCTCCATCCGGCCCGCGTGGACCGCCACGATCTCGTCCTCGAGCGACGCGAAGACCTCGTGCGAGCCCGGGTCGCCCTGGCGGCCGCAGCGACCGAAGAGCTGGCGGTCGATCCGGCCGGCCTCGTGACGCTCGGTCGCGATCACGTGAAGCCCTCCCAGCTCGGCGACCCGGGGCGCCAGGCGGATGTCCGTGCCGCGCCCCGCCATGTTGGTCGCCACCGTGATCCGCCCCAGCTCGCCGGCGCACGCGACGATGTCGGCCTCCTCCTTGTCCTGGCGGGCGTTCAGGACGCGGTGGGGGAGCCCCGCCGCGGCGAGGCGCGCGCTCAGATGCTCGGAGGCGGCGACCGAGCGGGTGCCGACGAGAATCGGTCGTCCCTGCCCGTGGAGCGCGGCGATGCGCTCCACCACCGCCCCCCACCTCGCCTCCGCGTCCCGATACACTCGGTCGGCATGCCGCCGCCGGCGGAGAGGCCGGTTGGTCGGGATGGACACGACCGGCAGCCGATAGACCGACCAGAGCTCGGCCGCGGTCTCACGCGCGGTCCCGGTCATGCCGCACAGCATGAGATAGCGCCGGAAGAAGCGCTGGTAGCTGATGCGCGTGAGCGCGTCGTGGCGCGCGCTGAGGGGGCATTCCTCCTTGACCTCGATGAGCTGGTGCAGCCCATGCTCCCACGAGCGGTCCGACATGAGACGCCCGGTGTACTCGTCGATGATCTGCACCTTCCGGTCGCGCACGATGTAGTGCAGATCGCGGTGGAACAGGTGCAGCGCCGTGAGGGCCTTGGTGACCAGCTCCTCCCGCCGGCGGCGGCCGGTCCACACGCCGCCGAGCGGCGGCGCGTTCTCGTCGAGCCGAAGCATGCCCGACTCGGTCAGCCGTGCCGCACGATCCTGCTCGTCGATCGCGAAGTCGAGGCCGGGCGTCAGTCGTGACGCCAGGGCGAGTGCCGTCGAATAGAGGCGGCGCTCGCTCGCGGCGCCGGCGGCGCCGCCGCCGGAAATGATCAACGGCGTGCGCGCCTCGTCGATCAGCACGCTGTCGGCCTCGTCGACGATCGCGTAGCTGAGCCCGCGCAGCACCAGCCGGCCGGCGCGGGCGTCGTCGCCCGCGAGGCGCTCGAGCTGGAGCAGGGTGCGGCTGGCACGCGGTCCCAGAGCCAGCCGGTCTCGCAGGTAGTCGAACGCCACTTCCTTGTTCGTGACGTAGGTGACGTCGGACGCGTAGGCGGCGCGCCGGTCCGCATGCTCCATCCCGTGGACCACGACACCGACCGTGAGCCCGAGCCCCCGATAGACCGGGCCCATCCACTCGGCGTCCCGGCGCGCCAGGTAGTCGTTGACCGTGATGACGTGGACCGGAATGCCGGCGAGCGCCGCCGTGCACGCGGCGAGCGTCGCGGTCAGCGTCTTGCCCTCGCCGGTTTCCATCTCCGCGACCATGCCGCCGAGCAGCACGCGTCCACCGACCAGCTGGACGTCGAAGTGACGCTCTCCCAGGGTCCGTTCGGCGACCTCCCGCACGAGGGCGAAGGCGCGGGCGACGAGATCGTCGACGAACCGGCGCGCGCGGAGCTCTCGACCGAGCCGCTGGGCCGCCGCGAGGATCGCGTCCTCGCCGAGCGTCGCGATCCCGCCGCCGTGCCGGTCGACGAGCGCGGAGAACCGCATCCAGCGTGCCCTGCGCACCGCTCGGTGACGCAGCAGGGGCGCCACGGCCCGAGCGGCAAGACGATCGAGGGCCCCAGGCGGACGCTCGCTACGCTCCGGATAGGCGCCGAGCGGGACCTCGGGGTGGACCGCGAGCCTAGACATTGAAGCGCGAGAGGAAGAGCTGCCGGACCGTCCGGTACCACTGCAGGGCGAGCGGTCTCGAGCCGTGGTCGAAGCGCACGTACGCGCGGCCGCCGACGTTGAGCCGGAGGGACCGAGCCGCAAGCTCGACGTCCACCTGAAAGACCTTCTGGGTCGCCGTGACCCCCTTCGGGTCCCGCGGATCGACGACGATCTGTCCTCCGCCAGCGCTGCCGAGCGCCGTCGTCGGCAGCCGCTCGCTCGCGGCCGGCACGATCCGGCGGAGCGTGGCGGGAACCGTGTCGGCGAGGCTCTCGGCGAGGCGCACCTCCAGCCCCACGGTATGGAAGCGGACCAGATCGATCGCGCCCTGGGGCACGGCGGCCCGGATCGTGACCGTGGCGAGCTCGACCACGTAGGCCAGCTGCTCGCCCTTCTTGACGAAGCGACCCGGCAGGTCCTCCGGCGTCGGCACGATGAACGCGCCCGCCGTGCCGCTGCGAACCGTCAGGGCCTCGACGCGCTCCAGCGCCTGGCCCAGATCTTGCCGCGCGTACCGCAGATCCTTCTCGATGATCTCGGCCTTCACCCGATCCACCGGGCGCTGCTCGTCGTAGCGCGCCTGGAGCTCGCGGACGCGCGCCCTGAGCATCGCCACACGGACGCCCAGATCGGAATCCCTGAGCACGATCAGCGCGTCGCCTTGCCGCACCCGGGAGCCCGACGACGCGACGAACCGCTCGACGAACCCGTCGGTGCCGGCCCGGACGAGCGACTCCTCCGGAATCCAGACCACACCCTCGACGACGCTGCGATACGGGACCGGCGCCAGCGTCACCACGCCGACGGCGGCCGCGACGGCCGCGCCCGCGACGGCGAGCGCCCGCGCGCGGTGCTTGCGGAGGCGCGGACTCGCGAAGAGAAACCGCGCCCCCTTGCCGATCGGAACGCCGATCCAGCCGACGGCCGTCAGGCCCGCGAAGAACATCGCCAGCCAGAAGTACCGGTCGGCGATGAAGGCGATGATGGCGATCACCACGAGCACCCGGTAGGCGAAGGAGGCCGCCGCGTAGGCCACGAACCACGCACGCTCGCCGGCCGTGGCCACGGCCAGCTCGGCCTCACGCTGCCCGAACAGGTAGCGTTCGCAGAGATACCCGAGGTACTTGTTGGACCGCTGCCGCAGGTTCGGAATCTCCAGGAGGTCGCCCAGGATGTAGTAGCCGTCGTACCGCAGCAACGGGTTTGCGTTGAAGAAGATCGTGGTGACCCCCGCGATCAGGATCACGTTGTAGGTGATCACGCGGAGCAGCCCGGCCTCGACGCTCAGCCAGACGTAGAGGGCCAGGGCCGCGAGGAACAACTCCACGGTCATCCCCGCGGCGCCGACGGCGATGCGCCGCCACTTGCTGCGGAACGCCGAGGCCGACGAGGCGTCCACGTACGGCACGGGCGTCATCACGAGGACCATGACGCCCATGTCGTGGACCTCACCACCGAATGCCTTCGTCGTGTAGGCGTGACCGAGCTCGTGCAGCGCCTTGATCAGGGGGAAGAGCAGCCAGATCGTGAACAGGGCCTGCATGGAGAACAGGCGATCGAGGGTGTCCCGGGTCAGGTCCGTCCAGTACACGCCGGCGAGGACGAGTGCCGGGAGGACGACCAGGACCCAGGCGACCGCCCCCGCCGGGCCGACGAGGGGTCTGACGAGCGGGACCGTCGCTGCGAGGAACCGCTCGGGGTCGAGCAGCCGCATGCGCCACGAGAAGAAGCTGGAGACCCGGCCGAGCCACCTCCTCCGCTGCTGGCGTTCGTACCGCTCCAGCAGGTCCGCCGCGTCGGGCGGGACATCGGACTGGAGCACGTCGCTCGCGTGGAGCTGGCTCAGGAGCTGGATGACGTCCTCCTGGGTCGGGCCGTCGTCGCCCAGGCGCTCGCAGGCCGTTTCCCAGAGCTCCTGAACCGTGCGCCGGCCATCCATGAGCCCGATCACCAGATACGCCTGCGGGGTGAAGCGGTGAAAGCGCTGGCCGGCGCGGTCCTCCAGCACGTACCACGTCTTGCCGCGGTACCGGTGGCGGTGGATGTGCGCGTGACTCCTGAGCCGCGGCTGGAGCTCGGCGACCCGGTACCAGGAGCTGCTGAAGAGCGGTTGCGTCACGGGCGCTACGGGAGCCAGGCCCAGAGCTTCAGCCGGAGCCAGTCGGCGGCCTGGCGTGTCCAGATCCAGACGAGCAGGTGCCGCCCGGACACGATCTTGCCGACCCCCTCCATGCCGGGCCGGAGACGCTGCGGCGCCCGATCGAGTCTCGCCTCCACGCGGAAAGAATTGCGCCCGTCGCGGGCCGTCGAGACGGGCGTGATCTTCGTCACCGTGAACGGCAGCGCGTCCGATGGCCAGGCAGTCAGGAGGAGCTGGCCTCGCTGGCCCACGGCGATGTCGGCGATGTCGCGCTCGTCGACCTCGAGCACCGTGCGGTAGCCGGCCAGCGGCGCGACCTCGAAGAGGGTCTGGCCCCGCTCGATCGGGGCGCCGAGCGACTGGCTCAGGTCTCCGGTCACGACGACGCCGTCGAACGGCGCCACGACGTGGGTGCGGGACAGATGATCGTCGGTCAGGGCGAGCTGCGCCCGCGCCTGGTCGGCCTGGGCGCTCGCGATCTGGAGCGCGGCGGCGTCCCCCTTGGCACGGGCCTGGTCCCGCTGGCGGCTCAGCTGCTCGAGCTGGCCCTGCCACCTCGCCCGTTCGAGCCTGAGCTCGCGGTCGTCGAGCACCGCGAGCACCTGCCCCTCACGGACGGCGTCGCCGGCGCGGACCGGCGCGTCCTTCAGATAGCCGCTGAACGGGGCGACCGCGGCGATGCGCGTGCTCGGCTCCATCACGCTCCGGGCCGACACGCGGTAGTCCCCCTCGGCCAGCGCCAGGAACAGGCCCAGGGCCGTGAGCCCCGCCACGGTGAGCTTGAGTGCGGTATGCCGCGGACCGATGAGATGGCCGAGGTGGCGCAGTCCCACCTGGACCGCCTTCTCGATCAGCCAGCGATCGTCCCGGCGCTGCACCTCCAGCACGGGACCCGCGACGGCCGCGAGCGCCTCGCAGAACTCCACCGTCGCCCGATCGAACGGCCGGTCGGCCCCCCGCTCCAGGGTCAGCGCGCCGACCACACGCGCCCCCTCCGCGAAGAGGACCGTGCAGATCGCCCCGGCGTTGGACTGCCGCGCCAGGTCGGCGTGGGCCCCGGTCACGCGCGCCTCGGCCCCCGGCGGTTCCGGGTAGACCACCGTCGCGCGCTGGTCCAGGGCCTCGTCCATCGCGGCGCCGATCGCGCGGATCAGATTCGTCTGCTTGGCGAAGTTCGCCGTGTGGGAGACGGCCCGCGGGTGCATCCGGCCGCGCTTGAGGAAGCCGACGCTCACCCGGTCGCAGCCCAGACGCGTGGCCAGAGTCGTGACGAAGGTCGTCGCCGCGCCGTAGAACCGCTCGTGGCCGAGGCTGCTCGTGACCAGCTCGAGGACCGTCTGCAGCCGCTGCTTCGACGCCTCGACGCTCCCCGGATCGAGCTGCGCGGCGCCGAGGCGGTGCACCAGCACCTCGAGCCAGCCGGCGCCCCACTGGAGCTGGCGCAGGACCCCTTCCAGCTCCGCCTGGGGCCGGGGTGCGATGTCGAGCGCGACGACGCCGTGCACCCGCCCGTTCGCCTGGATCGGATACGCGACGTCGTAGCGCTCACGGTCCCGCACCGACGCGTCCGTACCTGCCTCGCGCTTCAGGACGATACCGCGCCGCTCGGCGAGCGCACGCTCCGCGGCCTCGGCCAGATGCGCCGCGGCGCGAGAGCCTTCCGGCCAGAAGGCCGCCGGAGCGAACTTGCCCGTGGTCGGAGAGGCGGCGACGACGACGCCCCGGCCGACGCCCGGGATCATCCCGCACTGGAGACCGAGCCAGTTCCGGTAGAAGGCCTCCGGCGTCGCCGCCTCGGCGAACTCGCGCCAGAGGGCGTCGAAGGAAGGCTCCCTGGGGCCGACGCCGCTCAGCGGCGGCGGCGGCGTGATCGGACGGTGGACCTCGACCAGGGCCGGCTCTTACGACGCCGCCGGCGCGTCGGCCTGCGCTCCCTCGACCTGGACGGCGCCAAACCGGGCTTCATGTTCCCGCAACACGTTGGCCAGGAGCGTCGACAGCCGCTTGGCGACGAACGGGTTGAGGATGAGTCGGTCGGTGAGCTGCACCGTCACGTCCTTCTGCCCGGCGTGCCACGCCTGGTTGATGCCGAAGAGCAGGACGACCTCCTCGCGCGTGCTCGCGACGTTGCAGACGTTCGAGTACGAGCTCTTCATCCGGGAATCGTCCCACTTGATGGTGAGCTGCTGGGCCGTGCGCTCGGGCCCGGCCACAGCTTCGCGTTCACGCTCGTCCGCCATACCGTCTCCTCTCCTCCGCGCAGCGGGTCTCAGCTCGATGGGGTCCGGGTCAGTATGCCCGGCGGCCGCGGAGCCTCGGCCGCTCGAATGGGCACGAGCTCCGCGGCGTGCCACCCGTACCTCGCCGCGTAGGCCGCGTTGAGCCCCAGGCACCGCGTCGAGCTGCACGCCTCGCGATGCACGCACTGGTAGAAGCCGTTGCGCCGGAACTCGGTCCAGAAGGCGGGGTCGATGAACAGCCGCGGCTGCGAGTTGTCGAGCGTGTCCCCGTCCTCGCCCAGCAGGCAGTGCGGAAAATTCTTGACCATGACGCCACGGTCGAGCGCGTGGCATCTGGCGATCGCCGTCCTCAGGAAGGGGAGCACCTCGAGGTGGGATGCGCCCAGCTCCTTGACGTCCTGCTCGTTCATGGCGAAGTAGACCCAGAACTCGTGCTGGACCATCCGCCGCAGGTGTCCGAGCCGGTCGACGAGCCGGGGCAGATGCCGGTAGCTCTTCACCGTGACGACGGTGTTCGTGAGGGTCGCGACGCCCGGCAGCGCGTCCAGGTTCTCCAGGCCCCGGAGGGTCTTGTCGAACGATCCCGGCACTGTCGTGATCGCGTCGTGCGTCTCGGCGTCCGCGGCGGTGACGCTCACGAAGAACTCGTCGACTCCCGCGTCGACCAGCTCTCGGCAGTAGGCCTCGCTCGCCAGGCGCATCCCGTGCGTCTGGATCCGCACGTGCTCGAAGCCCCTCCGCCGCGCCTGTCTGGCCAGCTCCGGCAGGTCACGCCGCAGCGTGATCTCCGCCCCGGTGAGGATCAGACCCGTCCACCGTCGGTGCGTCGCGTTGTAGTCCAGGAGCTGCTCGAACCGGCTGAGCGACTCCGGCTCCAGCCGGTCCATGGTGTCCTCGATCATGCAGTGGACGCAGGCCAGATTGCAGCGGAACTCCAGCGTCATCGACACGTAGCGATCGTCGTCAAACCGTCCCACGGGGCTTCCCTTCCCTCTCGGCTCGAGTCGCCGGGGACCCTGCGCCCTCGAACCGCGCCTCGTACTCCGCGACCACCCGGCCGAGCAGCACGGCGAGCCGCTTCGCGACCGGCGGACTCAGCACGATCCGCTGGCCGAGATCGACGACGAGCTCCTGGCGGTCGGTCCGCGAGGCGCGGCTCACGCCGAACGACAGGACGAACTCCGCGTCGCTGGTCGATACGTTGCACTGGTTCGCGTGCATCCGCCTGGCGCTCGCGTCGTCCCAGCGGACCCGGGCGGCGCCCGAGCTCACGGCTTCGTCCCCGTGACCAGGAAGAACGGCGTCTCGAGGTCGATCCACCGGACGTCGACGCCGCGGAACCCGAGTGCGCCGAGCTGATCAACGTACGCCGCCGGCGAGCGAAACGAGCGGAAGAACAGCAGCAGCGGGATCATCGCGTATGACGGCGCGCCGGTCGCGACCGGTCCCCGCTCGAAGATGAGGAGCGTTCCCCCGGGCTTCAGCGCCTCGCTCGCCCGGACGAGCAGACGCCTCGCGTCCCGCTCCGGCCAGTCGTGCAGCATGGACTTGAACGATACCAGATCGCGCCCGCCGGGCAGCGGATCGGTCAGCGCGTTCCCCCGGACGAAGTCGATCCGCGCGCCTTCGGGCTCGCGCTCCACGTGTGCGCGGCCGATGTCGCACACCACGGGCAGGTCGAACACCGTCGCCGTGACCGCCGGGTACCTCCGACAGATCCGGAGCGCGAATTCCCCGCTGTTGCCGCCGACGTCCAGGACCCGCTCGTGGCCCCCGAAGTCGTGATGCTGCAGGCACACCCCGGCCTCGTACTTCGTGAGACACGTGGTGATGCGCATCCACCGTCGGGTCGCCTCGTAGTCCTCGGCGCTCGCCCCGAGCGCCCGGTCGTAGGAGAACAAGCGAAAGGTGCGGGCCTGACGCCGGAACGTCTCGGGGTCCCGGATCGCCGCCGTGAACAGGTCCGTGAAGTCCGGCAGCACCAGCGCGGCGTACTCGAGCTTCGTCTCGAGCAGGTCACGGAAGCGGAGGGCCCTCCGGAAGTCCTCGCTCAGCGCGACGCCTCGCGGCCGTTCCTCGACGACGCGGTTCGTCCGGAGCAGGTCCAGCAGCAGCCGCAGGCCGCGGCCGTCGCCCGGGAACCCCGTCGCGAGATCCGCGACGGCCATGGCCTCGTGGGCAGCCAGCCGGTCGATCACCCGGAGCTCGAACGCCGTCTTCAACGCCCGTGCGTCGATCAGGGTCGTGAGAAAGCCGTCGACACAGAGGTACTCCCGCTCGTCTGTGGGCTCCATGGACGCCGCCGGCGGCGGGCCCACCGCGAGGCCCCGAGCGCGGTCGGTCACGTCAAAAGACTCCATAATAGGCGCTCTTGAGGAACACCAGCCTGCCACCCTCCATACGGTAGTCGATCCCGACATCGTACAGCATGTGGCTCAGACTCGGCCGGTTCCTTTCGACGAACGACACGATCGCTTCCGGATACGCCAGCCGCCGCAGGAAGAAGAGGAACTGATCCACGTCAATCCCGACGAAGTAGACGGCATCGTTCCGCTTCTTGTTCGCCACCACGATCACCCGGCACTTCTGCAGCTCCGGCCACAGGATCTCCTCGATCGGCACCCGCGTGGCGTCCATGTACGCGGAACACCCGGCCTTGTCCTTGATCTCCGCGAGCTGCGAGCGCGCGTCGAAGAAGAAGTAGAAGTTCTCGAGGGCGGTCCCGCGCTTCGTCAGCGAGTAGCAGATGCCCCCGGAGACCGTGCTCCCGGGCGTCCCGACATACATGTGGATCTCGTCCAGGGAGGCCGTCCCCGTCAGCAGCGACGGGCCCACGTCGAGCGAGAACATGAAGTACGGCAGGCGCTCGTTGACCGGGACGTCGCAGCGCACCCGAGGCCGGAGCGCCTCGGCGACTCGCGTGATGGAGCGCGTGCGCTCTCGGCGCCGATAGTCGTAGAAGTAGAGCTCCCAGCGCAGCTCGCCCCCGATCCACTTGACTCCGAAGACCGTCTTCGACACGCCGATCGCCTGCCGGAGGAGCGGCACCAGGTCGAAGCATTCCTCTCCCACCCCCGCGACCTCGAACGACCGGAACAGCAGGTTCACCGATCGAAACTTGCCGCCCGGGGGCGCGACCGGCTCGTACTCCCACAGGCAGAAGTCCTGCAGCGTCTCCCCCTCCGCCGCGTACTCGAGGCGCTCGTCGAGCGTCTTCATTGCGCGCCGAAGTAGATGGAGAGGAAGTCCTTGCCTTCCCGGTCGAAACCGCCCGTCACGTGCCCGAAGGGCGCCGCGCTCACCTGCGCGTACGCCGCCTCGAACCGGTCCGCGGAGATCGCGTAGTGCTCGCAGATCCTGAGGAACAGGGCGTGGAGATCGCGCAGCCGCAGTCGCGCGTTGTAGAGGTTGATGTCGAACGAGTTCCGCGGGTTCCCCTCCTCGGTGGTCTCCAGGTACAGGAATCGATCGGCGGCCACCCGGCCCGCGGCCTGCAGGACGATCTCGCGCGCGAGCGCGAGCGGGGTACCGGAGGGGCCGCCCGCGAAGGCGCGGGCCATCCGCTCCAGCATGTCGTCGGTGGAGAGCCCGGGATGGCACGTGTACCGCGCGACGGAGCACCGCCGGCTGTCGTCGGCATCCCACTTGAATCCCAGGTACATGAGGAGGGGATCCCGCCGGTTCTCCGCCTTGGCCCTGACCAGTCTCCCCCCGAATTCCAGATAGGCCTTGTAGCGCTGCGTCCGCTCGCTCTCCTCGAAGCCGAAGAAGACGATGTTGGCCTGGAAGATGTTCTCGCGGAACGCCGCCACGAAGCGCTCCGGCATCCGGAGGCGCTCGCAGATCGCCAGGAGGCGCCCGCCGGCGTCCTCGCTGAGCGAATCCCGCTTGAAGCCCCACAGGAACCGGTTCGCGAGCAGGGTCCGCTCGAACATCTTGAAGGAGCGCTCGAGCACCGGCTGGACTCCGAGGTCCTCGACGAGGCGAAGCAGCTCGGCGGCCTGCTCGGGGATGCCTTCGGTGAGCGACACGGGCGACTTCCGGCTGGAGAGCGGCGCCGCCGGCGGCAGCGGCTCGCCCCCGAGCGAGCCGTGCTCCCACTCGTAGTCCCGGACGGCGTGCGCCAGCATGGCCGCGAGCCGCTTCGCGGTGGAAGGGCTCAGGACGATCCGGTCGGACACCTCGAGCACGAGCTCGTCGGTGCCGGGCACCCGGCGCCCCTTGCTCCCGAAGGACAGGGTGACCTCCGAGCGATCGGCGGACAGCTCGAACACGTTCGCGTAGCTCGTGCTCGCATTCGAGCCTTCCCAGCGCACCGGGACCCGAGCCTCAGACATCGGGGCCCTCCGCGCCCGACGGGTCGGCGGGGCCGACGCCGCCGCGTCCGCTCCTACCCGCCTCCACCGCCGGGATCAGTCTCCCTCGACACGTCACGCTCCGCTGATCGCGGTCGCGGGGCTCGCCTCGACCAGCTCGATGTCCGGGGCCACGTCGATGCTCCAGTCCAGGAGGTGCGACTCCGCCGACTCCGGCCGACTCAGCTCACCGCGCCGCGCGGCCGTCGTCAGGCTGCTCCAGAGATCCCCCGCCGCGTCGCCGTCGAAGATCCGGAAGTCGCGCAGGGCCGCCAGGACCCCGCCGCCGCGCTGCTCGTCGCGCGTGCTCAGGCCCGCGAACGCCCCCGCCGACCAGTCGATCCCCGGCGCGGCCGGTGCGAGGCGCACCGGCCCACCGAGCGCGACCTCGACAGGCTGCGCGGAACCCGTGTCGTGCGCGACGAGCCGCTCGCCCTGCGTCAGCGTCGGCGACATCACGTCGGCCACGCCCTCGTGCGCGAATCCCATCACGTGTCCGAGCTCGTGCATGGCCACCGTCAGCAGGTCCACGCCGCCACTGCCGCCGCCGACGATCCAGCCGTACCCTGCAGCGTCGGCGTCGAAGACGATCGAGCGGCCCACGGTGGTGGCGAGCACCGGCCCGTCGAGCTCCGCGACCGCGAACCGGAAGTCCGCCAGCGCCCCCAGCCGCGAATCCCCGTTGCCCAGCGTGTCGGTCCACTGGCGGATCGCCGTGTCGACCGCGCCGTCCAGCGTGCGGACGTCGAGCGTGCCGGTCGCCGCCGGTGCGGACGCGATGGCCGCCGCTTCCATGTTCTGGCCGCCCGACTGCGCGAAGGCGGGATCCGTCGTCTTGATCGTGACGTTGTCGAAGCTCGCCGCTCCGCCGGTCGCGAACACGCCGAATCCGCCGTCCACGACGACCGCGTTGAACGCGAAGCCGACGACCGCCTGACCGTTCAGCGTCACGCTGACCGTCGACCCCTTCAGCGAGATGCCCAGCGTGTAGTCGGTGCCCGCGTTGATCGTCCGGGCCACCGACGCGTCGATGACCCAGCCGTTCTTCGCCGTGTAGTGCCCGATCACGACCTTGTCCGCGGGCGCGTCGATCGCGACGAACTTGAAGTCGTCCCCCTCGTACCGGTCGAAGACGAAGCCCGCGCGGCCCTGCGTGTTGACGATCGAGGACAGCTCGAGCACCGACGATACCTGGAACCCGCCGACGCCGAGGTCGATCAGCTTCGCCGCGGTCCCGCCCGAGGGCGGCACGGCCACGTAACGGCCGCCGCTCACGGCCCACGTTCCGCTCGTCGCGCCCGTGAACAGGTCGGCGACGCCGTCGCCGAAGTCCTCGGTCGACTGGAACGTCGCGGCCGCCTGCACCACCTGCACCTGGACGTTGTCGAACGAGCCGCGCGAGTTGTCCGAGCCCACCCCGACGAGGCCCCAGTTCAGGCCGTACGACCAGCCGTCGATCACCCGCGGCGCGAACGTGTAGGTCAGCGAGTCCTTGTTGTTGACGATGATCGTGGCGTTGAGGCCGTTGATCGACAGCATCATGTTGTAGTACGTGTCGGCCTTCGCCAGGAACGGCGTCTGCTTGTCCACGTGCCAGCCCGAGGCGTCCCGGTGGCCGGCCACCAGCTTGTTCGTGGAGATGTCGATGCCGGTGAACTTGAAGTCGGTCTTCGTGTTGTAGTCGAAGATCAGGTAGGCGTTCCCCTTCCAGCCTGCCGTCGGCTTCACCACGTCGACCGACGCGAGCATCTCGAAGTAGGCGGGCAGCGCGTCGCCGACCTGGTACACGGCGACCGCGTCGCCGCCCAGCGACTGCGCCGACACCTGGAGCGCGCCGCCCGAGACCGTCCACGCCCCGGAGTCGGCGAAGAACGCCTGGGCCGTACCGTCGTTGAAGTTCGCCGACCGCAGCACGTCGCGCTTGCCGCCGGGAACGTTCCCCGGCTGCGGGTCCGTGGGCGCGCCGGTCTGGTCGTGCCACGCGAAGTCCTGCTGCCTGATGACGGCGAGCTCGCCCTCCGGCTCGCCGTTCCGCGTCGGGTCCGCGCCCGTGTCGGCGGCGCGCGTCGGGTCGGCGCCGTCGTTGGCCGACAGCTGGTAGAGGAATTCCGCGAGCTGCGGCTGCAGCGTGCGGCTCACCGTCGCCATGCCGAACGGCGCAAACGGCACGAGGTAGCTGTTGAACTCGCCGGCCCAGTCGATGAGCCGGTCGCCGCCCGTGTTGCCGATCAGGACGTCGCGGCCGGCTCCGCCGAAGGCGCGGTCCTCGTAGCTGGCGGCCGTGTCGGGCGCGTTGTTGAGCCCGCCCGCCGTGGTCAGCACGTCGTCGGCGTTGAGCAGGTCGTTGCCCCAGCCGCCGTAGAGGTCGTCGCGACCCGTGCCGCCGACGAGCCAGTCGTTGCCCGTGTCGCCGAAGAGCGCGTCGTTGCCGTCGGAGAAGATCCCCGTCGCGACCTCCGCGCCCTCGGTGCTCACGAAGTTGAGGAAGAACTCCTTGCCCGCGCCCGTCTTCGACAGCTCGCCCACGTCCGTCAGCAGGATCTTCCGCAGCGGATCGTACTCGTCGTACAGCGCGAACTCGCCCGCGCGCCGCGTCCGGTCGACGTGCCAGCCGTCCGGGTCGTCCGGGTTGAAGCGGAGGATGTCGCCGTCCGCGAGGTTGAGCGGATGCCCGTAGTCGGTGCGGATGACGCCGATGAGCAGGTCGGTGGCGTCGTACAGCTGCGCGTAGGACTCGACCGGTGCCTCGGCGCCGGAGATCGCGTCGTCCCCCGAGCCGCCGTGGAGCGTGTCGTTGCCGACACCGCCGTAGATGATGTCGTCCGACTTGTGCGCGACCGTCGCGGAGCCGCCGAACTCGTCCTGGGTGCCGTTGAAGGTCACGTCCACGCTGAACGGCGTGAGGTCGGCCGTCTTCTTCAGCTGGCCGCTCACGTTGATGGTCGCCGACTGCACGTTGCCCGGCGTCGTGATGAGCAGGTCGAGCTGGCCGGCGAGGCTGCCGATCCCGTACAGCGGCTCCGCCGTGCCGTTCCGGCTCGTGAAGAGCCGGCCGTCGTCGCCGAGGACGCCGTCGTCGCCGGCGCCGCCCGAGATCCAGTCGTTGCCGTAGCCGGCCACGAGGTCGTCGTCCTGCCCCTCGCCGAAGAGCACGTCGTTGCCCTTCATGCCGTAGACGACGTCGTCGCCGCCCTCGCCGTGCAGCTCGTCCGCCGCGCCGATGTCGGTCGCCGCCTGCGCCGCCGTCGGCGCGTAGTCGAGACCGCCCGGGGTGTAGTCGACGAGCTGGACGCCGCGCACGACGATCTTCGCCTGCGGCACCGCCGGCGGGTCGTTCGTGTAGGTGTCGTAGTTGAAGGCCAGGAAGCCGCCGAACATCTCCACGCCGCCGCCGCCGCCCGGCGCGTCGTTGACGCCGAGCAGCCGATAGATGTTGCCGTTGTCGCCGAGGATCACGTCGGCGTCGGTCGCGTGGCCCTGCGGCGTCAGGTTGCCCGCGTCGTTGCGTGCGACCGCGGTCCCGGAGCCGCCGAAGACGAGGTCCGAGCCGTCCGGCCGTTGGTTCGGCGTCTCCAGGCTGAACAGCGTCGAGCTGCCGCCGATGATGTCGTCCTGGCCCTGGTTGCCCAGGATGACGTCGTTCCCGCCGTTGCCCTCGACGTAGTCGTCGCCGTCGGTGGCCGCGTCGAAGGACGGGTTCAGGACGAGGGCGTTGCCCGCGTCCCGGGAGGCGCCGACGCGCGAACCGTTGCTCACGAAGTCGATCGAGCCGTCGCCCTGGATCACGTCGTCGCCGAGCTCGCCGAAGACCGTGTCGTCGCCGCCGCCGCCGGCGATGTAGTCGTTGCCGTAGAGGACGGCCGGCGTGCCGTTGGCGTGGTCCAGGAGCGTGATCTGGAAGTCGGCCCAGGCCGCGCTCCCACGCGGGTCCGCGTACTGGCTGGCCGAATTGATCAGGAGCTGGCCGGCCGTGGCCGCGGCGGTGCTGTAGACCTGCGTGCCGCTCAGCACCCGGAACCGCGGATTGGTGAAGTCGCCGAGCGTCAGCGACCGGTCGAGCGACACGTTGTCACCGAAGATCAGGTCCTTGTCCAGGCCGCCGTCGATGGCGTCGCTCCCGGTATTGCCGATGAGGATGTCGTCGCCGGCGTTTCCGTACATCGTGTCGTCGGCGCCGTCGCTGTTGCTCTTGCTCTCCACCTGGATCACCCCGGCCGTCGACAGCAGCGTCTCCGCGATCGTCTGCGTGACGAGGCCGAAGTCGCCGAACTCGATGTCGGCGCCGCCGTCGCCGAAGAGCGTGTCCTGGCCGGGCGTCAGCGTGTCGTGCGTGTCCGGCGGGAACCCGGGAATGGGCGCCGACACGGCGAACACCGTGACCAGCTCGCGGTCGTAGAGCGTGCGGTCGATGACACCGCTGTCCTGGTTCGGCTCGGGGATGCTGACGGTCGTCTTGTGGACGTTGAACCCGTCGTCGCCGTAGATGATGTCGTCGCCGTCCTGGCCGTGGATCGTGTCGTGGCCCGAGCCGCCGGCCAGGTGGTCGCCCGCCTGGCTGCCCCAGATCGTGTCGTCGCCGCGCCCGCCGAAGATCGTGACGCTCTGGGTGGCGTTGCGCGCGTCGATCACGTCGTCGCCGGGGTTGTTGAAGGCGATCGCGTGCACCGACGCCACGCCCGACGTGCCGACGTACCGGCTACCGTCCTGCGAGGTGTCGCCGAAGACGACCAGCGGCGAACCCGCACCGCCGCCGCCGTTGATGGTGATGGTGTCGCTGCCGCCGCCGCCGTGCACGAGGGTGAGCGGGCCGCGGGTGCCGTCGGGCGCGGCCATCGTGCCGTCGATCGTCAGGCTGTCGTCGCCGCGGCCGAGCATGACCTCGAGCGTCTCGACCATCGTGTAGTTGATGCCCTTGGCGAAGTCGTGCGGCGTCCCGTCCTCGCCGACGAAGTGCAGGTCGGGGCCCATCCCGTTCATGAACAGGTTGCTGCCCGTCAGCGTGCCGACGTCGTTCGCGCCGCTGCCGTCGTTGAAGATGTTCAGCGTGTCGACCGAGCCCGTGTCGTCCGTGGTGATGACCTCGCCGACCGGGCCCGGATCGGTCTCGGTCGGCAAGATCACCGCCCGCCTGATCGAGCGGTCTTCTGGCCCGACGCTGCCGTCGATGGTGAGCGCTCCCTGGATCGCCGTGCTCGCCACGTGCGGCTGCACCGGGAAGAATTTCAGCGGCTGGATCTCGTCCGTCGGCGGGGCCTGCGGATTCGCCGTGACCCTGACGACGAACGGCGTGAACCAGTTGGTCGCGTCGAAGGTCACCGTGGCCGGGGTGACGACCAGGCCGTCCGCGTCGAGGACGGCCGGGGTGAAGACCGGGCCGCCCGGCGGCACGACCACCGCCGAGTCGACCAGCGTCTGGTCGTCCGTCAGGAGGGCGATCGTCACCGCCGCCGCCGGCGCGTGCGTCAGCCGCAGGCTGTACGTGTCGCCGGTCGGGTCGCCCTTCACCACCAGCGTCGATCCGTCGGTCTCCCGCACGTAGACGCCGGCTCCATCCGTGTCGATGAGCTTGACGTTCAGCTTCGGAGCCGGCTTCGTCGCGAAGAAGCTTGTGTAGCTCGCGTCGGTGCCGCCCACCGCATGGCTGATCTGCGCCGTCACGGGATTCTGGACGACGAAGTCCTGGGCGGCCGCCACGTCCACGGTCGCAGCCACGTCCCAGTTGGACTCGTCGAACGTGAACGTCTGTGTCCCGGCGTTGTATCGCGGGTCGAGGCTCGAGAGCGCCAACCGCGCGTCGCTCGGACTCAGCGTCACCGTCACGGTCTGGCCCGCCGCCGGCGCCTTCGCGAGCTCCAGCGTGTAGCTGTCGGTGAGGCCGTGCGTGCCGGCCGCAGCGTCCTCCTCGAGCACCACCGTGTCCAGGTCGGTATGCGTGAGGCGCAGCCCGGGCTGGTCGTCGTCGAGGACCCGCACCTTCACGTTGCGGATGGCCACGTGGTTGAAGTCGTCGTCCAGGCTACGGCTGCTCATGCTCACGATGACCAGCCCGTCGCCTTC
The DNA here is from genome assembly GCA_001788495.1 of Candidatus Rokubacteria bacterium RIFCSPLOWO2_02_FULL_73_56. Taxonomy (GTDB): domain Bacteria; phylum Methylomirabilota; class Methylomirabilia; order Rokubacteriales; family CSP1-6; genus GWA2-73-35. The sequence goes on from MGCF01000006.1 coordinate 18,433, forward strand.
GCGAGCGACATCGTCGATGGCCTTGACCGTCACCGTCTTCTTGGTGCCCGCCGGCGTGCCCGCGGCGAACGTGAGCACGGCCGCGGGCTGGAAGGTGGCTCCCCCGTCGATCGACACCAGGAGCGTGGCGGCGCCGAGCGCCCCCGCCTCGGACGGGGAGCCGGCCGCCGACACGGTGATGTACACGTCGTCCGTGGGCGCGGCCGCGAGGCTCACGTCGTAGGAGTCTTCCGTCGCGCCCGCCTCGCCCACCGTCGTCGCGCCGCCGCTCTCCTCGATCACGATCTGCCCCGAGGCCGGGGTCGCCACGTGCAGGTCCACGCCCTCCGCGGGCAGGTTGTCGTATGCCGGGTCGGTCGAGGTCACCTGGTGGTTGATGACCGCGCTGATGCCCTCCAGGTCACGGCTGACGATCGGCAGCGTCACGTCGCCGCCCACGTTGAACGTGTCCCAGCCGATGCCGCCGACCACGTTCACCGCCACATCCGCCGGCGTGCTGAGGACGAAGAAGTTGTCGTTCCCCTCCAGCCCGTCGACGGTGATGGACTGGACGTTCTCGAACGTGATGTGCAGCCCGGCCCCGAAGATGCCCTCCTCGGAGATCGCGAAGTTGTCGCTGAACTCGGTGCCGAGGACGACGATGCGGTTGAAGCCGGTGCCGCCGTCGATGTCCACCGGCGCGTTGACGGTGTACTGGATGAGGTCGTTGCCGTCGCCGCCCAGCGCGGCCGCCTGCGCCGCCGTCGACAGGTCCTTCAAGACCTCGCCCGTGAGCGGGTCGGCCAGCGCGAAGGCGCGGATGATGAACGTGTCGTCGCCCGCGTTACCCTCGAGGCGCAGCTCCGCCTGGTTCGCGTACACCTGCATCGTATCGTTGCCCGAGCCGCCGTAGACCACCATGGGGAAGGTGACCCCGCGGCTCAGCCAGCCCTTGGTCGTGTAGATGGTCGCGATCTCGTCCCCCGGCGCCACGGCCGGCGGGATCCGCTCGGCGCCGAAGACCTGGCCGACCTGGAAGAAGTCGTCCCCGGCCCCGCCGTCGAGCGTCGTGATGCTGCTGTTGTCGTCGCTGTAGAACGCGTCGGCGCCGGTGTAGCCGTTGACGATCAGCCGTCCGTTGACGTTCTCGTCGTAGTTGATCCGCTCGACGCCGGCCAGCAGGTGCTGCGGGTCCGGCTCCGGCAGGTGGGCCGGATCCGGCGTCAGGTACGCCACGAAGTTCCGCCGGACCAGGAACAGGTCCTCGCCGTCCGGGTTGTTCGAGTCGCCGACCTCGGTGCCGTTGATGGTCAGCGTGTCGGCGCCGTCGTCCGGGGCGCCCGTGTCGAACACGTTGATGACGTAGTCGGTCGCGGTGGCGTCGGCCCGGACGTTGACCACGACGTCGTCCGTGTCGCCCTGGCCGTCGATGTCCAGGGTCGAGGCCCGCGTGTGCAGCTCGTTCACCGTGACGAGGTCGTGCCCGGCGCCGCCGAAGACCTCCACGTGGCCCGTCAGCGCGTGCGTCGGGAAGCCCGGGTCCGCGGGCCCGTGGTTCTCGTAGTCGAAGGTGATCGCGTCGTCGCCGTCCTCGCCGTAGTACCGGATCTCGGGCGCGGTGACCGTCCCCTTCGTCAGGATCGTGTCGCCCCCGCCCCCGCCGTGGACCTCCACGAAGCTCGCCGCGGTGACGTGGGCGTCGTCGACGAGGATCGTGTCCGCGTCGCTGTTGCCGGAGATCACGAGGTCGCCGGTCTGGATCGTGCCGTCGACGTCGATCGTGCTGCCGAGGCCCGGGTCGCTGTTGCCGAAGTCGCCGTCGATGATGACGTGCCCGCCCGCGCCGGTGACGAGCGAGGCGCCGCCCTCCAGGTGAAAGTCGTCGCCCGCGTGCAGCGTGATCGTGCCGTTGACGAGCACTGCCCCGGTCGCGTCCGCGTCCGGGCTGCCGAAGTCGTAGACCGCGGTCTTGAGGAAGAATCCGCTGCGGACGACCAGGTGGTCGTCAGCGCTGTCGTCCGTCGCGATGTAGGTGATGTTGAGCGCGACGACGTTCTCGGTGATGTCGATCGGGCTGTCGGCGGTGACGGTGATGTCGCCGCCCGCGGCCATGCCGGGGTCACCGCTGTCGACGACGCCGCCCTCGGTCAGGTCGCCCGTGTTCACGATCCACGTGCTGCCGAGGATCGCCTTGCCCTCGAGGAAGCCGATCTCCGTGTTCAGCGGGTTGCCGGCCGCGCCGATGTCGTCGCGCGCCACCAGGTACGCCTTGCCGGAGACCACGTTCTGCGGGCTGACGTTGCTGTTCAGGATGCTGCCCGTCGGTGCCGTGAGGAAGGCGGTGAACGCCGGGCCCGTGCCCGCGGTGTTCAGGTACAGGTCGCCGAGCACCTCGATGATGTAGGTGTTGGCGAGGTTGCTGTACGAGGTCAGCACGCCGGCGCCGTTCAAGCGGCTGTTGATGTCCACGTCGTTGCCGGACACGCCGATGCCGAGGAACGCCGTGAGCGTGATGCTGTTGCCGATGATCTCCGCGGCCGGCGTGTTCATTGCGTCGAAGATCGAGCCGGTGAACGCGTCGAGGTCCACGTTGCCGCTGTTCGACTGGACGTGCTCGACGTTCATGTCGCCGAACGTCTCGGAGACGAAGATGTCATCGTCCGCGTCCGCCACGAGGGTGCCGGTGCCGTTCACGTCGACGTCGAGATAGTCGCCCGGCTCGCCGATCCCGCCGTTGTGCGCGGTCAGCACGACGTGGTTGGCGTTGATCTTCGTGAAGTCCGTGTCCAGCGCGTCGAGGATCGAGCCGTCGAGCGCCGTCAGGTGCACACCTTCCACACCGCTCTGCGAGAACATGAACTCCACGTTCATGTCGTCGTTCTGCTCGACGAGGTAGATCGCGCCGAGCGCGCGCGCCGTGATCGTGGCGCTCGCGCCGAGGTCGGTCTTGACCGGGGTCACCGCCGTCCCGATCGAGCCGTTGGCCGCTTCGAGGATGGTGTCGCCACCGATCACGTTGGTGCCGCCCGTCACGTTCAGGATCGACTGGCCGCTCTTGATCCGGATGTCGTCGTCGAGATCCGTCTGCACGAGGCCGAGGTTGATGTTGTGGGTCTCGGACCCGAGGTAGACGCTGTCGTGCGCGCCGACGTCGACCTGGTCCACGATCTCGACGTCGACGTCCTCGCGCTGGTCGATGACGATCGTGTGGATGTTCGCGCCCGGCGCGGTCGGGTCGTTGACCTCGGGCGCGATGGTCAGCACGACGCCGTCCTGGTCCAGCAGGTTCGCGGTCACGACCAGGTCCGCCCCGGAGACGGAGGCGACGACGTAGAACTCGCCCACGTCCGTCGCGTTCGCGCCGCCCGTCACGTGGATCCGCGTGTCGGGCGCGAACAGGACGGGGTCCCAGGTCCCGGACGTCCGGTGGAACGTGTGGGGCCCGGTGACGTCGACGGTCGTGGTGACCGCCGGACCCAGGTACGTCACGTCGACGCGCTCGGCGGCCGCGAGCGCCACGCGCTCGTCGTTCGTGAGATTGTGGACGCCCCCGCTCACGTCGATGGTCGTGACGCCGACCGCCTTGCCCACGCCCTTCGACGCCGTGATGACCAGATTGGCGCCGGTGATGTTCGGCTCCTCGATCGTCGGGCTCGTGTCCGCGATGTCCTTCAGGAGGCCGGTGCTGATCGTGTAGAGCAGCTCCTCCTCGGTGAAGATGTGGATGCTGCCCTCGATGTCCGAGGTCTCCTGCGCCGTCAGCGTGTAGGCGAATGACGCATCGAAGCCGTCGAACTCCAGGCCCACGAGGTGATCGACGAGCCCGCCCGGCTCGCCGTACTGCGTGTTCAGCGTGTGGTACTGCGCCGTCCGGCTCGCCTCGAGCGCCAGGATGGCCGCGTCGTCGTAGCCGAGCTGGGTCCGGTAGAAGGCCTCCTCCTGCGGCCGCAGGTGCACCGGGAAGGCGATGTCGAAGACGTTGCTGCGGTACTTCACCGCGGCGCCGGTGCTGAGCCCGTGGCCCGCGATGTGGATCGTGTCCGTCGCGCTGTCGACGTCCGCCAGCGGGTCGAACAGCCCGGTGCCCACGCCGCCGGCGTCCAGGCGGTGCTGGGTGCCCAGCGCGCCCGTGCTGTCGAGGTCGAGGTAGTGCCCGAGCCCCGCCTCCAGCGCGCTGACCGCCAGCCGCACGTGGTCGTCGTCCACCTTGACGATGTAGTACGTCCCGTCGGGCGCGAGGACGTCGGACACGACGGTGTGCACGGCCGTGTCGCCGGTCTCCACGCTGTAGCGGACCACGTCGCCCGTCGCCAGGCCGTGGCCCGTCCCGAGATCGATCGCGTCCAAGGCGTTGTCGAGGTCCGTCGAGGTGCTGAAGAGCCGCACGCGATACAGCGCCTGGCTCGCCGGCGAGCCGTTCGCTGTCAGGTTCACGAAGCCGGCGTCGGCCAGATGCACCTTCAGCTTGATCGTGTTCGCGTCGACGACGCTCACGTAGTACGTGAGGCCCTCGGTGAGCCCGATGCTCGTGCCGTGGGTCTCCTGGCTGTAGGTCACCGCGTCGCCCTCGCTCAGGCCGTGGGCGGCGAGCGTGATCGTCTCGGCCGTGCCGTCGACGGCGGTCTTGGCGTCGAAGAACAGGCCCGTGCCGACCGTGATACCGTGGCCGGACCCTGTGGCGCCGGTCCCGTCGATGTCGATCGCCTTCCCGCTCTGGGCGTCGCCCGCGCTCAGGGCGAGCTTCATCGTGTCGCCGGCGACGATGGCGTAGTACTTCACGCCGCCGCCGAGCGCCACGGAGGCCTCGTGGATCGTGAGCGGCGCGCTCGGCTGGCTGTGCCGGTACTCCCAGTACGTCTGGTACTCCTGCTCCCGCAGCGCGGCCAGCGAGTCCTTGACGTCCTGGACCTTGGCGTTGGCGCCCGTGCCCGCGGTGAGCCGCAGGTCGTGCCACGGGCCGGCGAGCAGCTGCTCGTACGTCCGCTCGTCGCGCGTCTCGGCCTCGTTGGCGTCGACGACGCCGCCGTTGACCACCGTGATGTGCACGTCCGCCGGCGTCGAGATCGACTCGACGTTCAGGTTGCCGTCCTTCTCCTGGACGTAGATGTCGGCGCCCGCGGCGATGTTCACCTTGTCCCACTGGAAGACACCGGCGTCGAGGATGAGCGGCTTGCCGTTGGCGCCGACGGCGCCGTTGGCGGTCAGTCCGATGGCGCCGCCCTCGACGAGCCCCTCGTGCCCGCTCGCCACGAAGATTCCGCCCTGCGACGTCAGCGTGACCTCGCCGCCCGAGCCGAAGATGTTGTGCTGGCTCTTCACCTGGTCGACGCGCAGGTCGCCGAAGCGCTCGTCGATGTGGACCTCGCCCGACGTGGTCGTCGCCTTGAGGCTCGCCGACGAGTTCTCGCTGAGGTCGGTCGTGATCGGGTTCTGGTCGGTCCCGACGCCGGTGCCCGCGATCAGCTCGATCCGCTGGCCGGCGACGACGGCGTCGGCGCTCTGCTGGATGATCGACTTGGTCGTCGAGATCTTGGTCGTGCCGGTCGGGTTCGTCACCGGCCCGTTGAGGATGACGTTGCCGTTCGAGTCGACGTCGATGTCGCCCTGGGTGAAGCCGATGAACTGCACGCTGATCGGCCGGTCGGACTCGATGGTGTGCGTGAAGACGTGCAGGTTGTCCTGCTCGGCCTCGATCTCGTTGTGATACGTCGTCTCGCCGTACCAGGTGCTGTCCGAGTGCTGGTCGATGATGTGGATCTTCTTCTCGCTCTCGTGGATCTCCTCGTAGTCGAACGTGTACTTCACGCCGTCCAGCGCGAGGTCCTTGAAGTAGTAAGGGCCGTTGCCGAGGAGCACCGGCGGGCCGAGGGGCTCGTGCTGGTCCCAGGTGACGGTCTCCGGATCCACGGACAGCCAGTCGATACCGAGCCACGCGCTCACGTCGTGGTGGTAGTAGAAGTAGTCACGCGTCCGCGCGCCGCGCTGCCAGCCGTACCGCCAGCCGGCGTCCGGCGTGTAGGTGTCGGTGCTGCCCGCGAGCGTGCTCACGTCGGTCGGGAGGCCGCCGACGCCGTCGTCGATCGTCCGCTGGACCGAGCCGTCCTCCTGGACCTTGTAGAGCACGAAGTACGGGGTGCCCGGCTTCGCCTTGTCCGTGATGGTCAGCGTGCCCGCGCCGCGGATCGAGTCGTCCACCTTGTTGAGGACGAGGTCGTAGCCGGTCGTGTTGTCGATCTCGAAGTTCGCGTAGCCGCCCAGCACCCGGATGATGCCGTTGCCGGTGTTGAGCACGTGGCCGGTCAGGTCGATCTGGCCGCCCCGGTTCCGGATCGCGTCGACGATGATCTGCTGCGTCGCCGTGTTGTACTTCACGATGAAGTCTTTGTTCGTGTAGGACGTCAGGTTCACGATCACGCCGTCGGCCGGTGTGAGCGTCGAGATCTCGTTGGCCACCGTCGCGCCGAGCACGAGGTGGTAGGTGTCCTTGCCGCTCTGCATGAGGCCGTTGACGTTGATGTACTCGGCGTCGATGAAGATCTTCTGGCCGTAGAGGTTGACGTCCGTCGGGATGTCGCTCAGCAGGTTGTCGATCTGCGCGTGCGGGCCCGCCGTCGGGCTGTTGTAGGTGGAGTGGTATTCCGTCGGCGGTGACGCCACGTCCTCGGCGAGCGTCAGCGCGGCGGCGTCCGTCTCGATGGCCGAGAAGAGGCCGGGGTACAGGGTGGCGTCGATGCTGCCCGGGATCACGCCCTTCGTGATGTCGCCCCAGATCGCCTCCGGCTCGCCGGCGACCGCGAAGTTCGTCACGTCCGTGATGAACACGGTGCCGCCGGCGATGATGGTCAGGTTCTTGGCCTGCACCGAGGCGAGGATGATGATGTTGCCCTCGCCGCCGGGGTACGTCGTCAGCGTGACGTCGCCGCCCAGGTTCGAGATCCCCTGCCCCTGCACGACGATGTCCGGCCACGCGTAGATCCGCGTCTTGCCTTCGTGGAAGACGGTGCCGGCGATGAAGTCGTTGTCGACGGTGATCGTCGGCGTGCTGGCGGCGTTGTCGGGGATGCTCGCGAAGCTCGCCGTGCCGGGGACGATCGTGTGGTCGCCGGGGCTGCCGTCGGGCGTGATGCTGTTGTCCTCGGCGGCGTTCAGGACGTTCGAGCTGAAGATCTGCGCGTTCGTGGTGACCAGGTTGCCGTTGAGGAAGAGGCCGCCGTTGACCTCCGGGATCGTCAGCCCGTTGAGCTTGAGGAACGCCGGCGTGTGGTTCTGGATGTCGATGCTCGCGTCGCCCGGCGCGTCGAAGGTGCCCGTGCCCTGCAGCTGGTCGGTGCGGATGTCGATGCGCCCGGCTTCGGCCTTCTGCGGATCGACGGTCACCGTGACCGCGTACTGCCCGACCGCGACGCCCTTCAGGTTGTTGAGGTCGAAGTTCAGGGTCGTGCCGCCCTTCGTCACGCTGTGCGTGAAGCTGGCGCCGGCCGGGAAGAACCGGTAGTCGTCGGCGACGTTGCCCGTGTTCACCGTGGACAAGGCGAACTGGTTGTTGCTGATCTTGCGGACGTAGTAGCTCTGGCCGTCGACGAGGGGGCCGATCGCGCCGGCACCCCCCGTGTTGTGATAGACGACCGTGTCGCCGGTGCTGAGGCCGTGGCCCGCGATCTCGATGCTCCGGAACTCGAACAGCCCCTCGGCCGCGAGCTCGCCCTCGATGCGCGCGATCTCGCCCTCGTAGAAGGCCTTCAGGGTCGCGTTCGTGTTGCCGTACTGGTTCAGCTGGTCCCGGGCGTGCTGCAGCTCCTGGAGCAGCTCGGAGCTGACCACCTCGGGCTGCGACGTGAACGTCACGCCGCCGGTCTGCGTGTAGCCGACACCCTCGCCGAGGATGTGGCCGCCGTTCACGCCCTCGTCCGCCCACTCGAAGAGCGTGAGCATCTTGTGCCGCTCGATGCCCGTGCGCACGGTCCCGTTCATGATGACGGTGCCGTGGCCTTCCTGCTCGATGTCCGCGTCCTGCATGAACGCGGTCGCGGCGCCGTTCAGGAAGTCCTGGACCGCGCTCACCCAGCTCGTGCCCTTGGCGAGGCCCGAGAGGTCCGACAGGCCCTTGCGCTCGGCCTGCAGCGTCGCCTCTCCGGCCGTCTCGAGGAGGGCCCCGGTCGAGATCGTGATCGTGTTGTCGGTGATGAGGATGGTGTGCGAGTCGGTGTCGCCGAGCGGGATCGCGCTTCCGGCCACCGTCTCGGCGGTCGCGTCCATGACGTAGTTGTCGCGGACGAAGTTGGCGTCGGTGCCGGCGTAGAGACCGAGGTCGCCCTTGGCGTGGATGAACGCGCCGGCGCCGACGAAGATCTCGTTGTCCGGGTACACGCGGCTCTTGGCGTCCACGAGGATGACCGTGGCCAGGCCGATCGCCTCCGCTTCGACGTTCGACTTGATGGTGCCGCCGCCGCGCGCGAAGAGGCTGATGGCGCCGATGCTCGTCAGCGAGGCGTTGGCGCCGACGTTCACCTTGGCGAGGTCGGTGTTCGTCACGATCGTGCTGTAGGCGGCGAGCCCGGAGAACGCACCGATCGTGTCGAACACCACCTTGTCGTGAACGTCGAAGTCGTTGTAGGCCTTCAGGATGAAGCCGCCGGGGTTGCTCGGGTCGCCGATCACGTCGAGCGAGGCGCCGACGCCGACGTCGACCAGCGTGGTGAAGTTGATGGTCGAGGTGTCGTCGCCGCCGCCGCCGGAGATGAAGCCGCCCGCCGTCCCGTCGAAGTTCGCCTCGCCCAGCGAGGGCTTGTACGCGTGGGTGATGGCCTCGACGTCGATGTCCTTCGCGACGACGATCGCGTTGGCGCCGACCCGCGCGGTCGTGTGCGCGGTCACGTCGTTGTCCGCGGAGCCGCCCGCGCCGGCCAGAAGGCCGCCCGAGAACGTCCGCAGGCGCGTGTTGAACTTCGCGGTGTGCTCCGCCGTGACGTCGAGGCCGCCGCCGCCCGCGAGACTGATCTTCCGGAGCGACGAGTTGCCGCCCAGGATCTCCGCGGTGGTCGTGCTGTCGTTGTTCGTGTCGGCCACGGCCGCCGCGCCCGAGAGCACGAAGCCGATGCTGCCCGAGACCGTGTCGGCGAAGTTGTCGTCCGTGCCGTGGGCGATGATGACGAGGGTGCCGCCGGTGAGCTTGACGTTGTTGCCCACGAAAGCGTGCGTCACCGTGTCCGACGACGCGATGCCCGTCGCGATACCGCCCGCGACGAGGCCAACCGTGTTGCTGCTGGAGTCCGCCAGCTGCCGGCTGTCGTTCTTCGCCTCGACCTTGGTCTGGCCGGTGATGGTCAGCGTCGAGTTGTCGCCGATGGAGGCCGAGACCTCGCCGTTGTCGGTCGCCTCGCTGATGGTGGCGTCGAGGCCGACGAGGCCGCCGGCCGAGCCGGTCGTCTTCGCCTTGGCCGTGTAGCCGCTGGCGCCAACCTGCTGCTTGCCGGTGACGCTCAGGCTACCCGCGACGATCGTCCCGGCCACGACTGCCGTGACCACGGGCGAGGCCTCGACGTCGGCGAGCGAGAAGCCGGCGCCGAGGACGCCGACGGCGATGCCGAACGTCTCGGCGCGCGCGAACGGCGTGGCGGTCGCGGCGACGGACACCCCGCCCGTCACCGTGATGTGCCCGCCGGTGCCGATCGTCGCCTCGATCTCCGGCGTGACGTCCACGAAGGCGAAGTTGCCGGCCATCGCGCCGATGCCGCCCGCCAGCGCCTCCGTCTGGGCGTAGGCCGTAACCGTCGAGGCCGCGCTCACCGACACGCTGCCGACCGTTCCACTCTGCCCGATCTCGACGTTGCTGCCGATGAACGCGCGCGTGTCCGTCGCCGAGCCGTTGTCGACGTCGATGATCACGAACGCGGCACCGGCGCCGACGGCGCCGATGCTGAGCTGCCCGGCGTGGCCGTGGAGGTTCTGGTCGCCGACGGCGGACACGAGCACGCTGCCCGCGCGGATGATGGTCGCGTTGTTGAGGATGCCGGCCGACACGGTGCTCGCGTCGCTGATGGCGACGACGGCGGCGCCCAGGCCGACGAAGCCGACGGAGCCGGACAGGGAGGTGACGACGATGTCGTCGTCGAGGATGCCCTTCACGTTGATGTGACCGGCGCTGCCCGCCTTGAGCGTGCCCCCCGCCTCGGCCTCGGCGTTCACGCCCACGTTCACCACGGCGATCGACGCGCCGACGCCGACGAACCCGCCCGCGACGCCGCCGGTGATGATCTCGATGTCGACGTCCTCGTTGGCCGTGACCTCGATGTTGTGGCCGGCCTCCACGTTGGTGGTGCCGCCCTGGATCCGCGCCACCGTGCCGGTGGACGGCGCCGCGCCGGTCACGGCATCCTGGATGGCCGTCGTCGAGGGCGCGGAGCCGGACAGGCTGGTCCCCGCGCTCTGCGTGCCCGAGTCCACGCGGTTCTGGCTGGTCTTGCTGTTGCCGCTGCCGTCGCCCGAGAACCCGCCGAGGAGGCCGGAGACCTGGCCGCTGGACTTCCCGCCCTGGTCGGCGGCGTCGTCCGTGGCCGAGCCGTTGTCGCCCGCGGTCGCGGACGCGTGCGTGCCCTCGTCGTTCTGGTAGTCCGAGGAGATCGGATTGCCGACCGACCACACGGAGACGGCGGCGGTGAGGCCGACGAGGCCGCCGGCGCCGCTGAGCGTGAAGCCGTCCACCTCGTGGATGCCGACCGCGTTGACCTCGACGTCGTTCTCGGCGTCGACGACCGCGCCGCTCCGGATCTCGGCCAGCGTGTCGTTGTTGAGGCTGCCGACGTCGACGGCGCCACCGACCCCGACCACGCCGCCGGCCACGCCGACGACGAACGTCGACAGGTGCGCCTGGTTGGAGGCCCCGACGTAGACGCCCTGATCGGCGTCACCGCTGAGCCCGGCGCCCTGGTTGATGCTCGCGTTGCTGCCGATGAAGGCGGTGGTGTCGGAGTCGACGAGGGTGACCGCCACCGCGCCGGACACGCCGACGAAGCCCACGCCGGCCGCGATCACGAGGTGGAGGACCTGTTCCTTCGACTGCGCCTGGACGATGACGCCGTGCGCCTCGGCCAGCGTGTCGGGGTCGCCCCCGCCGATCTCGCCGTTGAGGATGCCGCCGAAGCCGCTGCCGCTGCCGTCGGCGTCGACGTCGGCGCCGTTGGCGATGAACGCCGAGGTGTCCTTGTTGATGACCATCACGCCCACGGACGCGCCGATGCCGACGAAGCCGCCCGCGATGCCGCCGGACACCATCGTGATGTCGGTATTGTCCGTGGCGATGACCGCGACGTCGCCGCCCGCGACGACGGTGGCGTTGCCGATGGTGGCCGTGGTGGTGTTGTTGATGGTCAGCACGTCGACCGCGCCGCCGATGCCGACCACGCCGCCGCCCAGGCCGAAGGCGACCTGCACGACGTGCTCGTCCGCGTGCGCCTCGACCTCGACGTCGTTCATGGCGTGCACGACGGCGCCCGCGCCGATGGAGGCGAGCGTGGTGTTGCTGAGCACGGTGACGTCGACGGAGGGCGCCACGCCCACCACGCCCACGCCGAGCGAGCCGGCCACGGCCAGGTGGTAGAAGTCGTTGCCGGCCGCCACGCTGACCGACTGCGCGGCGTCTGCGCCGCCGCCGAGGTTCACCTGCGCGTTGTCGCCGATGTAGGCGTTCGTGTTCGTGCTGATGACGTTGACGCCGGCGGAGATGGCGACCCCCGCCGTGCCGCCCGCGACGCTGATCGTGAACGTCGCGATGTCGTCCCGGTTCGTGGCGGCGAGCGCCACACCGCGCCGGGACTGCTGGCCGGGGCTCACCGAGCGGGCGCCGGAGAGCGACGGATCCGTCGCCTCCGAGTTGCCGTCGTTGTTCGAGTCCATGTTGCTCATCGTCGGCGTGTGGACTTCGCCCTGGGCCTTCAGTGACGTCGAATCGGGGCTGCTCGAGACCGAATCGGCGTGGATGCCCTCGCCGCCGGCGTTGTTCGGGTCGAACGTCGGGGCGGCGTTGTTGAACGCCTCGCCAAAGCTGCCGTCGTTGACGAGCACGGCGCTGGTCGTGCCGTCGCCCGAAACCCACGCGCCCGCGCCGATGAAGGCCTCGGTGGTCTTGCTGACGACGCTCACCGCGCCGGAGGCGGCGACGCCGGCGGTGCCGGACACCGCGAGCACGCCGACGATCTTGTCCATCTCGGTCTGGTCGTCGGCGGTGATGACGACGTTGCCGCCCGCGTGCACGTGGCCGGCGCCGGCGGAGGCCGGGCCGCCCGTGGGATCGTCGCCGATCCACGCCCGCGTCTGGTTCGTGACGATGTGCACCGACGCGTCGAGGGCCACCGACGCCGTGCCGCTGAGGCTCATGCCCGCCGCGACCGAGGTGACGTCCTCGCTCGCGACCGCGCTGACCTCGATGTCGCCCTCGACCTCCGCCGTGACGTTGGAGTCGATGTAGGCGAGCGTGTCCTTGGTGATGGTCGCGACGTCGGCACCGAGGCCCACGCCGGCCGTGCCGCCGGCCGCGAGGTTGCCGGCCACGGAGACGATGTCCGTGTCGTCCTGGGCGTGGACCGACAGGTCGGGCTTGCCCGAGGCGCCGTCGTTCACGGTGATGTTCGCGCTGCGGCCGATGAACGCGTGCGTGTGCTCCGTGAGGACGTTCACGACGGCCGAGCCCGCGACCCCCGCGGTGCTGGCGCCGCCGCCCGCGGCGGCGATCGTGATCAGGTCCTCGCTCGAGGTGGCGGCGATCGTGATGCCGGTCGCGCCGTCGGAGGTCACGACCGCGTTGTCGCCGATGTAGGCCTCGACCGTGTCGGTGTGGACGAGGACGCTGGCCGCCGCGCCGACGCCGGCCGAGCCCGCGCTCGCGCCGATCGACCCGGCGACCATCGTCGCGTCGAGGTGGCCGTCGGCCGTCACGTCGATGTCGCCCGCGTGCACGGTCGCGCCGCCGATGTATGCCCGCGTCGTCGTGGTGAGCACCTGGACCGTGCCGGAGCCGGCGACGCCGACGGAGTTCCCGATGCCGGCGTTCGCGGCGATCGAGACGATGTCCTCCGACGAGTCGGCGTCGACGGTGAGCGCGCCGGCGGAGTCGACGGTCGCGCCGGTCGTGATGTAGGCCTCGGTGTCCTTGGAGATCACGCTGACTTCGAGCCCGGCGCCGACGCCGGTGGAATCGGTCGAGATGCCGAGCGCGCCCGCGGCGTTCGTCATGTCGATCGTGCTGGACGCGTGCAGGCCCACCGACTGGCCGCTCGGGGTGATGCTGCCGTCCTGGTTGACGGCCGCGGTCCCGGCGATGTAGGCGTGGGTGTTGACCGTGTAGATGGTGATGTCGGCCGCGCCCGCGATCCCGACGCCGCCGTTGCTGCCGCCGCCCGCCAGCGCCGCCGAGCTGATCGCGATTGCCGGGTCGTCGACGACGGAGTTGTCCGGCAGGTCGAGCGTCGGCGGGGGCGCCAGCGTCGTCGTGGCGTCGACCGTCAGCGCGCCCGCGGCGTCCGCGGCGCCCGCGATGAACGCGTCCGTGTCGCTGGTCACCACGGTCACGGCCACGGCCGCGCCGACCGACGTCCCGCTCGAGAAGCCGACGCCCGCGGCGATCGTCTGGAGGATCAGCTGGTTCTCGGCCGTGACGTGCAGGGCGCCCGTCGACAGCAGGTGCGCCGTGTTCGCGACCGAGGCCTCCGTGGTGAACGTCACCACGTTGACGGCGACCGAGCCTGCGATCCCGATGTCGCCCGTGCCGCCGGCCGCCGCAGCGCCCCAGACGATGAACTCGTTCTTGTTGCTGCCGGTCGTGACGGCCTCGACCGTGATCCCGTCGCCGTGGATGACCGAGCCGCCCAGCACGCGCGCCTTGTTGTTGATGCTCGCGACGTTCACGCCGACCGCCGCGCCGATCATGTTCGAGTCCTCGAGCGTGACCGCGAGCCCGAGGGCCTTCGAGGTCTCGTCCACCTCGGCCTGCGCGCTGACCTTCACGGCGCCGGTCGTCGTGATGTCGGCGCCGCTGGCGACCTCCGCGATGTTGTCGAGGCCGATGTAGCTCACCGCCACCGCGGCCGCGACGCCGACGCCGCTCGAGCCGCCGCCCGACTCGCCGCCGGCCGTGCCGCTCGCGGCGCTGGTCTGCCCGCTCGCCGACGGCGTCGACTGCGAGCCGGCGTTGCCCGTGACGTTCGTGGTGTTCGCGGCGCCGCTCGACTTCGAGTCCGCGCTCTGACCGCCCTCCGACTGCTTCTTCTCGCCGCCCGCGCTCGCGTTCACCTCGAGCGTGCTCGACATCTTGGACTTGGCCTGGACCGTGAAGCTACCGCTCGCGTTGTCCACGCTGCGAGCCAGCGTCGCCGTGCTGCTGTCGGTGACGACGACCACGCCGACGGAGGCGCCGATCGCCGCATCCGAGCCTTCGGCCTCGGAGCTGACCGTCGTGCCGAAGGTGCCCTGGTGGTCGGTGCTGATCTGGGAGGCGCCGCCGCCGAGATGGACGACGCCGCCGGTGCCGACCCGCGCGGTCGTGTGGTTCTCGGAGATGACGACCGCCACGGCGGCGCCGATGCCGGTGTCGCCCTTCGCGCCGTTCTTCGCCTCGGTCGTGAGGTCGTCCTTGCCGGTCGCCTGGGCCGACAGGTGGTCGATGCCGGTGCCCGTCACCGCGACGCCGTTCTCGAGCTCGGCCGTGGTGTCGTGCAGGACCAGGTTCAGGGCGAACGAGGCGCCGATACCCGCGCTGTCGGCCCCGCCCTCGCCGTCGCTGTCCTCGTCGGGCAGCGCCTTGGCGGTGTCCTCGGCCACCGAGGTGGCGGTGAGCTGGATCCCGCCGACTCCGGTCCCGCCGTCGCCGCCGTCCGCCAGGTTCAGGGTCGCGCCCGTCTCGATGGACGCCGTCGTGTCGACGTCCGAGTAGTTGATGGCGACCGAGGCCGCGATGCTGATGTCGTCGGCGCCGGCGCCCGAGGTCGCCTGGGCGGAGAACGAGTGCTTGTCGGTCACCTCGGAGACGACGTCCGTCATCTCGGCCTTGACGCTGACGCCGTCGGCCGTGATCGTCGCGTCGCCGATGTGGGCGGAGTTCGTCACGAGGGCGACGTTGATGGCCACCGCGGCCGCGATGCCCGTGCCGGCGTTGGCGACCGTCCCGTCGGCGGTCGCGCTCGCGTCCACGTTCTCGGAGGCCTGGACCGTCAGGGCGCCGTCGGAGTCGATCGTGACGCCGTCCGCGATCTGGGCGCGCGCCGTCGCCTTGGCGACGTTCACGGCGATCCCCGCGGCCACGCTCACGTTGTCGTTGTCCTGGTTCTGGGCCTTGGCCTTGTCGTTGCTGCTGTCCGCGCCCGAGGCGTGGCTGCCGCTGCCGCGGTTGGCGCTGGCCTGGGTGTTGCCGAAGTCCCGCTGCTGATTGCTCTTCTGCTGGGCGTTCTTCCCGCTGGAGTCGCTGCCCTCGCCCTCCCCGCCTTCCGCGCTCGCCTTGGCCTCGGCCAGGCTCTTCGAGCGCCCCTTGGCCTTGAACCGTGTCGCCCCGCCGGTGGTGACGCTGCGCGTCGTCTCGGACACGACCGTGTCCTGCGCCCAGCCGAAGGCGATCGCCACGCCGACCGCGACGTCGGTGCCGACGGCCTTGCCCTCGGCCTTCGTGCTGACGTCGCTCGTGCCGCTGGCGTCCGCGAGCAGCTCGCCCCCGACCACGAGCGCCGGCTGCAGCGCCGTGCCCTGGATCTGGGTCGCCGTGTCGAGGGTCACGACCGAGACGGCGACGACCGGCGCGATCGCGTTCCCGCCGGCTCCGCCGCCCTTGGCCTCGGTCTCGATCGTGTGGGTCGCCGTCGCCGTGAGGTGCACGTCGTCGGCGTCCGTGAAGACGACGCCGGAGCCGATCGTCGCCTTCGTGTCGTTGTCGGCGACGGTGAGCGCCACCGAGGCGCCGACGCCCGTGCTCTTGCCGGCGTCGTCGTCGCCGTCGTCGTCGTCGATGCTCGCCTCGGCCCTCGCCGTGATGTGGGTCGTCGACTCCGCCAGCAGCGTCAGGCTGCTGCCGTTGAGGTCGACCGTCGCCGCGGGGTCGACCAGCGCGTAGACGTTCGCGATCGTGACGTTGATCGCCAGCGCCCCGGCGAGCGCAAGGCCCGACGACCCCCCGCTCGCCCCGGACTTCGCGGTCACGTCGAAGTGGCTGTCCGGCATCACCGCGTGCACGGTGATCCCGTTCGGCCCGTCGAGGCTCGGGCTGCCCGTGAGCCACGCCTTGACCTCGACGACGTGCACGCCGATGCCGACGCCGAGGCCCACGCCCTCGGGGTTGTTGTCGGTCGTCGAGCCGTCGCCGATCGTGGCGATGTCGTAGGTGCCGCTCGCGGTGAGGCCGATCGTCGTGTCCGAAGTGATCGTCGCGTCGTCGATCTCGGCCCACGTGTGGCCGGTGATGACCGACACCGCGACGGTCGCGGCGAAGTTGACGTTCCCCTCGCCCGTCGCGGCCCGATCGCTCGTGTCGCTGTCGTCGTTCGGGTCCTTGAGCCGCTCCTTGGACGTCTGCGAGCCGTCGTCGGCGTGGTCCTTGGCGCCCTTGGGCGACGCCTTCGCCGTCGTGTCGACGGTCCGGCTGGTGGTGGCCGCGATCGCGACCGAGCTTGCGTCGATCGAGGTCGTCGCGTCGCTGATCACGACTTCCGTGTCGCCGAAGACCACGCTCACGGCGACGATGGCGCCCGCGGTGCTCGAGTTGCCGAGCGTGCCGTCGGCCGTCGTCGTGAGGTGGACGGTGTTCGTCGCGTCGATCGTCGCCGCCCCCGTCGCCACCAGGTCCGAGTCGTTGTGGACGGTGACCGTGGCCGAGCTGCTGACGACCGCGACCGCGAACGAGGCGTCCGTCGTGGTTTCGGTGTTGTCCTTGCTGCCGTCGGTCGGATCGGGCTTCCGCGCGAGCGTGAGGCTCGGCATGCTCGACGTGGCGTCGATGTCGATCGTGCCGGTCGCGGCGAGGTCCGCGTTGTCGAGGTCCACGGTGGCGGACGAGAACAGCAGCAGCTCGCTGAAGTTGACCTTCCCGTCGAGCTTGCTGGCGGTGTTGATCGTCACCGTTTCCTGGCTCAGGGCCAGGATCGTGATGTCGTGACCGCTGATCGTCGAGTTCGTGACCGTGACCTCGGCGGACGGCAGCTGCAGGAAGTCGGCCGAGTCGGCGTCGCCCGTGACGGTGCTGGGCTTCCCCGCGTTGAGCGTCACGTCGTGCGCGCTCAGCGTCGTGCCGGTCATGTGGATCGTCGAGTCGGACTCGACGGTGAGATCCTTGCCGCCGGTGAGCGTGAACGTGCTGGCGGCGACCTCGATGTCGCTCGAGCTGTGGAACCGGAGGTTGAAGCCGACGCTCGTCGGGCCGGTGCCCTGCAGGCGGAAGAGATCGTTGCCGATGCCCGGGATGACGCCCTCGAGGAACGAGATGTCCTTGCCGCCCACGAAGTCGATGTCGAGGAGCCCGCCGTCGCCGCTCACGAAGGTCGCGAGCGCGGGCAGGTCGAACGAGTCGAGATCGATGCGGATCGTGTCGCCCCGGAGGTCGCTGTTGGTGTCCCCACCGTCGCGCTGGATGACGACCTGGTGCTCCCCGGCGTTGTCCAGCACGGCGGAGGCGAGGACGTTCCCGAGGTTCCCCGTCTCGCGCAGCTCCAGGATCGGGTCGGAGCCGCTCAAGTCCGCGACCAGCGTCATGTCGGCGACGAGGCTGAGCGTCGGGTACGTGAGGTTCGCGGACAGCAAGAGCCGCGGCTCCAGCGTCTCGAGCGCGAACGCCTGGCGCTGCCGCGCGAGGTCCGCGAGACGCGCCCACCGGCGGCCGGCACGGCGCCGCTGGGCGCCCTGCGCGTAGATCGATTGCATGAGGCGATGGAAAAAGAGCTCGGCGATCGTGCGGACACGCGAAGCGCGCCGACGCGGACGGGACGGACGGGCGTCGAGCAGCGTGGTCATTTGAGGCTCCCTTGGAGAGCGAGCAGAGGCAGGGCGATGAGACGAGAAACCCGCGGATGCGAGTGCCAGCGCCTCCCGGAAATCACCTGGGCGGTTCTCCTACGGGCTAGCGAGCGACGCCACGGGTTGTGGCGGCGCCACTCTCGGACCAAACCTGTGCGTTGTCAAGGGCCGTTCTGCTGGCACCCGGGGCATTTCCGGAAGGCCCGCCGGCCCAGGTCAGGAGGCGTGCCTCCGGGTCACCGCCACGCCCCTCCCCCGATGACGCGAATTCCGGGCGGTGCGATCATGGCCCTGGCTCCCCGGTCATGGCAAGACGACAGGCCGTCCAGGCGCCGGCCCGATGACGGCGGCAGACGCGCGGCGGGTGGTGCTCGTCGCTCCACCGTACGGCTGGCTGCGCGGCGAAGTGCCGAGACGCTGGCTCTCGGGACGCGGCGTCGACGCCGTGCTGCTCGCCCATGCCTCGCCGCAGTTCGGGGTCCCCGGCGCGATGGACGCCATCGAAGCCCTGGCGCGGAGCGCCCCTGCGACGTGGCACTTCTACCCCTTCCCGCACGACGAGTATCTGATCGACACGCTCCAGGCGCGCGGCCACCGGGTGCTCGTCGGCCTCGACGACGACTACTGGCACCCGAGCCCCTGGCATCCCGTCGGACCCCGGCTGGACAGCCTCCCAGACCTCGAGGCGCTGCTCGCCGCCGCCGACGGCCTGGTCGTCACGACGGAGCCGCTCGCCGGGATCGTCGCGCGCTTCAACGCCAACGTCGCCGTCGTGCCGAACGCCCTCGACCTCGAGGCGATGCCGGCGGCCCGCCCGCCACGGGAGGGACGGGCCAGGCGGGTTGGATGGAGCGGCTGGCCGGGACACCGGGGCGACACGGCCCTCCTCGAGGCGCCGCTGCGCGCGCTGCTCGCGGAGGACCCGGAGCTCACCTTCGTCGTGGCCGGCGAGCTACCGGCCTGGGCGGTGGGCGAGGCCCGGGTGGAGCGCGATACGCGCCTGCTCCCTCCGCTGGCACACTACCGGCGGCTCGCGCGGCTGGAGATCGATCTGTTCGTCGCGCCGCTGGTCGAGCACCCGTGGAACGAGGCGCGGAGCCTGCTGAAGGCCCTCGAGGCGGCCGCGCTGGGACTCCCGATGATCGTGTCCGACGTGGGCCCGTATCGCGCCGTGCCCGCGGATGTCGCGCTGAAGGTTCCGAACACCGCGGCGGCCTGGCGCGCGGCCCTCGAGCGGCTGATCGCCGACGCCGCGCTGCGGAGGGCGCTCGCCGGGCGCGCGCTTGCATGGCTCCGAGAACACCACACGATCGACACCACCGGTCCGCTCTGGCGGGCGGCGCTCGCCGCCGTGTGACGGCCCGCGTTGGGGGGCCGGCGCGCGCGGCTCAGCCCGGCAGCGCCCCGAACCGCGCCTCGTACTCCCTGAGGATGTTGGCGAGCAGCGCGGAAAGCCGCTTGGCCGCCATGGGGCTCAGAATGATCCGGTCCGTGAGCTGCACCGGGATCTCTTTCTGGGCGCTGTGCCAGGCCTGGTTGATCCCGAACAGGAGGACGACCTCCTCGCGTGTGCTCGCGACGTTGCACACGTTCGCGTAGGAGCTCGTCATGTTCGAGTCGTCCCACTTGATCTGAGGCTGGGCCTGCGCCTGCCCGGCCGGCCGCGGTGACGGGGTCTCTGCGCTCCGTTCGTTGGCCATCGGTTCTCCTCGTCGAGGGTCGTCCGCTCGATGGTGACAGGCTGAGCGTCCCCTGCAGGGTACTCCGGAGGCCGAGCCGCGCGCAACCGCAGAAGGCGTCGAGGACGGAGGGTGCGGGTTCGCCGGCTCAGAACGCGATCGCGCCGCGCCCGAAGAGCGTGCGCGCGCGGAGCTTGGCGTGGAGCTCCGTCACCCGCTCGAGCGGAACCACCTCGGACACCACGGGGCGGATCGTGCCCGCGGCTACGAGGCGCGCCGCCTCGCCGAGCTCCCAGCGCGACGCGTAGCGCGAGCCGAGGACCGTGATCTCCTCGGTCACCAGGCGCCGCGAGGCGACCTCGAGCGTGATGCCCGGGAACGTCGTCAGGACGACCATCCGCCCGCGGCGCGCGAGCACGTCGAGGCAGAAGGCGTGCGTCTCGCGGCTGCCCACGAGGTCGATCGCCACCGTGGGGCCCGCCGGCGCCGCGGCCGCGAGCCGCGCGCGCGCGTCCGGCGCGCGGAAGTCGAGCGTCGTGCCGGCGCCGAGCTCCCGCGTCGCGTCGAGCTTCGCCGCGTCGAGGTCGACGGCGATCACCTCGGCGCCGCAGAGCCGCGCCATCTGCACCATGTGCACGCCCACCCCGCCCGCGGCGCCCACGATCATGACGACGTCCGCCGGGCCGATGCCCGCGCGCCGCGAGACGTGGAAGGGCGTCGCGATCGCGTCGGGGATCGCGGTGGCCTCGACGGCGCCGAGCCCTTCGGGCACGGGCAGAAGGTTCCCGGCGGGCAGCGCGGTGTACTCGGCGTAGCCCCCGTCGGCGGCGACGCCCACGTAGCCGCGGAGGTTGCGGCAGAGCGGCTCGTGGGCCAGGCGGCAGAAGTCGCAGCCGCCGCACGCGAGGTAGAAGTACGCCATCACGCGCCGGCCGACCTCGGGGTGCGCGACGCCGGGGCCGAGCGCGGTGACGATCCCGACCAGCTCGTGGCCGGGAATCCGCGGGAGGTCCTCCGGCCGCCCGCCGAGGTTGCCGTTCATCGCGTTGAGCACCGTGAGCCCGACGCCGCACGCCTCGACGCGCACCAGCGCCTCGCCCGCGGCCGGCGCCGGCGTCGGCACGTCGGCGGGCGTCACCTCGCCGCCCCACGCGTGGAGGACCTGGGCTCGCATGACTCGGGCGATGGGCGCGCTACTTGACGATCGTCGCGGTGACCGCCATCAGGGTCTCGGTGGTCGCCTGCGTGGTCCGGTAGCCGAGGACCCGGCGCAGGACCTCGTGGGTCTGGGTCGTGCTCCCGCCGAGGACGACGGGCCGGCCGGACGGCACGACGAGCTCGGTCGAGGCCTCGTTGACCTCGATGGCGCCGGAGCGGTCGCCGGCGAACCAGCTGAGCGTGGGGGTGAGCCTGAGCCGCACCTGGTCGCCGGGCAGGATGCTCGCGCGCACCTTGAGCGACGTCCCGACGTCGCGGAAGGTCACGCCGGTGGCGAGGTGGCCCGCGCCGGTCAGGTAGTCCTGGTAGAAGGCGACGTGCGGGTACGGCACCTGGCTGGCGACGAGCAGCGTGGACTCGCCGCCGTCCTGGACGAGCGTGAAGACCCCCGTGCGCTGCCGCACGCGCCGCTCGCGGCTCTCGACGCCGACGCGCCCCGACCCGCGCACGCCGCCGGGCTCGGTGATCACGACGCGCCCGCCCGCCCCGACCCCCTCGCGGCTCGCCGTCGCCTCCTGGCGGAACTCGAAGACGACCTTGACGGTGCGCGGCGCCTGGGCGGCGGCGCCTCCGGGCAGGCCCGCGACGAGCGCGAGCGCGGCGGCGACCGAGAGGGCGGGGCTCATCGTCCCAAGCGTAGCCTCCGCGGCCGGCCCGCGCAAAGGGCTTGAAATCGGCGGGCGGGCTGACGCACCCTCTGGGGGGACGCCATGAGCAAGCGAGACCTCTACGTCGTCGCCGCCGATCGGAAGGACCTCTACGAGCTGCTCCGGAAGCAGTTCGCCGGCAACGACAGCGTCGAGATCATCCTGGACCGCCGCAAGGCCGAGCGCCGGCGCGGCGGCGGCGGCGTCGCGCCGGACAAGCGCAGGAGCGACCGCCGCGTCCGCGACGACGCCTACCTGCTGAAGACGCTCGGCGTCGTGCTGGTCTCGGTCGAGCGGGACGAGCCCGCCCGCCCGGCGGCCCCCCCCAGGGCCGCCGCCCCCGCCAGGGCGGCCGGCCCCACGAAGGCGGCGGCCGCCAGGCCCGCCAGGCCCGCCCGACCCGCCAGGCCCGCCCGAGCCGCGAAGGCCCGCCGGGCCGCCAGGCGCAGGAAGCGCCCCGGGTAGCGCGGCGCGGGCTCCGCCGCGCCGCTCAGCCGCCGAGGTAGAGGCGCTTGACGTCGGGGTCCGCGAGCAGGGTGGCGCCGGGCCCCTCGAAGCGGTTCCGCCCGAGCTCCAGGACGTAGCCGCGGTCGGCGATCGCGAGCGCCCGCGCGGCGTTCTGCTCCACGAGCATGAGCGTGTAGCCGGCCCGCCTCATCTCGACGAGCTTGTCGAAGATGAGCGTGACGAACTTCGGCGACAGCCCGAGCGAGGGCTCGTCGAGGAGGATCAGCTTCGGCCGGACCATGAGCGCCCGCGCGATCGCGACCATCTGCTGCTCGCCGCCCGACATCGTGCCCGCGCGCTGGTACCGGCGCTCGAGGAGGATCGGGAACAGCGCGTAGACCGCCTCCAGCGCGGCGGCGATCTGGCGCTCGTCGCGCACGGTGTAGGCGCCCATCTCGAGGTTCTCCAGCACGGTCATCTGCGGGAACACGATCCGCCCCTGCGGCACGTAGGCGAGCCCCCGCCGGAGCACGAGGTCGGGCCGGACGCCGGTGATGTCCTCGCCGTTGAACACGACGCGCCCGCTCCGCGGCCGGAGGAAGCCGACGATCGTCTTGAAGGCGGTGGACTTGCCGGCGCCGTTCGGGCCGATGATGCTCACGATCTCGCCGGCCTGCACGTCGAGGGAGACCTCGTGCAGGATGTCCATCGTGCCGTAGCCGGCGGTGAGCGTGTGGGCCGCGAGGATCGGCGCGCTCACGCCGCGCTCCGCTTGGCGCAGACGTAGAGGACGTGCGGGTACGGCAGGAAGTCGCGCATCGCGTGGCGGCGGACGACGAACCCGGCGGCGCCCAGCGCGGCCGTCAGCTCCTCGGCGCTCCAGTACCTGACCGGCGTCGCGGGCGCCATCAGGCGGTCGAGGAGCCAGGTGAACCAGCGCTTCGGCGCGGGCCGGGTGTCCACGTCCTTCACGAGCAGCACGCCCTCGTCCGCGAGGCAGCGGTGGAGCTCGCGCAGGAGCGGCCCGACGTGCTCCGGCGCGACGTGGTGCACGATGTCGAGCATGTAGGCCGCGGCGACCTCGCCGTCGCCCTTGAAGTCGCGCGCGTCGCCCTGCTCGTACGCCACGTTCTCGACCGCGAGGCGCGCGGCCGCGCGGCGCGCCAGCGCGATCCGCCGCGCGCTCAGGTCCACGCCCCGCACGAACCGCCGGGGCCCGGTCGTCGCGTAGTAGAGCGAGAACAGGCCGAAGCCGCAGCCGATGTCGAGCACGCATCCGGACTCGGGCAGGTACTGGCCGATCTCGTCGAGGAACCGCTGCCGCAGGACCCAGAAGCGTGCCCAGCAGTAGGCCCGCACGACCGGGTCGTCGTACGCGCGCACGATGCGGCGGATCGCCTCAGCGCGCATACAGGAGGTATCCGGGGCCGCGCCGGTCCAGGCGGTACGTCGAGAGCCGCAGGCGGAGGCTGCCGAACTGCTGGACGCGCGCGTAGCCGCCGCCGGGCCAGCCGTGCTCGAAGAGGACGATGAACTTGGGCGGGCGCCGGTCGAACTCCTCGGCGAAGTACGCGCGGAGCTTGTGGACGATCGGCGTGCCGGGATCGTGGTAGAAGGGGAAGTCGTAGACGAAGCGCGTCGGCTGCACGATGCGCAGCCGGAGCAGCGCGTCGATCCCGCCGTCCGTCGTGTCGAGCACCTGCACGTACTCGCCCGGGCCCACGCGGCCGTCGAGGTCGCGGACGAGCGCGCTCACGCGCCGCTGCTTGTCCGCGATCCACGGCGCCCGGGACGCCTCCACGCCCTTGATCCCGAGCAGCGCCGTCGCGACCGCGATGCTCGCGAGGGCCACCGCCGCGGGCACCCGGCGGCGGGCGCGGAGCAGCGGCTCGACCTCGGCGAGCAGGAGGACGGCCGCGAAGGCGGCCAGCGGGTACAGGTGGTACTCCCAGCCCTTGCCCTGGACGACGAAGTGCGCGACGCCGTAGCCGAGCCCGACCGCGGCCACCGCGTGGCGCACCCCGAAGCGCCGGTGGACGCCGGCGCTCACGAGCGCCAGGGCCACGCCGACGCCGATCGGGACCCACACCTCCCAGCGCCAGGGCGTCCACCGGGCGGGACGCCCGAGCCGCGCGTAGAGCGGCAGCAGGTACTCGAAGACGATCTCGCGCCAGGCGCCGAGCGCGCCGCGCGCCGCGACCCACACCGTCACCAGCATCGGCACGAGGAGCGCCGCCATCGCGAGGATCGCCAGCGGGATCCACGGCCGGCCGCCGCGCCGCCACGTGACGATCGCGACGACGCCCAGCAGACCCGCGACGAGCAGCGCCGCGTGCGGCTTCACCGTGAGCGCGGCGCCGAGCGCGAGCCCGCCCCAGAGCAGGCCCCACTCCACGCCGGTCTCGGCCCAGCGCGCGACGCCGAGCGCGCCGAGCAGCAGGAACGGGCTCAGGAGGAAGTCGCGCTGGCCCGCCTGCCACGCGCCGCCGGCCAGGTGGTAGGTCGCGAAGAACAGCCCCGCGCCCGCCGCCGCGACGCGCCCCCACGGCCGGGCGAGCGCCGCGACGCAGAGCGCGGTGCCCGCGAGCCAGAGGAGGTCGAAGGCGCGCCAGCCGGCGTCCGACGCGCCGAACACGCCCAGCACGACGCGGTGGAGCAGGTACACCCCGGGGAAGTTCATGTCGAAGAGGTCGCGGTACGGCGCGGCGCCCTCGCCGATCCGCCAGGCGACGTAGTGCATGATCGGCGCGTCGTGGACGAGCGGCCAGGCGCGCGAGCGCCAGGCGAGCACGGCGGCGAGCGCCGCGAGCGGCAGGAGCGCGAGCCCGCTAGCGGCCGAAATACGCTTCAATGACCCGCTCGTCGGCCTGGATCGCGCCGGGCGGCCCCTCGGCGATCTTCTCGCCGTGGTCCAGCACGAACACGGTCTCGCAGAGCCCCATGACGACCTTCATGTCGTGCTCGACGAGGAGCACGGTCTTGCCCCGCTCGCGCAGCTGCCGCACCGCCTCCAGCAGGTCGTTCAGCAGCGTGCGGTTGACGCCGGCAGCGGGCTCGTCGAGCAGCACCAGCGTCGGGTCGCGCATCAGCATGCGGGCGAACTCGACGAGCTTCTGCTGGCCGTAGGAGAGGTTGCCCGCGTACTCGTCCTGCAGGGCCTCGAGCCGGACGAACCGGAGCAGCTCGAGCGCGCGCGCGCGCGCTTCCTCGAGGTGGCCGCGCGTCACGACGAGGAGGTTCTCCAGCGCGGTCAGCTCGGGAAACACGCGGATGATCTGGAACGTGCGCCCGATCCCCTTGAGGGCGATGCGCCACGGCGGCAGCCCGTCGATGCGCTCGCCGTTCAGGAGGACCCGCCCGGCGTTGCGTCGCTCGAGGCCGGTGACGCAGTTGAAGAGCGTCGTCTTGCCCGAGCCGTTCGGGCCGATCAGGCCGTAGATCCGGCCGGCGGCGAGGCTGAGCGAGACGCCGTCCACGGCGGCCACGCCGCCGAAATGCTTGTGGAGCCCCTCGACCTCGAGCACGGGCGCCGGCATCAGATGGTCCTCGGCAGGCGATACGAGTCGGCATCATGCGGCTCCGAGTCACGAGCATCACGAGGCCCGAGGGAGGAGCCGACCGCAGCGTACGCGGTTGTACGTGAGGATCGGCGACGACCGAGAACGAAGTGAGGCGACGTGAATCGGAGCCGCATCAGATGGTCCTCGGCAGGCGGTACCGGATCTGGAGGATCCCCAGCACCCCGCGCGGCATCAGGAGCACGACCGCGACGATGATCGCGCCGAACAGGAGCTGGTGCACGTACGGGAAGCGCGCCCACACGAACTCCTGGGCGACGAACAGCGCCACGGCGCCGAGGACCGGGCCCCAGACCGTGCCCTTGCCGCCGAACAGGACCATGACGATCATCGTGATCGTGGTCGCCAGCGGAAACACGCTGACCGGCTCGATGTAGCCCTGGTCGCGCGCCGCGAGCGCGCCCGCGATCCCCGGTCCCACGGCCGAGAGCAGGAAGGCGTAGAGCTTGTGCCGCGCGGTGTCGATGCCCATCGCCTCGGCCGCCAGCTCGTCCTCGCGGATCGTCATGAGCCGCAGGCCGAAGCGCGAGGTGATGATCGCGTACGTGAGCAGCGTCACGCCCCCCGCGGTCGCCGCCATCGCGTAGTAGATGGGCACGGTGGCGTGGAGCGTCGGCAGCGACAGGCCCGAGCCGCCGCCCGTGAGCCCCTCGAAGTACGAGACGAGCGCCCGCAGCACCTCGTTGAGGCCGAGCATCGCGATGGCGAAGTACGGGCCCTTGAGGCGCAGGCACGGGTAGCCGATCACCAGCGCGACGGCGCACGCGCCGACGCCGCCCGCGAGCGCGGCGGCGAGCCAGGGCCAGTCGGCCTTGGCGACGAGGATCGCCCCGGTGTAGGCGCCGGCGCCGAAGAACGCCACGTGGCCGAAGGACACGTAGCCGGTGAGCCCCGAGATCAGGTTCCAGGAGCCCGCGAGCGCGATCCACATGAAGATCTGGAGCATCGCGCGCACGCCGTAGCCGGTCCCGAGCGCCGGGTAGACGGCGAGCGCCGCCAGGAGCACGCCGAGCGCCGCGAGGAGCGCGCGCTTCAGGTCTGTCGTCCCCCGAGGAGCCCCGTCGGGCGCACGAGGAGCACGACGACGAGCAGGACGTAGGCGACCACCTCGGAGAGCTGCGTCGTCAGGAAGAGCGCGGCCCCCTGCTCGACGAGCCCCAGCAGCATCCCGCCCAGGAGCGCGCCGGGATAGTTTCCGGCGCCGCCGAGGACGATCACGAGGAACGACTTGAACGTCCAGATCTGGCCCATCTCCGGCTGGATCGCGACGATCACCGCGATGAGCGCGCCGCCGGCCGCCGCGAGCGCGCTCGCGAACCCGAAGGTGAGCATGTGGACCCGCTGGACGTCGACCCCGCAGACCATCGCGACCTCCCGGCTCTGCGAGGTGGCGCGGATCGCCTTGCCGAGCCGCGTCCCGCGCAGGAACAGGAAGGCGAGGCCGGTGACGCCCGCGGCGAACACGAACGCGACCAGGCGCGGCTTCGAGACGGCGAACGGTCCGAGGGGGAACGAGCCGGTCAGGTACTCCACGGCGCGCAGGTCGGACGTGAAGGCGAGCTGCGCCAGGTTCACGAGCCCGATCGAGATCCCGAACGTGAGCAGCAGCGACGAGAGCTCCGGCGCGTCCACGACGCGGAAGACGAGCGTCCGCTGGAGCACGACGCCGACGACGAACAGCACCGCCATGGTCACCGGGACCGACAGGTAGGGGTTCAGCCCGAACAGGCTGTGCAGGAAGAAGGTCGTGTAGGCGCCCAGCATCAGCAGGGGGCCGTGGGCGATGTTGATGACGCGCATGACCCCGAAGATCAGCGCCAGCCCGAGCGCCACCATCGAGTACAGCGCCCCCGCCAGGATGCCGGAGATGACCACCTGGCCGACCATCGCCGGCGTGATGGCGACATTCATCGCGGGGTCCGCGAGGCCGGCACGAACCGGCGGACGCTCAAGCGCTCAGCGCTGGTTCCAGGGCGGCGTGGGAAACCGGAGCTTCCCGGTCGCCAGCTCGTCCGGCCAGACGATGACCTTCTTCCCGTCCTGCCACTGCGTCGTGACCATCTTGTGGGCGGTCTGGAACCCGTCCGCGTCGACCTTGAACCCGCCGAACGCCGTCTTCGTGTCGAGCTTCAGGAGCGTCTCGCGCACCTTCTCGCTGTCCAGGCTCCCGGCGCGCCTGACGGCCTCCGCCCAGACGGTGCACCCGGCGTACCCGGCCGCCGAGTGGTAGACGGGCTCGCGGCCGAACTCCTTCTTGTAGGCCCCGGCGAACTCCGTGTTGCCGGGATAGGGCAGCGCCGCCTCCCACTGGGTCGCCCCGGTGATGTACTCGGCGTTCTGCTTGAGGAGGTTGTAGAACTCCGGCAGGTCGCCGCCGACCGTGACGCCGTACATCTTGGGGTTGACGTTCAGCTCCTTCATCTGGCGCGTGATCGCGATCGCGTCGTCGAAGTAGGTCGAGGCCGCCAGCACGTCCGGGTTGGCCGCCTTGATCTTCGTGAGCATGCCGGAGAAGTCCTGGTTCCCCTTCGGGTAGCCCTCCTGGAAGACGACCTCCATGCCGCGTTTCTTGGCCAGATCGACCGCGCCGACCGCCGAGGCCTTCGCGAAGAGGGTGTCCTCGTACACGACGGCCACCGTCTTGAGCCCACGCTTGGCGGCCATGTCCACGAGGCCCTCCAGGTAGACCTCCGCCGGCGAGATGACCATGAAGATGTACTTGCGGCCCTTCTTGAAGATCGAGGTGGTCGCCGCCAGCGGCGTCACCATCACCTTCTTGTACTTCTCGGTGACGTTCGCCGAGGCCTCGGTCACCGGCGAGGAGTACGGGCCCATCAGCGCGTCCACCTTGTCCTCGGTGATGAGCTTCTCGTAGAGGCGCACCGCGGTGGCCGGCGTCGACTGGTCGTCGTAGACGACGAACTCGACCTTCCGGCCCAGCAGCCCGCCCTTGTCGTTGATCTGCTTCGCGCAGAGCTTGTAGCCTTCGTGCTGGTAGTTGCCCAGCTTGGCGTAGGTTCCGGTGAGCGACATCGAGGCGCCGACGCGGATCGGCCCCTGCGCGCCGGCGGGGAGGCTCGCGGCCAGGACGGCGGCGGCGACGAGGACGGCACCGAGGGTCTTGATGGTCATGGGGGCCCTCCTGCTGAGCGGGGTTCGGGTTCGAGCCTATCACGCATAGCATCCTGCGCTTTGACGTGTCAAGGCTCACGCCGCTAGACTGCGGGCACCATGACGCCCCGGGTCGTCTGACCCGCGCCGGCACCGGGCCCCCCGCCCGGGAAAGGAGCCACGGATGCTCGGCATCGCGCGATCGCTGCTGCTCTTCGTCGCGGCGGGCGCCTGCGAGATCGGCGGCGGCTACTTCGTCTGGCAGTGGTGGCGCGCCGGCGCCTCGTGGGCCGTCGGCCTGGCCGGCGCGGCCCTGCTCGTCGTCTACGGCGTCGTCCCGACCTATCAGCCCGCGCACTTCGGGCGCGCCTACGCCGCGTACGGCGGTGTGTTCGTCGTGCTCGCCGTCCTGTGGGGGTGGGCCGTGGACGGCATCGCCCCGGACCGCTTCGACGTCGCGGGCGGGGCGCTGTGCCTGCTCGGGGTCGCGGTGATCATGTACTGGCCCCGCTGAGCCGGGCGCGCGCGGCCGTCCGGGGGCTAGTCGCGGAACTCCTGGTCGAGGATCTCCCGGATGAACCGGTCGAGCGAGACCGGGTAGAAGCGCGCGTCGGGCGAGGCGATGACGCCGGTGTTGATGACCTCGCGCTGCTGGAGCTCCTCGAGCACGCGCTCGAGGTGGCCGTGGGCGTCGCGCTCCTGGCGTCGGATCCGCAGGTCCTCGCTCTCGAGCGCCACGCGCGGCGCGTAGCGGAAGCTGAAGACGCGGGCGACGAGCCGGCGGTCCATCAGCTCGGTCTCGCCGAACACCTCGCCGTAGGTCGGGCCGTCGCCGCCCGCCGCGAGCACGAGCCGCGGCGAGACCTTGATGCGCCCGCGCACCTCCACCGAGCGCCCGGGATGGTCCGGCTCGGCGCCGACGAGGATGTAGGGCAGCACGTGGTAGCCCGTGATGATCCCGTGCAGGGGCTTCCGCACCACCTGCGTCTGGTCGAAGACGTGGCGCAGGAACTCGGGATCTTGCCAGCGCTCGCTCACGCGAGGTAGTGTACCAGCCGGATGGACCAGCGCCCGCGCCCGTCGCCGAGCCCCGCCCGCCCGGGAGTCACGGAGTGGGTGCACACCTGCGAGCGCTGCGGTGCGCGGATGGAAGAGCGCCAGTGCAAGATCGTCTGCACGACCTGCGGCGCCTTTCGAGACTGCAGCGACCCCTGAGCGCGCCGCCCCCGCGCCCCGCCTAGCCAACGCCCAGCCCGCATGATTCGCGAACGGCGCTGGCGCGATGACCGTTCGAAACTCATCCGGGCTAGAGCACCGCGATCGCCTCGACCTCGATCAGCCAGCCCGGCTGCGCGAGCGCCGTGACGCCGACGAGCGTGGAGGCAGGGAGCCGCGCGCCGAAGATCTCCGCGCGGATCGGCCCGAGGTCCGCGCGGTGCCGGAGGTCGGTCAGGTACGTGGTGAGCTTCACGATGCTCGCCGTCGTCCCGCCCGCCGCCTCGACCTGCGCGACGAGCGCGCGGAACGCCTCCCGCGCCTGCGCCGTGAAGTCGCCCGGGTGGGCGACGGCGCCGCTCGCGTCGTAGGCGACCTGGCCCGAGACGAACACGACCGCCTGGGCCCCGGTCACCTTGAGGGCCTGGCTGTACGTCGGGGGATCGAACACGCCTTTCGCCGCCACCTTCTCGATCTGGACCATCGCGTCTCCCTCCGCGCCGCCGGGCTACACTCCCCGCATGCCGGCGGCGTCGGGCGAGTATAGCCGAGAACTATTTCGCCCGCGGGTGCAGCGCGGACGCGTGGACGAGCCAGCGGCCCGGCCAGCCCGGGACGGCGCACCCGGCGCGGAGCGCCCCCGCCCGGACGAGCCGCGCGGTGGCCGGCGCGACGTCGTCCGGCCGGAGGCCGAACAGGCGGCCGAGTGCCGGCGCGCTCGCGTACACCGCGCCGCGCAGATACCGCTCGGTCAGCTGCTCCACGGCGGCCCTGCGCGCCAGGCGCCGGCCCTCGGCCACCGCGTCCGGCAGCCAGGCCTCGAGCAGGTCCCAGCGGTAGGAGAAGCTCGGCTCGTACCGCTCCTCCGTCTTGACGATCCACAGGCCCTGCTGGAGCTCGGCCATCGCGCGCTCGAACTCGCGCGTGCGCCGGGGCTCGAGCATGAAGCAGTTGGCGCGCAGCCCGCGCGTGTACTGCGGATGCTCGCGCACCAGGGCTTTGAGGACGTGGTGAGCGGTGTGCGACATCCGGCCGGCCGCGTACTCGGCCTCGAAGTCCCGCGCCCGCTGGCGGCCCCGCACGAGCGCGTAGAACGCCGGGAACAGGTCCAGCGCGACCAGCACCGGCCGACCCTTGAGGAGCTTGCCGTAGTAGACGCGCTTCGTCGCCGGCAGCGTGTCCTTGAGCTCCCACGTGCGGCCGATCCCCGCGTCGTGGTGGGAGCGCCGCGGCCAGCGCGGCTCGGCCCGGCCGACCACCGCCTCCCACAGGCAGGCGACGCCCTCCGGGAAGCGGTAGAAGGTCGAGCAGAGCCCGACGGCCTCCACGAACGCGAGCGCGGCGCGCTCGCTCCGCACGGCGAGCGAGGGCAGCCGGCGGAAGCGCCGGTCGCGCAGGCGCTCGAGCGACGCGCCGGTCACGTGAGCTCGACCAGTACGCGCTACTCGAGCGTGAACGCGGGCGGGCTGCCCGACTGCCGCTTCGCGCAGAAGCGCGGGCCGTCGAGCGGGCGCGCGCCGCCCCGCAGGTCCGCCGCGACGTGGAAGCAGGGCGTGCCGGCGGCGACGCGGAAGCCCGGGGCGCCGGGGATCGGGATCACGTTGAGCCCGGGCCGCAGCGTCCACACGAGCTCGACGCTCGCGGGCCGCGCGCCCTCGCGGACCCGGAGGCGCACGGCGCACTCCCCGCTGCCGGCCACCTCGAGCTTCGCCACCCAGCGCTGCACCGCTTCGCCCTGCGGCAGCGGGCTCGGCGTCATGCCGAGGTCGCTGACCCGCACCGTCTTGATGCTCGCGCAGCGCACGGGCTCGGCGGCGCCGGCGCCCGCGGGCGCGCCGAGCGCCAGCAGGCCCAGCGCGACGAGTCCGAGCGCCCGGCCGCTCCGTCCCATGATCCCCTCATAGTGGAGGACGCGCGGGAGGTCAATGCCCTTCACGGCGCGCGCCGGCAACCGTCAGCGGCGCCGGTCGGAGATCCGGACCGCGAGCGCGCGGAGCCGGTCGAGCGTCGCGGGACTCAGCAGCGCCGTGAAGGCCTCCGGGTCGGCCTTCGCCCGCTCGAGCGCCTCGCCCAGCCGGCGCGCGTCGCCGCCCGTGCCGCGCGTGAGGTCCGCGAAGACCTCCGCGGCGAGCTCGTAGAACGCCTGGGCGAGCTCCGGCGAGCCCGCGAGGGTCTGGACCTCGCGGTCGATCGCGGCGGCCCGAGGGTCGCCGGCGACCGCCGGGCCGCGCTGCGCCGGGTCCTGGAGCAGCCGGAGGACGGCGGCGAGCGCCTCCTCCGAGGCCGGGTCGAGGGCCTGCGCGGCCGCCGGGGCCGCGGCGCAGGCGAGGAGCAGCACGGCGAGCGTCGCGCGGCGCATGCTTCCATTGACCACGTTTCGGCGAGCCTGTAAAGTGCGCCCCATGAAGAAGACCGCGAAGAAGGCCGTGAAGAAGCAGACGGTGTCGAAGCCCAGGACGAAGACCACCGCGCGGAAGACCGCGGCGAAGAAGCCGGCGGCCCAGGCGCCGCGGCGGGCCAGGGCCGCGAAGCCCGCCGCGCCGTACACGCCGCCGCCGCTCACGACGTCGGGCTGGGCACCGTTCCGGTACCCGCCGCAGTAAGCTGAACAAGCTCCTCCCGCACACCCTGCCCGGCGGCCTGCTGCTCCTCGGAGCCGCCGTGTCCCTGCAGGTGGACGCGCTCCGCGGCGCGCTCGAGCCGCTCGTCCCCGTCTATCCGTGGATCGTCTTCGGCGCGGGCGTCCTGCTCGGCTGGCGCTTCCACCGGCTGCAGCCCATCCTGGCGCTCGTGCTGCTCCTCGCCGCGGAGCGCACGCTCGCGACCTTCGCCGACGCCGGGGCGGCTCCGGCCGACCGCGCGGTGACGGCGGCGGTCGCGCTCCTGCTGCCGCTCGACCTCGCGGTCCTGGCCTGGCACTCCGAGCGCTCGCTGCGCGCGGGCGCCGGCCGCTTGACCCTCGCCCTGCTGCTGATCCAGCCGCTCGCGGTCGTGCTCGTGCGACAGCCCGAGCTGGAGAGCCTGGCGCGCGCGCTCGACGCCGGGCGCGCCGGGGGGCCCGGCCTCCGGGGCGCGGCGCTCACGCAGCCCGAGCTCCTCGCCTTCGGTGCCGCGCTGGCGCTCGCCAGCGCGCGCTTCGCGCTCCGGCAGACCCTCATCCAGTCGGGCTTCCTCTGGGCGCTGCTGGCGGCGTTCCTCGCGGTCGGGGCCGGCACGGGGCTCGCGGCCACGGTCTACCTCACGACGGGCGGGCTCGTGCTCGTCCTGGCGCTCGTGGAGACGTCGCACCACATGGCGTACGACGACGAGCTCACCGGGCTGCCGGGCCGGCGCGCCTTCGAGGACGCGCTCCTGCGGCTCGGCGGCCAGTTCGCGATCGCGATGCTGGACATCGACCACTTCAAGCGGTTCAACGACGAGCACGGCCACGACGCGGGCGACCAGCTCCTGCGGATGGTGGGCGCCACGCTCACGCGCACGGAGGGCGGCGGGCGCGCGTTCCGCTACGGGGGCGAGGAGTTCGCGATCCTCTTCCCGGGCCGCTCGGCGGTGGACGCGCTGCCGCACCTCGAGGCCCTGCGGCGCGCGATCGAGGCCACGGGCTTCACGCTGCGCGGCCGCGACCGCCCCACGCAGAAGCCCAAGCGGCCCGTCGCGGCCGGGCCGCGCCGGAAGCTCTCCGTGACGGTCAGCATCGGCGTCGCCGAGTCCGACGGGGGCGAGGCCGACCCGCGCGAGGTCGTCAAGGCCGCGGACCGGGCGCTCTACCGGGCCAAGGGCGCCGGACGCAACCGCGTCGTGTGCGCCGGCTAGGCGTCGCCCGCCCCGGCGAAGGCGAGGATCGCGTCGACCACGGCCTGCGGCTGCTCCTCCGGGATGAAGTGGCCGGAGTCGGGCACCGCGTGGCCCGTGACGGGCCCGGCGCAGCGCGCGCGCCAGACGCCGAGCATGTCCGCGGCCTGCGGCACGCGCCCGGCGCCGCCCCAGAGGACGAGCGTCGGCACGCCGATCTTGCGGTCGCGGTCGGCGCCGTCGTGCTCGAAGTCCAGACTCGCCGCGGCCCGGTAGTCCTCGAACCCGGCGCGCATCGCGCCCGGCTGGCGGAAGCAGCGCAGGTACTCCTGGATCGCCTCCTCCTCGATCGCGGCCGGGTTCCACGCCCAGCTCCGGTACAGGAAGCGCAGGTAGACGTCCTCGCGCCCGGCGGTGAGCGCCTCGGGCAGGTCCGGCACCTGGTGGAAGAACCAGTGCCAGCGCGCGCGCGCGCTCACGCGGTCGGTGCGCTCGAACACGTCGTACGTGGGCGCGATGTCGAGGAGGACGAGGCGCGTGAGGAGCGCCGGGTGGTCGAGCGCCAGGCGGTGGGCGACGCGCGCGCCGCGGTCGTGGCCGACCAGCGTCACCGGGGCGAGTCCGAGGGCGGCGATCACGTCGGCGACGTCGGCGGCCATCGTGCGCTTGTCGTAGCCGGCGGCCGGCCGGTCCGAGTCGCCGTAGCCGCGGAGGTCGGGGGCGACGACCGTGAACTGCTCGGCGAGCACCGGCATCACCTTGCGCCACATGTGGCCGGTCTGGGGGTAGCCGTGCAGGAGCACGAGCCCCGGCCCCCGGCCGAGCCGGCGGTAGTGGAGGCGGATCCCGTCGCGCGTGCCGACGACGCCCCGGGTCATGCGCCCGATTAGACTCCGGAGGGGCGCCGGCGCGCAACGCCCGGCGATTCGAGGGCCTCGGGCGCCGCGCCTGTGCTCCCGTTCGCCACGCCCGCTGAGCCCGGCGGCGCGGGGCTACGCGCGCGCGACCGGCTCGCGCTCGGCGAGCCACGCGTGCGCGGCGGCGCGCAGCGCCGCGCGCTCGCGCGGGTCGAGCCCCGCGGGGTCGAACCGGTAGCGGTAGTGCAGGCGGACGAGCGGCCGGAGCGCGTCCTCGTGGATGCGCTCGACCCACGCCGACGCCGGCTCGGACGGGCGCCGGCCGCGCCCCGCCACGGCCAGCGCCCGCTCGACGAGGTAGAACTCCGAATCGTCCCCGCGGCGCTGCCGCGGTGCCGCGGGGGCCGGCACCGCCGCGCCGCCCCGGCCGACGCGCTTGCGCGCCCAGAGGCGCCACGCGAGGAGCAGGATGAGGGGGATCAGCAGCCAGGCCAGGTACGGTCCCATCCAGTCGCCGCCCTCGCTCCAGCGCCACCGCGCGAAGAGGAACTGCGCCCACGCCCACAGGTCGCCCACCGGCCCCAGGAGCGAGTCCGGGGTCTCCTCGTCCACCCACACGGACGGCGTCGTGTCCACGTCCCGCCACGCGCCGCCGACCCACGCCAGCGCCCACGCGTGCGCGTGGCGCTGCCGCACGATCCAGCGCCGCTCGAGCCAGCTCCACTCCTGCACGGAGTAGCCGACGGCGTAGCGCGCGGGGAGGCCGGCAGCACGCAGCAGCAGGACGGTCGCCGTCGCGAAGTACTCGCAGTGGCCGGCGCGCGTCTCGAGCAGGAACTGCTCGAGCGGGGGGACGTCCCGCCGCGCGGCGCGCCGGTAGAGCGAGTAGCGGAAGTTCCGCCGGAACCAGCGCTCGACGGCGCGCACCGCCTCGGCGGGCGGGAGCGTGGCGAGGCGGAGCTCCGCGGCGACGCGCGCCAGGACCACCGCCTCGCGCGCCGGCACGCCCGTGTCGGCCTCGGTCGGCGGCGCGTCGAGCGGCGCCGCCGGGTCGAAGCGGACGCCGTAGGTGACGAGGCCGAGGCCCTCGTCCACCTTCACCGCGCCGAGCCGGTTCCGGCTCACGGTGACGGCCGCGAGCCGGTCGAGCCGGTACGCGCCGTTCGGCAGCGTCAGGACGCCGCGGCCGCGGGGCAGGTACGCGCTGATCGCGACCGTGCGCGGCGCCGTGGCGGGCGGCCCGAGCGTCCACGTCTCGCCGTCGGCCTCCGGCTGGATCGGCGTGAACCCGGCGGCGGACGCGAACCACGCGGGCGAGCTGTAGAGGTCGTAGCTCGCCTCGCGCAGCAGCAGCGGCACCCGGACGCCGGGGCCCGGGTCCACGCGCAGCACGACGCGCTCGGAGAGCTTCAGCTCGCCGAGTTGCCCGATCGCCGTCATGCTGCGGAACGGGTCCAGGTCCCGGCGCACGAGGCTGAAGATGTACTCGAAGACCCGTTCCTCGACGACGGTCTGCAGGCGGTGGAGCGCCGCCTGGCCGCCCCAGCCGAGCGCGGCCGCCGCGACGACGAGCGCCGCCCACCAGGCGGGCCGGAAGCGCCGCGAGCGCTCGAACCAGAGCGCCCAGCCGACGAGCGCGCAGAGGCCCGCGTAGAACACGGGCGTGCGCACGTTCGCCGCGCTCGTCGCGAGCACGACGAGCGCCAGGTACGGGTAGGCGAAGTCCACCGCGCCGGCCGGCGCCGCCGGGTCGCGCTCGGCCCGGCGCCGCAGCGCCCAGAAGAAGGCGGTGAGCGGCACGCGGCCCTCCACGCTGTAGGCCTGGCAGGCGGCCAGGGGCGCGAGGAGCAGGGGCAGCCACTCGAACAGGATCGTGAGCGCCCGCGGCCCGGCGACGGCCGTCCGCCCGGCGCCCGTCGTCGCGAAGAGGTAGACGGCGCCGCCCAGGAAGAGGACGGCGCACAGGTCGGCGACGCGGTTGAAGTCGCTCCGCGACAGCTCGAGGCGCCACGTGACGGCGCGCGCGCCTTCGAGGAGGGTCGCGACGGCGAGGCCGAAGAAGACGAGGCCGGTCTGCCAGCCCCAGAAGACGAGCGCGGCGCCGAGCAGGAGCGGCGGCGTGCTCACGCGAGCGCCAGCCCCTCGCGGATCCGCCCCGCGACCAGGTGCCGCGCGTCGGCCGGCAGCCCCGGCAGGGCCACGCCGGGCGCGGTCACGACGAAGACGCGCGTGGGGGTGCCGAGCGCCTGCAGGTGGCGGATCAGCTCGCGGCGCGGCGCGTCCCACGCGAGCAGCACGCACACGCAGCCGCTCAGCGTGCCGACGCGCTCGAGCACCGCGGTGTGGAGCGCGCGGAACGGCCTGTCGCGGCACACGCCGACGCTCGCCAGCACCTCGAGCATCCGGTCCGTGTGGCCGAGCCCGCGGCCGGCGGTGAAGCAGTACGCCTCGGGGCCCACGAACATGAGGTCGAGCAGCGACTCCTGCGTGTCGATCGAGACCGCGATCGACGCGGCGACGGAAACCGCCTCCTCGAACGCCGGCTCGCCGTCCGCGGCGCCGAACGTGTCGAGCACGAGCGCGTGGCGCACGAAGAACTCGTCGAGGTATTCCTTCACCACCGGCTTGCCGACGCGCGCCCAGCTCTTCCAGTGGATGCGCCGGAGCGGGTCGCCCGGGCGGTAGTCGCGCAGCGCGACGAACTCCTCCGAGTCGCCGACCGACGACGCGAGCGCGACGCCGCCCGGCTGGTACTTGCGGGTGCCCGGCAGCCCGATGTCGGGCACCGGATAGCGCCGCGGCAGCACGACGAGCGACTGCGGCAGCGGCAGCCGCCGGAGCGCCTGCACGAGGCCGAGCGGGTCGGGGCGCGCGATCGTCACCGCAGCGAACCGGAGCCGCCCGCGGCGCATCGGCGTGACCTCCACGCGCACCTCCACCTCGTCCCGCGGCGGCAGCGGCGGCACCGGGCGCCGCGGGATCACGGCGCCCCGGTTGCGCGCGACGAGCCACATCCAGCGAGGGTAGCCGACGGTGCGGTCGAACCAGTTGCGCCGCTCCTCGCCGGGCTCGCGCGCGCGCGTGAACTCCTCGAAGGACGGGCGCGGGTCGGCCAGGTCGTCGAGCAGCACGAGGCCCTCCTGGCGCGCGTCGGTCTCGTTCGTGAGCACGACGCGGTACGTGACCGGCTGGCCGGCGGTGGCGAAGCGCGGCAGGACGCGGCGCGCCGAGAGCCGCGCGCGGAAGGTCGCGCTCGCCGCCGTGGCGAGCACGAGCAGCGCGCCCAGGAGCGCGAACACCTGGGAGCCGAGCGTGCGGTTGGTGTCGAGCCCGACGACCGCGGCCGCCCCGAACGCCGCGAGCGCGAGCCGCCCGGCGGGCGTGAGCCGCCGGCCGAGCCGGTGCTGGAGCGAGGAGACCGACCGGAACCAGCGGTACCAGACTCGCCGCATGGCGCCCCGCTAGACCGGCACCGGCACCTTCTTGAGGATCTCCTCGACGACCGAGGCGGTGGTGACGCCCGAGAAGCGCGCCTGGGGGTCGACGACCATGCGGTGGGCGACGACCGACACGGCGATCTCCTGGACGTCCTCGGGGATCACGAACTCGCGGCCCTCGAGCAGGGCGAGGGCCTGGGCGGCCTTCATGAGCGCGAGCGAGGCGCGCGGGCTCGCACCGAGCTGCACGCCCTCGGCCGAGCGCGTCGCGCTCACGACGTCGACGACGTAGCGCTTGAGCTCGTCGGTCATCCGCACCGCCGCCACGCTCTCCCGCACGCCGAGCATGTCCGCCAGGGACACGCACGGCGTCACGTCGTCGATCGGGTGCCGCCGCGCCTGCGCCGAGAGGATCGCCACTTCCTCCTCGGGCGCGACGTAGCCGAGGCTGAACTGCAGGGCGAAGCGGTCCATCTGCGCCTCGGGGAGCGGGTACGTGCCGCGGAACTCCACCGGGTTCTGGGTCGCGATGACGAAGAACAGCTCCTCGAGCCGGTAGGACTGGCCCTCGATCGAGACCTGCCCCTCGGCCATCGCCTCGAGCAGCGCCGACTGCGTCCGCGGCGAGGCGCGGTTGATCTCGTCGGCGAGCAGGATGTTGGTGAAGACCGGGCCCTCGTGGAAGTGGAAGGCGTGGTCGCGCTGGTCGTAGACGGACACGCCGAGGATGTCCGAGGGCAGGAGGTCGGGCGTGAACTGCACGCGCTTGAACGTGGCTCCGATCGAGCGGGCGAGCGCCTTGGCGAGCGTGGTCTTGCCCGTGCCCGGGTAGTCCTCGAGCAGGACGTGCCCGCCGCTGGCGAAGGCGGCCAGGAGCTTGCGGACCGCCGACGACTGCCCCTTGATGACGGTCTCGATGCTCGCGGCGAGCTTCGCGCAGACCTCCCGGGGCGGCAGGCTCATGGCTCCAACTCTACCCCGACCGGCGCAGGGCGGCGATCATATCCAGCACCCGCAGGATCTCGCGCCCTCGCGGTCCACGACGAACGTCGAGCGGTAGGCGACGTTGCGCTCGGCGTCGAGCACCGGGAAGGCGCGGAGGGCCGTGCGGTGGACGTCGGCCAGGAGCGGGAACGGCAGGGCCCGCGCCCGCGCGAACGCGGCGTGGCAGAACGGGCGGAACCCGGGGGCGGCGTGGCCGAAGCGCAGGCCGGTCACGCCGGCGGGTCCTCGAACCGCGGTGGGCGCCGCTCGAGGTTGGCGCGGACGGCCTCGGCGTGGTTGGCGCCATCGAGCAGCGCGCGCTGCACGCGCTCCTCCAGGCGCAGGCCCTCCTCGAGGCCCGCGGTCACGGCACGCTGGAGCAGGCGCTTGCCGGCGCGGACCGCGTCGGGCGACCGGGCGGCGAGCTCGCGCGCGAGCTCGAGCGCGGTCGCGCGCGGCGTCGCGGAGAGCCGCGTCGCCAGGCCGAGCGCGACCGCCTCGGTGCCTGTGACGACCCGGCCGGTCAGCGCCAGCTCCTTCAGCACGTCGAGCCGCACGAGGTGGCGGAGCGTCTGCGTGCCGGTCATGTCGGGGACGAGCCCCCAGCGGACCTCCATGACCGAGAGCTGCGCGTCCGGCGCGACCAGGCGGATGTCGGCGGCGAGCGCGATCTGCAGCCCGCCGCCGAAGCACGCGCCGTGCACCGCGGCGATCACCGGCACGGGCAGCTCCGCCCAGACCCACGCCGCCTGCTGGGCGAAGGTGGCGACCTCGCCGGGCTCGCGCGCGAGCAGGTCCCGCACGGCGCGGCCCTCGGCCCGCGCCGCCGCGAAGCTCGCGAAGTCGAGGCCCGCCGAGAACGCGCGCCCCTCGCCGGAGAGCACGACGGCGCGCAGCGCGCGGTCGCCGGCGAGGGCCCGCCCCGTCGCCACGAGCGCCTCGAACATGGCCGCGTCGAGGCCGTTCAGCTTGTCCGGCCGGTTGAGCCGCACGTCGGCCACGCCGGCGTGCCGCGCGACGCTGACGCGCTCGCTCACGGGGCTTTCCACTCGATCTCGACGAAGGCGAACTCGAAGGGGTTCGCGTTCTTGACGTCGTGCTCGACCCCCGCGGGGCGGAAGTACGCGCGGCCCGTGCGCAGGTCGGCCGGGGCGACGCCGTCGGGCCCCACGACCTCGAGGCGGCCCGTCGAGAGCGGCACCACCACGTAGGGATGCTCGTGACGGTGCCGGCCGGTCGTGGCGCCGGGCGCGAACCGCCACTCCGTGACGCGGACGCTCGCGTTGTCGATCTGGACCGTGGCCACGGCGCGCATCGCGGAGGCTACGGTAGCACGCCGCGACGGGGAGCGGTGACGCGCGCGCTACTTGTCCTTGCCCTTGCCCTTGCCGGGCCCGCCGCCGAGGACGCCGTACGCGTTCCCGCTGCCCCTGCCGCTGACGACGCCGAGCGCGTTGCCGTTACCCATCGCGCCCGGCGCCACCGCCGGCGCGCCCACGCTGCCGGCGCCCGGCACCCCCGCCGCCGCGGGCACCGTCCCGCTCGCCGCGCCCACGGTGCCGCTGCCCGGGCCGCCGCCGACCGCGCCGAAGGCGTTGCCGCCGCCGGGCACACCCGCGCCGCTCGCGCCCGACACGCCGCTCGCCGCGCCCGCCCCCGCCTCGCTGCTCGCGCTGCCGTCCACGCGTCCGCGCGCGACGCCCGCGCCCGGCGTCGCGACCGGCGGCAGCGTCCGCGTCAGGTCGCGCGCCGCGTTCGCGACGGCCGCCCGGATCAGCGGCTGCATGCTCGCCGCGGGCGCCTCCCGCGGGATCACCGAGAAGCTGCGCCCGAGGCCGCCGGCGGCCTCACGGGGGATCGTCCGCACGGGCGACAGCGCGCGCGTCACGCCGATCTGCTGGAGCGCGCCGACGTCCACCGGCCGGCCGACGGGTCGGCCCGCCGCGTCGAGCCGCGTCACGTCGATGAGGCCGCGCAGCACGGTGATCGTCGAGGCGGGCCCGCCGTCGCCCGACACGACCTCGGCGACGACGACCGTGCCGCGGATCGCGGCGACCGCGTTCGGCGTGCGGATCTCGACGACCTCGCCCTGCCGCATCCGGGTCTTGTCCACGGCGACGGCGATCTTGCCCTCGGCGAGGCTCACGGTGGAGGTCCCGGGGCGCTCGGTGATGACGAGCACCGAGTGCTCGCGCGCCGTGACGGTCGCCTTGCCCCCGAGCAGGATGCGCACGACCGAGCGCTCGCCCGTCGTGATCCGGTCGCGCACGAAGACGTCGTCCCTGAACTTGAGCGGGGCGGGCTCGGCGACGGCGGTCCGCTCGACGGTCGCCGTGCCCTGGAGCGAGGCGACGACGCCGACCGGCCTCGTCTCCGTCGAGCCCGGGCCGCAGAGCGCGAGCGTGGCAAGCGTCGCCAGGATGGTCGGCCGAACGGCCCGTCTGAGCATCGTCATGGGATCCCTCCGCCGGGGCGTCCGCCCCGCGTCGCCGAGAGGCCGGAATTCGCTGGCCGAAAAGGAAGCAATTCCACTGCCACCGGGATTCCGGAATCCGGCGCGAGCCCGCCGCCGGGCGGGGCGGCGTTTTCGTCCGCCGTTCCGCCGCGTTCGGCGTGCGCTCGTCCGGGACCGCCCCCGTCCCGGCCGGCGCCGGCAGGGCCGTGCCGGCCGTCGCGCGCGCCGCGCTGGACGGCCTGGCAACGCGGGCTGCCACGATGGCCCGGCGCGGGGCGCGGTATAGTTTCCGGACACGGGGCTCACCGACACGGGAGGGACGATGCTGCCGCTCGAGGGGATCAAGGTGGTCGAGATCGCGCAGAACCTCGCGGGCCCCTACGCCGGGGAGATCCTGGCGGCGCTCGGGGCCGACGTGGTCAAGGTGGAGCGCCCGGAGGGCGGCGACGACGCGCGCGGCTGGGGTCCGCCGTTCTGGCGGGGCACCTCGCCCGCGTTCCTCACGATGAACAGCGACAAGCGCTCGATCACCCTCGACCTCAAGGACCCCGCGGCGGTCGCCTGGCTCACGGCCTACCTCGGCGACGCCGACGTCCTCGTGCAGAACCTGCGGCCGGGCGTCCTCGAGGCGTTCGGGCTCGGCCCCGAGGCGCTGCTGGCGAAGTATCCGCGCCTCGTCTACTGCTCGCTCTGGGCGTTCGGCCGGACGGGGCCGCTGCGCCTCAGACCCGGCTACGAGCCGATGGTCCAGGCGTTCGCCGGGCTCATGACCGTGAACGGCGACGAGGGCGGGCCGCCGACGCGGATCGGCACCTCGATCCTCGACTACGGCACCGGGATGTGGACGGCGATCGGGACGCTCGCGGCGCTGGTGCGCCGCCAGCAGACGGGGCGTGGCGGCGTCGTGGACGCCTCGCTGTTCGAGACCGCGCTCGCGTGGCTCACCGGCCACTACACCGCGTACCGGATCACCGGCGAGCTGCCCGTCCCCCACCGCAGCGGCAGCCGGCGGCTGGTGGTCTTCCAGGCCTTCGAGGCGAAGGACGGCCCGGTCATCGTCGCCGCCGGCAACGACCGGCTCTTCGCCAAGCTCGCCGAGGCGCTCGGCCGGCCCGACTGGGCGCAGGACGCGCGCTTCGCGACGAACGCCGCGCGGGTGACGAACCGCGCGGCGCTGATCCCCGAGATCGAGGCGATCGTGCGCACCCGCACGAAGGCGGAGTGGCTCGAGCGCCTGGAGCAGGCCGGGGTGCCGTGCGCGCCGATCCAGAACCTCGCCGAGGTGCTGGCCGAGCCGCAGACCGGGGCGACGGGGATGCTCCAGCCCGTGCCCGAGCTCGGGCTCGAGCTGCTGGGGCTGCCGCTGTCCTTCGACGGCGAGCGGCCGCCGATCCGGCGCCGGGCGCCGCACCTCGGCGAGCACAACGGCGAGATCCTCGGCGAGCGCGGCTGAGCGCCCGCCCTAGCGCGCATTATTCACGAACGGTCAGCGCGCGAGCCGGGCAGGGCCTGTCGCAGGGTGCGGTCCTCGCGGGGCCGGCGCCGTCACCCATTCGCCCGAACGCCGCGCTGCGCGCGGCGGACGGGACGAAGGGGGCCCACAGCGCGCGGCCCCGCGAGGGCCGCACCCTGCGCCACCCGCCCGGTCGTGCCAGCGCCGTTCGCGAATAACGCGCGCTAGCGCGCCGACGCGCTCGAGAGCGCGACGACCGCGTCGCCGGCGCGCAGCGTGGCGTCCCAGCCGATCGCGATCGCGCCCTTGACGCTCTCGTGGGCGGGGCAGCCCTGCGGGTGCACGGCGAGCGCGCGCTCGGCGGCCTCGCGCGCCTCCGCCGGCACGCTGAGATCGTAGTGGACCTGGATCGACGCGATGCGGATCGTCGTGCCCGTGCCGACGATGCGCCCGTCCACCGTCGCCGTGTACGCGCTCCGGTCGAACGTGATCTTGCGCCCTGCCAGGGCGCCGGCCAGCGTGCCGTACATTCAGCCGGCCACCGCCGCCACGATGTGATCGAGCGTCGAGGCCACCGGCGGGCCCGCCTTGACGCCGTAGTACGCGCGGAGCGCGCCCTGCACGCCGTAGACGACCGGCTCCGGGACCTCGCCCAGCCACGCGTTGCGGAAGCCGCCGCGGTACTCGAGGCGGGCGTGCGAGACGTACTCGAACTCCTGGCTCATGCGGTCCTCCTCCTCCTCGTCGGTCGGCTCTACGCCGCCTTGACCGTCAGCACCGGGCACGGCGCCATCCGGATCACGCGATCGGCGACGCTCCCCACGAGGAGGCGATGGACCTCGCCGCGCCCGTGCGTGGCGAGCAGCACGAGGTCCGCCTGCTCCTCCTTCGCGGCGGCGACGACCTCGCGGTAGGGCACGCCGACGCGCAGGAGCGTGCGCACCCGGCAACCGGCCGCGCGCCCGGCGTCGGCCCACTCCTCGAGCTTCCTGGCCCACTCGCGCCCCGCGGCGGAGAACTCGCGCACCCGCTCGCCCGCGAGGGGCCCGGCGAAGACGCGCCCGGGCGGCGGCACCTCGCCTTCCTCGTCGGCGCGCGGGATCCCGAGCTGGTGCTCCGCCTGCAGCGCCCGCAGCTCCGCGCGCAACTCCTCGGTCTGCAGCCGGACCTCGGTGTCGATCGGCGTGGCAGGCAGGACGTGCAGCAGCACCAGCTCGGCCCCGAAGCTCGGGGCGAGCCGCTGCGCCAGGCTCCAGGCCTTCTCCGACCCGAGGGAGAAGTCCGTGGGCACCAGGACCCGGGTGATGCCGGAGGTCGTCGTCATGGCTGCGCCCTCCCTTCGTACCGAACGCTCTACGTGCATGAAGCCTGCCGCGGCACCGGAGGGCCGGGCGTCGCGGAAGTGCCCGAGCGGGCGCGCCCTC
The DNA here is from genome assembly GCA_001788495.1 of Candidatus Rokubacteria bacterium RIFCSPLOWO2_02_FULL_73_56. GTDB lineage: Bacteria > Methylomirabilota > Methylomirabilia > Rokubacteriales > CSP1-6 > GWA2-73-35. Next base: position 62,691 of record MGCF01000006.1, read on the forward strand.
GGCGAGGCGGCGGGACCTCCGCCCGGCGGGCGCCCTGGGGCGCGCGACCCCCGGCGGGGCGCGCATGCCACAAGCCCGGCAGGCGCGCCCCCTCGACGGCGGCCTCACTCGTGCGGCGCGTCGAACGGGCCCGAGATGCGCACGACCTCGTTGACGGGCCAGGCGCCGCGGCGGATCGTGACGACGAGCAGGTCGCCCGCGATCCCCGCGCGACGGGTGTCGGGCGTGACCGGGACGAAGCCGAGGCTGCGCGGGGCGTCGCCGTCGGTGAAGCGCGCGAACTCGACCGCCCGCCCCTCGGCGTCCACGGCGAGGATCCGCTCGGCGTGGCGGTCGGCGACGAACAGGCGGCCGCCCGGGCTCAGCGCGATCCCGGCCGGCATGGGGCCGCGCAGCACGCGCCGCGCCTCGCCGTCCGCGCCGACGCGCCAGATCTCGCCGTCCGTGCGCTGCCACGGCGCGTCGGCGCTCCCGTCGCTCCCGACCCAGAGCCGGTCGGCGTCGTCCATCGCGAGCACGCGCGGCCGGGTCATGCTCGCCCAGCGCGCGTCGAGCACGCGCCCGGAGGGATCGAACCGGACGACGACGCCGCGCTGGCGGTCGGCGACGTACACCCGGCCGCTCCGGTCGACGGCCACGCCCTCGGGCTGCACGAGGAGCGGCGTGCCGCCCCGGGGCGGCGTGCCGCCCGCGAAGAGCTCGGCGCGCCCGGCGTGGAGGCGGTAGACGGCGCCGATCAGCCGGTCGCGCTCGAACGTCGTGACGAAGAGCTCGCGCCCGGCGCGCCCGGCGGACACCTGCGGGTTCCAGAGCGGCGGTCCCCAGGCGTAGCGCGCCTCGCCGCCGGGCGCGAGGCGGGCGCCGCCGGGCGGGATCCGGTAGAGCCGCAGCATGTCCACCTCGTCGCCCAGGTAGCGGCGCCCGGTCCGCGCGAGGAGCACGGCCCCGGCGTGGTCCACCGCGAGCGTCGACGTGGACGGCAGCCCGCGCGCCGCGCGCGAGGCCGCCGGGTCGAAGCCCGTGCCGGTGACGTACACCTCGGCGCTGAATCCGGGCGGGAGCGTGAGCTCGGCGCCCGCCGGCGAGGCCGGGACGAGGAGGACGGCGACGACGAGGGCACGCACCCGCACCGCGCGCGACCCCCTCACCCGGTGGTGACGGCGGCCAGGACGGACTCCACCAGGTGCGGGAGCCCCGCGGTGTCGAGGCTTCCGTCGTCGGCGAACGGCGTCGCCAGGATGTGGAAGATGTGCGGCCAGTCGATCATCGCCGCCGGCGCCGACTATACCATGCGCGCGTCGCGCTCGGAGGGCGTGACGGAAGCGCGCACGCGCGATCCCGTTGGAGGTGTCGGCCGGGGAGTGCGAGGGGGCGTCAGCCCCCTCGTCGCGGCCCCGCGTTGTCGAGGAACGTCCCGGCTTTGCCGGGGCGCGACGAGCCTCCGGGGGTCTTGGAGGGCCCGTCGAGGCCCCCCATGTTCTCAGAGCCCGTGAACGAATCGCCTGGTCGAGGAGCGCCACGGCTTCGCCGCGGCGCTCCGAGCGTCGGGGGGTTTGGGGGGCCCGTCGAGGCCCCCCATGTTCTCAGAGGGCGTGAACGAATCGCCTGGTCGAGGGGCACCACGGCTGCGCCGGGGCGCCCCGAGCGCCGGGGGGTTTGGGGGGCGCCCGGAGCCCCCCATGTTCTCAGACGACGCCGTGGGCGCGGCCGACCTTGACGAACGCCGCGACGGCGCGCTCGAGGTGCGCGGGCTCGTGGGCCGCGCTGATCTGCACGCGGATCCGCGCCTGCCCCTCGGGCACCACGGGGTAGGAGAAGCCGATCACGTAGATCCCCTCCTCCAGCAGGTCGGCCGCCATCCGCTGGGCCAGGGCCGCCTCGCCGAGCATGATCGGCACGATCGGGTGGACGCCGGGGCGGATGCGGAAGCCCGCGTCGCTCAGCGCGCGCCGGAACCACCGCGTGTTGGCCTCGAGCCGCTCGCGCCGGTCCGTCGTCTCCGCGAGCAGCGCCAGGCAGGCGAGCGAGGCGGCGACGATCGCCGGCGCCAGCGTGTTCGAGAAGAGGTAGGGCCGCGAGCGCTGGCGCAGGAGCTCGACGATCTCGCGGCGCGCGGCCGTGAAGCCGCCGCTCGCGCCGCCGAGGGCCTTGCCGAGCGTGGAGGTGACGACGTCCACGCGGGAGGCGACGCCGCAGTGCTCCGGGGTGCCGCGGCCCGTCGGGCCGAAGACGCCGGTCGCGTGGCTGTCGTCCACCATCACGAGCGCGTCGTGGCGCTCGGCCAGCGCGCAGATCTCGGCGAGCGGCGCGACGTCGCCGTCCATCGAGAAGACGCCGTCGGTGGCGACGAGGCGCGTGCGCGCGCCCTGCGTCGCGCGGAGGAGCCGCTCGAGCTCGGCCATGTCGCCGTGCGCGTAGCGGTGCCGCTCGGCCCGGCAGAGGCGGATGCCGTCGATGATCGACGCGTGGTTGAGCGCGTCGGAGATCACGGCATCGCCCTCGCCGAGGAGCGTCTCGAAGAGGCCGCCGTTGGCGTCGAAGCACGAGGTGTAGAGGATCGCGTCCTCGCTCCCGAGGAAGCGGGCGAGGGCCGCCTCGAGCTCCTTGTGGATGGTCTGCGTGCCGCAGATGAAGCGCACGCTCGAGAGGCCGAAGCCCCAGCGCGCGAGCCCGTCCTGCGCGGCCCGGACGAGCCGCGGGTCGCCGGCCAGGCCGAGGTAGTTGTTGGCGCAGAAGTTGAGCACGCGCCGCCCGCCGACCGACACCGCGGCGCCCTGCGGGCTCTCCAGCACGCGCTCGCCCTTGAAGAGCCCGGCGGCCCGCATCTCGTCCAGCTCGGCCGCGAGCCGCGTCCTCACCGCACCGTACATCGCCGTCCCCCTCCCCCGCCGACGCCCGCCTCAGCGGGCCGCGTAGCGGCGCGTCACGTTCGGCAGCAGGTACTCGTTGAACGCGCGCGCGAGGTCGTACGCGGGCCGGAACCCCCACTCGCGGCGCGCCCGCGCGTCGTCCACGTCCTCGGGCCACGTGTCCACGATCGCCTGGCGGCGCGGGTCGGGCGCGAACGTGAGGCGCGCGGCCGGGAAGGCCCGCCGCACCAGCCCGGCGAGCTCGCCGGCGCTCGGGTTGAACCCGGTCACGTTGTACGCGAGGGCCGTGACGGCGTCGGCGGGCGCGGCCAGCAGGGCGAGCAGCGCCTCGATCGCGTCCGGCATCGCCATGAACGGGATCCGCGTGTCCTCGCGCACGAAGCAGGCGTAGGGCTGGCCCACGGCCGCGGCGTGGATCATCTCGGACGCGTAGTCGCTCGTGCCTCCGCTCGGCAGGGTGAACGCCGAGATGAGCCCCGGGAAGCGGATCGCGCGGAAGTCCACGCCGCTCGGCTCGCCCTGCGCGGCGAGCTGGCGGTAGTGGCGGGAGACGTACCGGCCGAGGTGCTCGCAGTAGAGCTTGTTGCAGCCGTACATCGTCACCGGCACCGTCCACTCGTGCTCGGCGACGCGCCCCGCCCGGCGCTTGGCCGCCGGGTCCGGCAGCCCGTAGACCGCGATCGAGCTGGGGAAGAGGAACTTCACCCGCCGCCCGAGCGAGCGCGCCTCCTCGAGCGCGAGGCGCAGCAGGTTCAGGGTCCCCTGCACGTTCACCTCGTGGGCGGTCTCGGGCACGAACTCGGCGCGGGTCGAGAGCAGCGCGGCCAGGTGGAACACGACCGCGATCTCGAACTCGCTCTGGAGCCGCTCGAGCAGGTGGCGGTCGAGGATGTCGCCGACGCGCACGGCGGCGCAGCGCCGCGCCACCTCGGGCGGGAACGGGCGCACGTCGAGCGCCAGCACGTCGTAGGCGCCGGCCTCGGCCAGCCGGTGGATCAGGCTGTGCCCCATCTCCCCGCTGGCACCGGTCACGAGCACGACGGGCTTGCGCGCCACCGCGACCTCCCCCTTGCCTGATGGTCCGTCCGCGAACTCACGTCAACGGTCGCCGCGCGCGCCGGGCCGCCAGGCGCGGGCGGGAGGGGTCGACGGGGCTTGACGTGACTTCGAGAACGGCACACTGGCGGCCCCGGTTCGTCGGGCCCGGCGGGCTGGCGCGCGTGGAGCGCGAGGTGGCGCGGCGCAGGAGCGTGCGCCACATCGTGCGCGGCTCCGCCTCGAAGATCGTCGCCGCGTCGGCGTCGAGCACGTGCCAGCCGCCGTGGTGGATCTCGGCCTCGAGCTGGCCCGGCGCCCAGCCGGCGTAGCCGGCGTACACGCGCAGCGCGGGCGGCGGCGGGCCGGCGAGCAGCCGCTGGAGCAGGCCGGGATCGAGGCTCAGCCAGACGTCCCCCAGCACGTGGAGCGCCTCCCGCGGCCGCTCCGACGAGCGGAAGACGAACGCGGCCGCCCCCCGCGCGACGGGGCCCCCCTGGAAGACGGCGTCGCGCCGGCCCCGGAGGCCCTCGAGCGAGGGAAACGCCTCGGCGAGCCCCAGCGCGGTCGGCCGGTTGAGGATCACGCCGACGGCGCCGCCGTGCGCGTGCCGCGTGACGAGCACGACGGTCTGGGCGAAATTCGGATCCGTGAGCTCGGGCCGCGCGACGAGGAGCACGCCGTTCGGCCGGTCCTGCGCGGCGGCGCCGGGGACGACGGATGCGAGCCCCGCGAGGAGCAGCGCGCCGAGGAGGGGCGCCGGCGCCATGCCCGGGAGGCGCCGGCCGCTCAGGCGCCGGCGCGGCGGCGGCGGACGAGGCTCCGGACGCCCCAGACGCCCGCGATCACCACGAGCACCATGAGCGGTCCGGTGACGAGCATGAAGGTGGTCCGGTCGGCCGTCCGGCGCTCCTCCCGCAGGCGCCCGGCCTCGTCGCGGATCTTCGTGAGGTGGCCCAGCGTCTCGGCGTACCCGTACCACCACGCGTAGTCGGGGCTCATGTGGACCGCGCCCTTGTACGATTTGAGGTTGGCGAAGAAGAACATGTCGAAGTACTCGCGCTCGACGGCCGAGACGTCGTAGTAGAGCCCCGCCGGCCAGAACGTGCCGCCGGGGGTCTCGGTCGCGACGTAGCGGTCGCCGGGCAGGAGGCCCGCGGAGCGCGAGCGGCGCGAGGGCTGGACGATCTTGTCGCGGTAGAGGTCGTGGAGGATGTCGCGGGCCTGGATCACGAGCGCGTCGCCCATGAGCTTGTGGGCGTCGGCGGCCTCGAGGTAGCCACGCGCCTTCACCTCCGAGTGGCAGACCAGGCAGACCTTGACCATCTCGGCGCGCTTGGCCTGGTTCTCGGGCGTCCGCGTGATGTCGGTGAGCTCGCCGAGCGCCGGCTGGACGCCCATGCCCCAGACGATCTTCCGCGTCATGTTGTGGCTCGAGGTCCGCCGCCCGTCCCGGTCCACGTAGACCATGTGGCAGTAGGCGCAGGTCGGCGCGTTGTAGCGGGCCTCGGCCATCGGCTTCTTCCAGTCCCAGGTGGCCCCGTCCGTCAGGTAGACCGCGCCGTGCTTGGAGGTCGAGTACGCCTCCCAGTTCGGGTGGTCGGGGCCCATGTGGCAGGTCATGCACGCCTCGGCCCGCCGCGCCTCCGCCGGGTCGAAGCGATGGCGCGTGTGGCACGCGATGCAGCCGTTGCGGTACGGCAGGCTCGAGAGGTCCACGTACTGCTTTTTCTGCTCGTCCCAGAACGGCGCGTCGGTCGCCCCGGCCTGCGCGTGGCAGGGATCGCAGCCCATCTCCATGACCTTGCGCGGCATCTGCGCGTAGTGCGGGACCTTGACGTTCCGGTCCCAGTTCGTCCCGATGCCCGCGGGCCCGGGGCCGTAGGAGTGCCCGGCGTCCAGGACGGCCTCCTGGTAGATCTGGGCGTGACAGGCCGCGCAGACCTTCTCCGACACGCGGCCGCGCACGTGGGTGATCTCGGTGTGGTCGAGGCCGTGGCACACGGCGCACGAGTTGGCCTCGGGCGTGGTCGTCGGGATGCGCGGGTTCTGGCGCCCCGGCCTGAACATCGCCGAGGACTCGTACTGCGCCGCGAGCGTGGGGTTGTGCTTGCGGTGGCACTCGAGGCACGAGGCCGCCGTCTGCGGGCCCGGGGGCGGCGCGGCGCTCACGCGCGCCGGCGGCGGCGGGATCGCCTTGAGGAAGGCGTGGATGTCGCGCGCCTCGGACTCGCTGACCGCGCTCGGCGGGAACGCCGGCATCTGCGCCTGGGGCGTCCGGAGCTGCTTGAGGAGGTCCTCGACGCTCAGCCCGGTGCCGGCCAGGTCCGGCCCGGCGCCACCGCGCCCGGAGGTGCCGTGGCAGCCGAGACAGCCCTTCTGGATGAACAGCCGCTCACCGTTCGCCGCCGCGTCGGCGCCGGCCTCTGCGTTCCAGCCCAGGCCGACCAGCGCGGCGAGCGCGACCGCGGCGAGCGTCTTCATGGGATGTCGCGAACATAGGCAAGGCGCGTGGCGCTGTCAAGGCCGCCGACGTCGCCGCCGACGCCGCCTCAGAACCCGTGAACGAATCGCGTGGTGCGAAACAGGCGGCCTCGGGGGGAGCTTGGGCGGGGGGAGCTTCGGGGGGCCTGGGGGAGCTTGGGGGGGGCTGGAGGAGCGCGGGGGGCCCTTCGAGGCCCCCCATATGTTCAATCGTCGTCCCACGAGCGCGAGCGCTGCAGCGCGCGGCGGCGCTTCTTGCGCGCCTGCGCCTGCTTGCGCTTGCGCTTCACCGACGGCTTCTCGTAGTAGGCGCGGCGCTTCATCTCCTGGAAGGTGCCGTCCTTCTGCATGAGCTTCTTGAGCGCCTTCAGGGCGGCCTCGATCTGATTGTCGAACACCTCGATCTTCAGCACGCGCGCGGCCCTCGCACCGTCACCGGCCCCGCAGGTGGGACGTCGTGCGGTAGGCGCGCTGCGCCGTCGAGCGGTCCACGACGTTCATCTGCACGAGCCGCTTCGTCCCCGAGGCCACCGCCGCGGAGATCGTCGGGAAGAGATCGTGCGACTCCTCGATGATCTCTCCCGCGTAGTTGACGATCCGCCAGCGCCACTCGGGGCACGACGGGGTCGAGAACGCCGTCACTTGCACGCTGACCTCCTCTCGCTCTCACGGTCGCGGATGCTGGGCGTGGCCGGAGCGGGGACGGCCTGGCGCCGTCCCCGCCCGGGAGCCCGGTCGGACGCCCCGTTACCAGCGTCCGCCGCGCGAGCCGCCGCGAAAGCCGCCGCCCGACCGCCCCCCGCCCGAGCCCTGCGGCTTGGCGAGCTCGACCTTGAGCTGACGGCCGTCGATCTCCTGGCCGTTGAACTTCTTGACCGCCGCGTCGGCCTCCTCGGCCGTTGCCATCTCGACGAAGCCGAAGCCGCGCGAGCGGCCGGTGTCGCGGTCGGTCACGACGGTCGCCGACTCGACGCCGCCGGCCTGCGCGAACACCTCGCGGAGCCGGTCGCTGGACGTGGAAAAGGACAGGCCCCCGATGAACAGCTTGTGCGCCATCGCGCACCTCCAGATGCGTCTCCCGCTGTTTGACGAGCACGCCCTGGGCGGCGGAAGCGCACACCAGAGACGCGGTCTGATGGGAGGGGGGTCCACACTGAACCAACGACCGAACCAGACCTGCACAGAATGCCACACTTTCGGGCCGGGCGCCGAAGGAAAACGGGCCGCGGCCCGGCGACGGCGCGCTCAGCCGATGCCGGGCTGGCAGGGCAGCTCGAGGGTGAACACGGCGCCGCCCTCGGGGCGGTTCGCGGCGCGGAGCGAGCCGTCGTGCCGCTCGGCGATGGCGTAGGAGACCCAGAGCCCGAGGCCGGTGCCCTCGCCGGCGGGCTTCGTCGTGGTGAACGCCTCGAAGATCCGCGGGAGCAGGTCCGCCCGGATCCCTGGCCCGGTGTCGAGGACCTCGAGCCGCGCCCGGCCGTCCACCTCGGTGAGCCGGACCGTGAGGCGGCGCTCGCCGGCGCCCGCGGCCATCGCCTCGTGGGCGTTCTGGACCAGGTTGAGCAGCACCTGCTGGATCTCGCCCTCGTCCGCCAGGACGGGCGGCACGCCTGCGAGCTCGGAGGTCACCTCGACCGCCGAGCGCCGGAGCTCGGGGCCCTTCAGCTCGAGCACCCACTGGATCTGCTCCTCGAGCCGGCACGGGCGGGCCTCCGCGGACCCGCCGCGCGAGAAGCGCAGGAGGTCCTGCAGCATCTGCGCCGCCCGCGACGTCTCCTTGACGATCGTCCGCACGCGCTCCCGCGCCTTGTCCGGATCGTCCCGACCGACGAGCATCAGCTCCGCCTGCCCGAGGATCGTCGCCAGGCGGTTCCGGATCTCGTGCGCCACGCCGGCCGCGAGCTTCCCGACGGTCGAGAGCTTCTCCTGCGTCTCGAGCTGGCTCTCGGTGTGCTTGAGGTCGTCGAGCTGTCGCCGGGTGGCGGAGTAGAGCTGGGCGTTCTCGAGCGCCAGGCCGATCTGGTCCGCGCTCGCCTCGACGAGCGCGATCTCGGACTCGCTGAACGCCGCGCGGGTCCGGCGCCCGAGCGAGAGGGTGCCGAGGCTCCGCCCCCGGCTCCGGATCGGCACACACACGAACGCGCGGATCCCCTCCTGCGCCACGACCGCCGGCGAGGCGGGCAGCAGATTGACGGCCTCGCTCGCGTCCGGCAGGTACGCGGTCCGGCCGGTCGCCGCGACCCGCCCGATGACGCCCTCGCCGACCGCGAGCACGCGGTTGACGTCGCGCAGCTGGGGGCGCAGCCCGCGGTCGCCGCGGAGGTGGAGCGTCGCGCCGTCCGCCGAGAGCAGGTGGAGGCTCGCGACCTCGTGGCCGGTCACCCGCGTGAGCGCGTCGAGCGCGATGCGGAGCACCTCGTCCACGTCCAGGCTCGCGCCGATCGCGCGGCTGATCGTGTGCAGGATGCGCAGGTGCGGCTCCACCGGCGCCGGCGCGACGCCCCCCGCGCGCTCGACCAGCTCGCGCAGGCGCTCGAGCTGCCAGTCGGCGAGGTTGACGAAGTAGAGCGCGCACCCGTCGAGCTCGGTGCGGACCACGACCGACGCGACCTCGAGGCGGCGGGCGCCCGCGGGGGCCCCGAGCGCGAGCGTCGCCGACTGCCCGGGGCTCAGCACGGCGTGCGAGCGGAGCCTGATGCCCGAGGTGCTCAGATCGACCGAGGTCGCGTCCCACTCCGCCCCGTTGCTCTCGCGCACGCGGACCGGCAGCGCGACGGGCACGCGCGGCGCGCGGCGACGGTCGACGGGGGACGGCGCCGCGGCGGGCGCCGGCCGGCCGCTCGGGCCGAAGCAGCCGAGCACCTCTTCCAGGCGCGCGAGCGCCACGGGCTTGCCGAGGAAGTCGAACGCGCCGAGCCGCAGGCACTCCTGGGCCTGGCTCTCGGTCACGCGGCCCGAGACCACCACGATCGGGACGCGGAGCTCGCGAACCGTCTGGAGGCGCAGGAAGTCGAACCCGCTCATCCCGGGCAGGTAGATATCGAGGAGGACGACGTCGGGGCGCGCCTCCCGCAGCGCGTCGAGCGCGGCCTCGGCCGTGTGCACGACACGCGGCTCGTGGCCGATCTCGGAGAGGAACCCCTCGAAGATCTCGCAGAGGTTCTCGTCGTCCTCGACGACCAGGATGCGCATGACGGACCGGGCCTCGGCTGCGGCAGCCCGGGGGGCCGGCACCGCGGCCGACCCCCGGGCATTGCGCCTGTGCACGAGCGAAGTGCTCGTGGCGACGGAGGGCAGCAAGCGATGTACCAAGGCCGGGAGGGCGCGTAACCCCGCGCCGGACAACGCGCTCCGGAAACGCCGGCGCGCCGGCGCTGGATGATTCCTCGTCAGCCGGTCACGTCCGGACCGGCGAGCCGAGCCTGCGCTTCTCCGCCCGGGACAGCTTCTTCACTTCGATCTCGCGGCGACTCGCCGACGACCGGTTTCCGCATGGGGCGGCGTAGACCAGTCGAACCGGACGGCGGCCGCGAGTATATCGTGAGGCACGCCCGCGATTGTGCATCGCGAGCCGCCGATCGATCGAGTTCGTGATGCCGGTGTAGAAGGTTCCGTCGGCGCACTCGAGGACGTAGCAGAACCACCGCAGGCCTCTCGAGGGCGTCTTCACTTCTTCCGGTAGACGTTCAACCCGACCTTTTCCTCCCGGTCGGGGATCGAGACGTTCCCTTCGGTCGAGGCGACGATGATGGTCTTGCCCGAAGAGGACGGCCCGAATTCCTTCGAGAGGTCCACCGTGATCGTCAGGATGTTCCCGTCGACCGCCATCTGGACGTTCTTCATGAGAGTCTCTCCCGGCGTGGGTTGGGTTCCTGTCGGCTGCGCGCCTCACGACCTCCGTGACATCGTCCAGCGAACCAGTCCGATCAGAAAGAGGCCGACGCCGGCCACGAGCGGCACCCAGTACCGCGGGATGCTCAGCGCCTTCACCAGCACGATGCCGAGCCCGATGACGCTGACGATGCCGCCCGCCACCATCAGACCCCTGCCGCCACCCGTCTTGGCCATTCCCGTCGTCTCCCTCGTTGAACCGCGCTGCCCGGCCGATCCGCGCGCCGCCGGGCGAGCGCCCTCGGCTTCCGCGTGCGCGCGGCGTTCAGCATCTTACCGCGTGGCAGGCACTCCCGCTTCCGCCCGATGGCGGAGGCGACGGCGCGGGGCTAGAGTGGGTGGCGTGTCGTCGGGGGCGACCGGGCGACTTCAGTTCCTCGACGGGGCCCGCGGACTCGCCCTCGTCTTCATGGTGCTCAACCACACGGGACGCTGGTGGCTCGCGCAGCCGATGGGATGGCCGCGCTACCACCTGGTCTACCTGACGGTGACCCTCGCCGCGCCGCTCTTCCTGTCCCTGGCCGGGTTCTGCCTGCCGCTCTCGTACCTCGAGGCGACGCTCACGCGCGGCGAACGCCACGGAGCGCTGGCGCGACGCTACGCCGGGCGCGGCTCCCGGCTCGTCGTGGCGGGCTGGTTCCTGACCCTCCTCGTCTTCCCCGACGAGCCGCTCTACGGTGGCGGTGTCCTCCAGACGATCGGGCTCTCCATCATCGGCGTGACGCTGATCCTGCCCCAGCTCCACCGCCGGACCGCGCGGTGGATCCTGCTCGCGCTGGCGCTCGGGATCTACGTGAGCTTCGCGCTCGCGCACCCCGCGCTCCGGGCCTGGGTGCTGCGCCACCCCCTCGCCGCGGACGTGTGGTTCCACGACTTCCCGCTCTGGCCGTGGTTCGCCTTCGCGCTCCTGGGGGCGGTGCTCGGGTGGGTGTGGACCGAGCTCCACCGGCGTGGCGAGGACGATCGGCGCTACTTCGAGGTGATGGGCCTGGCCGGCGTGGCGTGCCTGGTGGCGTTTCTGGCGCTCGAGCTGACGATCGGGACCACGCCCCACTTCTTCTCGGGGCGCGATCTCGTCCTGAACCACCACTGGAACCCCGGCGCGGTGACGTGCCTCTGGA
>MGCF01000007.1 GCA_001788495.1 Candidatus Rokubacteria bacterium RIFCSPLOWO2_02_FULL_73_56
CCCGTTCGCCGCGACGGTCAACGAGGGCGCGGCCGCGCCGCCCGCGGGGCCGCCGTGGACGCCCGAGGCCGAGGCGCGGATCGAGCGCATCCCCGCGTTCATCCGGCCGATGGCGCGCCGGGCGATCGAGCGCTGGGCCGCCGAGCACGGCCGCGCCACGATCGACGAGGCGGTGCTGGACGAGGCGCGCGGCGCCTTCGGGATGTAGAGCGCGATGACGAAATCGGACCTCGTCGTGCGCATGGCGCAGGCGGCCGGCTGGCCGAAGGCCGCGACCGAGCGCGCGCTCCGCGCGATGCTGGCGGGTGTCCGCGCCTCGCTCAAGCGCGGCGATCCCATCACGCTCGTCGGCTTCGGCACCTTCTCGGTCGCGCGGCGCAAGCCGCGGACGATGAAGAACCCGCGCACCGGCCAGTCGGTCACCGTCGGGGGACGGACCCCGCGCTTCAAGCCGTCCAAGGAGCTCAAGCAGGCCGTCCGCTGACCGGTTTTTGCTTGCTGGCCGCGCCGGCCGCTCGCTAGAATGGCCCCAGTGCAGCCACCGCGCCTCCTCGCCTCGCTGGCGCTCTGCGCCGTCGTGCTGGCTCCCCTCGCCGCCTCCGCGCAGAACGGGCGCGCGGCCGCGGTGAACGGCCGGCCGCTCGTGCTCTCCGCCGAGGCCGTCCTGCTGCTCGACCCCGACGGCCGCACGCTCTACGCGAAGAACCCCGAGGAGGACCGCGCGCCGGCGAGCCTCGTGAAGCTCATGACGCTCTACCTCGTCTACGAGGACGTCGAGGCGGGACGCGCCGACCTGGAGGAGCTCGTGCTGGTCAGCGCGAACGCCGCGCAGACGCCGCGCTACCGCATGGGGCTGCGGGCGGGCGAGCACGTGGCGCTGCGCACGCTGCTCGAGGGCGTGGCGATCGCGTCGGCGAACGACGCCGCCACGGCGCTCGCCGAGCGCCTCGGCGGCGACGAGGCGACGTTCGTCTCGCGGATGAACGCCAAGACGCACGTGCTCGGGCTGAGCGACACGCGCTTCGCGAACGCCCACGGCCTGCCCGACCCGTTCCAGCGGAGCACCGCGCGCGACCTCGCGCAGCTCACCGCGCGGCTCCTCCACGACCATCCGGCGTCGCGGACGCTGCTGGGCGGCCAGACGTTCGTGTTCAACGGCCGCGTGCACACGCGGCACATCCCGCTGTTCAACGACCCGGGCGGCGTGCAGGCGCTCAAGACCGGGTTCACGCTGGAGGCCGGCTACAACCTGGCCGTCTCGGCGTGGCGCAACGGCCAGCAGTTCGTGATGGTCGTGCTCGGGGCGCGCACCCGCGCGCAGTCCTTCCTCGACGCGAAGAAGCTCCTGCACTACGCCTTCGTGGAGGCCGGGCTCGAGCCGGCCGGCGACCGCGCGCGCCCGGAGCCGAGGAAGCCGCCGTTCCGCGCCCGGCGCGCCGCGACGCACTAGCCGCGCCGGCCCGGCAGGAGGACTCCCCAGTGGCGATTCGGGGCTACGTGTTCGACGCCTACGGCACGCTGTTCGACGTCCACTCCGTCGTGGAGGCGGGGCGCGCGCTCACGCCGGACCCGGCGGCGCTGTCCGCCACCTGGCGGCAGAAGCAGCTCGAGTACACGTGGCTCCGTGCGCTGATGGGCCGCTACGAGGACTTCTGGGCCGTGACCGAGGCCGCGCTCCGCTACGCCGTCCGCCGGCTCGGCCTGACGGCGAGCGAGGCGGAGCTCGCGCGGCTCATGGAGGCCTACCTCTCGCTCGCGTGCTTTCCCGAGGTGGGCGCGGCGCTCGCGCGGCTCGCGGGGCGGCCGCGCGCGATCCTCTCGAACGGCGCCCCGCGGATGCTCGCGGCGGCCGTCGCCTCGAGCGGGCTGGGCCGCGACCTCGAGCACGTCATCTCGGTGGACGCGGTGCGGACGTACAAGCCCGCGCCGCAGGTCTACGCGCTCGGGCCCGCGACCCTCGGCGTCCCCGCGGGGGAGCTCCTGTTCGTGTCCTCGAACGCGTGGGACGTGGCGGGCGCGAAGGCGTACGGCTACCGGGTCGCGTGGTGCAACCGGACCGGGGCGCCCGAGGAGGAGCTCGGCGTGCGCGCCGACCTGGTGCTCCGCGGGCTCGACCAGCTACCGGTCTAGGAACTCGTTCGGCTGCTCGAAGACGCCGAGCACGACGCAGCCGTCGGGCGACCACGCCTCGTGCACCGAGCCCGCGCGGCGCCACACGAAGTCGCCCGCGCGGCAGGCGCCGTCCTCGTCCACCAGCGAGCCCTCGAGCACGTAGCTCTGCTCGACGCCGACGTGGCGGTGCGTGGGCAGGCGCGCGCCGGGCGCCATCCGCACGAGCGAGGTCTGCCGCCCCGTCGCGTCCTGGTAGAGCAGCTTCAGCGTGACGCCCGGAAAGCGCGTCGGCTCCCAGGCGATCCGCGAGACGTCGAGGTAGGTCGAGCGCGCCGTCTCCTTGACGATCATGGTGGGCCTCCCCCGCGCGGAGTGTACAAAAAAAGGCGGCCCGCCGGAAGCGAGCCGCCCGAGACGGTGTGCGGTCGGCGCCGCGCGCCTACTTCTTGCCGGCGAGCTTCCGGCGCTTCACGTAGCCCCAGATCTTCTTCGTCATGTCGGACGGCCCGATCGGCGCGCTCCCGAAGACGGACTCCAGCGTGTCCTTGCACCCCTTGAAGCAGATCGAGTACCCGCCGAACGCCTTCTTCTTCGCCATCTGCCCCCTCCTCCTTGGTGGTGATCGACCACGCGTCCCCTGACTGCCCGGGGGTATTACTACCACATGTACGAGGGGAGGAAAAGGGGAAATACCATCCGTTGGGGCGCCGCGCCCCTCCCAGGAATACCCTGGAGGGGTATCAGGGCGCCCGGGACCCCGCCGCTCAGCGGGCCGTCCAGCCGCCGTCGATGACGAGCGTGTGGCCGGTGACGTACGCGGCCTCGGCGCTCGCCAGGTACGCGGCCGCCGCGGCGACCTCCGCGAGCGTGCCGCGGCGCCCGGCGGGCGTGAGCGCGCGCATCGCGGCGTCGTCGCCGCCCACGCCCCGCATCACGGGCGCGTCGGCGCCGAGGATGCGCGTCGAGTTGGCGCGGAGCGCGGTGGCGATCACGCCCGGGCAGATCGCGTTGACGGTGACGCCCTGCGCCGCGTAGGTGATCGCGAGCTGGCGCGTGAGCCCGACGACGCCGTGCTTGGACGCCGTGTAGGCGGGCCCGCCGCCCGAGCCGACCAGCCCGGCGACCGAGGCGACGTTGACGATGCGGCCGGCCCCGCGCGGCAGCATCTCGGCGAGCGCGCGGCGGCAGGCGAAGAAGCTCCCCGTCAGGTTGATCGCGAGCACGCGCTCCCAGACCGCCGGCGTCAGCTCGTCGGCGGGCGCGTAGCCGTCCAGGATCCCCGCGGCGTTGACGAGGATCCCGAGCGGGCCGAGCTCCCGCACGGCCGCCGCCACCGCGCGATCCACGTCCTCCCAGCGGCTCACGTCCGCCTGGACGAGCGCCGCGCGGCCGCCCGCGGCGCCGATCGCGGCGACGGTCTCGCGCGCCCCCTCGGGCAGGAGGTCCACGACCGCGACGGGCGCGCCCCCGGCGGCGAGCGCCTCGGCGATGGCCCGGCCGATGCCCGAGCCACCCCCGGTGACGACGGCGCTGCCCGCCAGGAGGCTCATCCGAGGAAGAAGCAGATCGTCATTCGGGGCCCTCGCAGTGCGTGATGATAGCACGACCCGAGGGACCCGCCGGGAGCGCGGCGCCGGCGCCGCTTGCTCGCGCGCCCGATCGGGCGTAGCCTACCGTTCGATCGGAGCTTCTTCCACACCCGCGGGAGCTCGGGGAACCGGGCTGAGAGGGCGGCTGGCCGCCGCCGACCGCATGAACCTGACCTGGTTAATGCCAGCGAAGGGAGGCCACATGGCAGCGTCCCGCAAGGTCTACGTCGCCGGGTCCCGTCCCGGCATCCGCGTCCCCGTGCGCGAGATCACCCTGTCGGGGGGCCAGCCGCCCGTCCGGCTCTACGACACGAGCGGCCCCGCCACCGACCCCGACGCCCGGCTCGACGTCAAGCGCGGCCTGCCGCCCCTGCGCCTTGGCTGGATCCGCGAGCGCGGCGACGTCGAGGAGCTCGCCGGCCCGACGTCCGCGTACCGGCGCCTGCGCGAGGAGGACCCGGCGCTCGGCGGCGTCCGCTTCGCGAGCGTGCGCCGCCCGCTCCGCGCCCGGCCCGGCCACCGCGTCAGCCAGCTGCACTACGCGCGCCGCGGCGAGCTCACGCCCGAGATGGAGTTCGTCGCGCTGCGCGAGGGGATCGCCCCCGAGCGCGTGCGCGACGAGATCGCGCGCGGGCGCGCGATCCTGCCCGCGAACGTGAACCACCCCGAGACCGAGCCGATGATCATCGGCCGGAGCTTCCTCGTGAAGATCAACGCCAACATCGGCAACTCCGCGGTCGCCTCCTCGATCGAGGAGGAGGTCGAGAAGATGACCTGGGCGACCCGCTGGGGCGCGGACACGGTCATGGACCTCTCGACCGGCAAGAACATCCACGAGACGCGCGAGTGGATCCTGCGCAACAGCCCGGTCCCGATCGGCACCGTGCCGATCTACCAGGCCCTGGAGAAGGTGGGCGGGAAGGCCGAGGAGCTCACCTGGGAGATCTACCGCGACACGCTGCTCGAGCAGGCCGAGCAGGGCGTCGACTACTTCACGATCCACGCGGGCGTGCTCCTGCGCTACGTGCCCCTCACCGCCCGGCGCGTGACCGGCATCGTCTCGCGCGGCGGCTCGATCATGGCCAAGTGGTGCCTGGCCCACCACCAGGAGTCGTTCCTGTACACGCACTTCCGCGAGATCTGCGAGATCATGGCCGCGTACGACGTCGCGTTCTCCCTCGGCGACGGCCTGCGCCCGGGCTGCCAGGCGGACGCCAACGACGAGGCCCAGTTCGCCGAGCTCGAGACCCTCGGCGAGCTGACCACGGTCGCGTGGGAGCACGACGCCCAGGTCATGATCGAGGGCCCCGGCCACGTGCCGATGCACCTGATCAAGGAGAACGTGGACCGGCAGCTCGCGGTCTGCCACGAGGCGCCGTTCTACACGCTGGGCCCCCTCGTGACCGACGTGGCGCCCGGCTACGACCACATCACCTCGGCGATCGGCGCCGCGATGATCGGCTGGCTCGGCACCGCGATGCTCTGCTACGTCACCCCCAAGGAGCACCTCGGGCTGCCGAACCGGAAGGACGTCAAGGACGGCGTGATCGCCTACAAGATCGCCGCGCACGCCGCGGACCTCGCCAAGGGCCATCCGCGCGCGCGCGAGTGGGACGACGCGCTCTCCCGGGCGCGCTTCGAGTTCCGCTGGGCGGACCAGTTCGACCTCTCGCTCGACCCCGAGACCGCGCGCGCGTTCCACGACGAGACGCTGCCGGCCGAGGGCGCGAAGCTCGCCCACTTCTGCTCGATGTGCGGACCGCACTTCTGCTCGATGAAGATCACGCAGGAGGTACGGGACTACGCGGCGACGGCGGGCGTCGCCGACGACGCCGCGGCGCTCGCGCGGGGGCTCAGGGACAAGGCCGAGGAGTTCCGGAAGACGGGCGGCGAGGTCTACCGCCCCGCCTGAGCGCGGCGGCCGCCGGCCAGCGCGTCTCTCGACCGGGCCCGCAGAGCCCGCCACGCGCGCATGGCGCCGTGAAGCCACGCCACCGGGACGAACACGAGCTGGGCGACGAGCATCACGAACGAGAAGAGGTAGAGGCCCATCATGCCCGCCATCCCGCCGTGCAGGACGACCGCGCCCAGCAGCGCGAAGGGGCGGCTCTGCCGGCCCCAGACGAGGAACGCGTAGGCGACCTCGAAGAACATCGTGAAGTAGGTCAGCAGGTTGACGATCCAGAAGTTCCGCGCCAGCCACCCGACCGGCACGTTCGCGAACTCGTGGTTCGTCAGGGCGACCCACACGGCATAGCCCTGCCACCAGCTGTCCCCGTGGACCTTCTCCACCCCGGCGAAGAACATGATCGCGGCGAGCTGGATCTGGAGCAGGCGGACGCAGGCGCCGCGCCAGCGGCTCCCGTCCTGGTCGAGCGCCGCGGCGCCCCGCGCTGACCCCGGGAGCCGCGCCAGGCGCCGGCGATCGAGGCTGGCGGCACGACCGAGTGGCGCCAGGCAGAGGACGAACAGGAACCCGGCCAGGACGCTGTCGACGCCGTACTGGACGACGGGACTGCGGTGGGCGTAGGAGAGGTGGCCGGCGAGCACGGCCCACTTCGCCCAGGACGTCCGCCAGCCGAGCGTGAAGGCCGCGCAGGCGGCCAGGAAGACCGCGTGGAACAGGAGGAGCGGCCGGCCGGCCGGAACGAGGAACAGGAGCGACCACCCCCAGCGGTTGTCCGCGAGCGAGGTGACCGACTCGCGCGACACCCAGCCGGCGTCCGCATAGAGCGCGGCCAGGTGGCCGCTGGTGAAGCCGTAGCCGGCGAGCAGGGCCAGACCGAGGCCGATCCGGACGATCTCGAGCGGCAGCGCCGGCGTCTCGCGGAACCAGAGCCGGCACCAGCCCGACACCACGAGCCGTCCCGCGGCG
The DNA here is from genome assembly GCA_001788495.1 of Candidatus Rokubacteria bacterium RIFCSPLOWO2_02_FULL_73_56. Taxonomy (GTDB): domain Bacteria; phylum Methylomirabilota; class Methylomirabilia; order Rokubacteriales; family CSP1-6; genus GWA2-73-35. The sequence goes on from MGCF01000007.1 coordinate 6,577, forward strand.
AGCGCGAGCCTCACGGGCGCCCGCGCGCCGGGGCGGCGCAGGGCAGCGGCGGGAGCGTCTGGGTCTCGATGGACGCCTCGTCCAGCGGGCGGTGTCCGGCCACCCAGGCCTCGGGGGTGATCCGGAGCTGGCGGCGGACGTGGAAGGTCACGCTGAGCGGCCCGAGGCCGGCGTGCTTCGCGCACAGGTACCGCGCGGCGCTCGCCACGTGCCGCGGGTGTTCCGGCCGGATGGCCCGGTACACGTTGCTGAGCCGGAAGTAGGCGAGGCTCGTCCGCCGAAGGTCCTCGGTCAGGCGGAAGTCGTGCCGGCCGGCGGCGCTCTCGACCGTGTAGCGCACCAGGCGTCCCGGATCGGGGTTGGGCGCGAAGAAGTTCCAGTCGTTGTCGAGGAAGAGCGCCGCGAGGTACGGGTGGACGATCGGGTGGACCCGTCCGGTGAGATAGGACGCGGGGAAGGGCGCGACGAGGAGGGCGAGGGTGTGCCACGCCAGGAAGAGCGAGGCGCCGACGCAGGCGACGCCCCGGAGCGCCCGGCGGGCCTTCGCGATCGTCTCCGCTCCGGGCCCTCGGCGCTAGCGCCCGGGCATCGAGGGCGCGGCCTTCCGCTGCGAGCCCTGGCTGCCCGACAACAGCTTGGTCTCCCCCTGCACCTGCGAGGGCGCCGCGCCCCCCGGCACGGACGGCGTCTGCTTCCGCGCCGCGCCCTTGCCGCCCATGAGCAGCTTGGTCTCGCCTTCGACGCGCGAGGGAAGCGGCGCGACTCCCGTGAGGCTCAGGCTCCGCACCCCGGGGATGCGGCCCTTGAGCTGCTCGAGCTGGGGCCGGTGCTCGGGCGTGGCGATCCCGGACAGCTCGACATGGCCGTTCTTGACGCCGACCTTCATCTTGCAGTCCGCACAGCCCCCGAGGCTCGCCGCCACCGCCTCCCTGACCTTGAGGGCCAGGTCTCGATCCGCCCCCGGCCGGAGCGCGGGATCGATCTCGACCGTCCCCGCGGACGCGGCCGACGCCACGAGCAGCCCCGCGAGCCCCGCACACCGACGCACGACCTTCCTCAGCGTCATCGCAGCCTCCCTCCCGCGACACCCGAAAGGCGCGCGGCCGTCATCATATCAGCCTTCGAGCGGGCCGAAGCGCTCGACCCGCCGTGACGCCGGGGCGTTCTTTCCGGAAACTCAGTCGTCTTCCGGCACGATTTGATGCGTCGTGCGGATTGATTTTCTCTTGACAACGTGCGACGCGGGGCCAATAGTTCGCGCCGTCGCGGCTCCTCGTCCACTCACGGTTGTCTTCGTCGAGGCCGGGGCCGCAAGGGGCAGCCGGTATGGGCTGGAGAGGCTCCGGGGACCTTGGACCCGGCAGGCAGCAACGGACTCGGGAGAGCGCCCAGCGGGGCGACCCCCTGCGTTGTGCGGGCTTCGCGCTCCTGCTCGCCGCCGCGCTCCTCTCGCTCGTCACTCCCGTCCTGGCCGCGCACCCCCAGGACTCGCAGGACCCGCCCACGCACGAGCGAGCGGTCTTGGAGACGCCCGACGCCGAGCAGAACGCCTGCATCCGCGCCGGGCGCCGCGCGTGGGAGCCCGGCGCCGAGCAGGTCGTCGTCACCGCTCAGCCGGCCGCCACCGAGGGCGCCCTCGCGATCATCCCGAGCCTGACGGGCACGACGCTCGGCGAGGGCGAGGAGCAGCTTCCGGCCCCGGTCGTCCCGGAACGGATCAAATGGGACAAGCGCGGGGCGGCCTGAGATGAGACCCCTCCGCCTCGTCGCCCTCCTCGCCGCCTTGCTCGCCGCCCCCGCCGCCGCCCAGGGACCGCTCCCGGCGCCGGTCTCCCGCTGGAGCTTCGACGAGGCGGGCGGGAGCGCGGTGCTCGACGCCACGGGCACCGGCAACACCGGCGCGCTCGTCGGCATCGTGACCCGCGTGCCGGGGCTCATCGGCAACGCGGTCAGGTTCGACGGGCCGGTCGGGCGCGTCGAGATCCCCTCGAGTCCGAGCCTGGTGAGGTCGGGTGGGCACGTGACGTTCGAGGCCGTCGTCTACGTCGACGGACCCGCCCCCGCCGCCAACGCCGCGGCGGACGGGCTGAACGTGATCGCCGCCAAGACGCAGAGCGGCTTCCACGAGTACGGCTTCTTCCTCCAGTCGGGCACCGCCACCGTGGTCTGGACCGTCGCCGACGACGGCGGCAACGGCCGTCTGGCCGCGCCCGCGCCCCTCAGCCTCAAGCGCTGGCACCACCTGCTCGGCACCTACGACGGCGACCTCCAGAAGCTCTACGTGGACGGCGCCCTCGTCGCCTCGGCCGTTCGCGGGCCCGATTTGCTCGACGGCTCCGGGCCCGTCGTGGTCGGAGACTACGCGGCGCTCGACTTCCTGCAGGGGCCGATTTTCGGCACCGTGGACGTGGCCGCCGTCTACGACGAGCCCGTGGACGCGGCCACCGCGCGGGCGCTCGCCCAGGCGGCGCTGAACGTCCGCGGCTACGTGAGCAACCTGGCCGGCGCGAGCGTGTCGGTGATCGATCCGGCCACGGGCAGCCTCCTCGCCACCATTCCGGTCGGGGCGGAGCCGCACGGCGTGGCCCTCACGCCGGACGGCACGCGGGCCTACGTGGCCAACTTCGCGGACGACACCGTCTCCGTGATCGACACGCGCAGCAACATGGTCGTCGGAACGCTCTTCGGATTTTCGGGCCCCGTGAGCATCACGATTGCCGCCGACGGCAGCCGCGTCTACGTGGCGAGCCGCTCGGGCGACTTCGTCACCGTCCTCGACGCGGCCACGAACGGCGTCCTGCAGACCGTCTTGCTGCCCCCCGGGTCGCGGCCGTCGTTCATGGCGCTCTCGCCCGACGGTGACCAGCTCTGGGTCACCCACGAGCTCGACGCCGGCATCTCGATCGTGGACACGGCGACCTACGCGGTCACGTCCGCTTCGCCGCCGGGGCCGGCCGCCGAGATCGCGCTCGCGTCCGACGGCGCCCGCGCCTACGCGACGGGCTTCTTCCACGACCAGCTCTGGATCATCGACACCCTGAGCCTCACGACGCTCTCGCTCCCCGTCGGCGTCGCCCCGCACGGTGTCGCGCTCACGCCCGACGGCGCCCGCGCCTATGTGGCGAACCGGGGCACGACCGACCTGGTCCCCGTCCTGTCGAACAACACGGTGTCCGTGATCGACACCGCGACGGCCACCGTGCTCACGACGATCAGCGCCGGGCTCGGGTTCGGTCCGGAGTCGGTGGCGATCAGCCCGGACGGCACGCGCGTCTACGTGACCGCGCTCTTCTCCGACAGCGTGTCGGTCATCGACACGGCGAGCAACACCGTCGTCGGCACGATCCCGGTGGGCGCGATGCCCGCCCACATCGCCCTCGGCCCCGCCGCCGCCCTGGCGCCGCCGCCGCCGGTCACCACCGGCGCGATCCTCGGCCACGTGCGCGACAACTTCGGCAACCCGATCGGCGGCGCCACCGTCCAGCTCAACGCCGACCTCGTCGGCGGCACCTATGCGACCGTCACGACCGCGGTGGACGGGAGCTACGCCTTCTCCGGCGTGATCCCGGGGACGTACCGGGTCAGCGCCCAGGCCGACGGCTACGCGACGCAGTGGTACAACGGCAAGTCGGTCCACCACCTGAGCGACCACGTCGGCGTCACCGCGGGTGCGACGACGAGCGGCATCGACTTCGCGCTCGTCGCGGGCGCCGGCGGCATCGGCGGCCGCGTGACCGACGGGGCGGGCAACGGCCTCGCGGGCGTCCCCGTGAGCATCCACCTGGCGACCGGCGGCTACGTGCTGAGCGCGCTCACCGACGCCGCCGGCTACTACACGACCGGGCTGCGCCTGGGTCCGGGCTTCTACAAGGCGCAGGTGGACACGAACGGCTTCGTCCAGCAGTGGTACAGCGGCGCGGCGACCTTCGACACGGCGAGCGCGATCCCCGTGTCGGGCGGCAGCGTCACGCCCGGCGTCGACTTCGCGCTCGCCGGGGGCGCGGCGCGCATCGCCGGCACCGTGACGCTGGCGGGCTCCGGCGCGCCGCTCGCCGGCATCCAGATCGACGTCCTCGACGCCGCCACGAGCGCGGGCGTGGCCGGGGCGCAGACGGGCCCGGACGGGACGTACGCGACGAACCAGAGCCTCGCCCTCGGGCCGTACCTGGTCCGCGCGAGCGGCCCGGGCGTGGAGCCGCAGACGCTCGGCCCGTTCATGCTCGCGGCCGGCACGACGCTCACGGTCGATTTCGTGATGGCGCCGGGCGGGACCATCACGGGCACCGTGCGCCGCGCCGCCGACTTCGCGCCCGTCGCCGGCGCGATCGTCGAGGTCTACGACGCCGTCTCGGGCCTCTGGGTCGCCGGCAGCTTCATCACGCAGGCCGACGGGAGCTACGCGACGACGGGCCTCGCCCCCGGGCAGTACAAGGTCCGCGCGCGGACGCTCTCCGGGCTCGCGGCCCGGTACTACGTGGACTCGGCGACGATCGCCGGGGCGACGCCGGTCACCGTGAGCGCGGGCGCGACCACGCCCGGCGTGGACTTCGCGCTGGCGGCGGGCGGCGGCATCGTCGGCACGGTGACGAGCGGTGCCACGCCGCTCGGCGCCGTGAGCGTCGAGGTCTACGACTTCGCGACCAACGCGTGGCTCGATGCGGCCCAGACGGCGCCCGACGGCACGTACACGTTCGAGCGGCGCCTCGCGCCCGGCGCCTACAAGGTCCGCGCGCGCGCCGCGGGCTACGCCACCCAGTTCTCGAACGGCGCGCAGGCCTTCAACGCGGCCGCCGGGGTCGTCGTGGCCGCCGCCGTCGACACCCCCGTGAACTTCGACCTCACGCCGGGCCGCTCGATCACGGGCACGGTGCGGAGCAGCGGGATCCCGCTGGCCGGCGCGCTCATCGGCGTCTACGACAGCAACAACCAGTGGGTCGAGGGCTTCTTCACCTCGGGAGCCGACGGCACGTACACGACCGAGGGCCGGCTCAAGGGCGGCGTGAGCTACAAGGTCCAGGCGCAGCTCTCCGGCTACGCCACCCAGGTGTACAACGGCCAGCGCGCCGTCAACGCGGGCACCCTCGTGGCCGTGGGGGCGACCGATGTCGGCGGGATCGACTTCGCGCTCGTGCCGGGCGGCGGCTTCACGGGCACGGTCCGGGACACGTTCGGCAACGCGATCGCCGGGGCGATCGTGGACCTCTTCGACGCCGTGTCGGGCGCCTTCCTGCAGGGCGGCTTCGTCACCCGGGCCGACGGCACTTACGACACGGGGCGCCTGCTCACGGGGAGCTACAAGGTCAAGGCCCGGGTCGTCGCGCCGCAGTCGTTCGTGGACACGTTCCACACCACCGTGGTGGACGGCAGCGGGCTCGACCTCCGCACCGCCACGACGGTGACCGCCGTCGCCGGCACGGACCTGCCGAGCGTGGACATCGCCCTGCCGCCGGGCGGCAGGATCGCGGGGACGATCCGCACCCGTGGCTCGGGCCTCGCGATCGCCAACGCCCTCGTGGTCGCGTCGCGGCTCCAGGCCAACAACTTCTCCGGCACCTTCTCCACCCGGACGGACGCGACCGGCGCCTACGAGCTCCGGGGGCTGCGCGACGGCGAGTGGGTCCTGCGCGTCGAGGCCGCCGGCCACCAGGTGGGCCACCACAGCGGCAGTCCCGACGCCACCGTCCCGGACAACGCCGCGGCCACGCCCATCAAGATCACCGGCGCCGGCACCGTGAGCGCCGTGGACCTGAACCTCGCGCCGGGGGGCGGAAGCATCAGCGGCCGCGTGACGCGGATCGGGAGCGGCACCCCCGTGCCCACCAATACGCAGGTCCAGGCCCTGATCGGCGCGGGCAGCGTGTTCCCGCGCGCCAATTTCGTCACCGGGGCCGGCACCGACGGCAACGGCAACTACACGATCTCGGGCCTGCCGCCCGGTCAGTACCTGGTCCAGGCTGCGAGCACGGGCGCGACGGCCGTGGGCTGGTATCCGACCGAGGCGATTTCCGCCGCCTCGGCGTTCTCGGTCACCGTGACGGACGGCGCGACGACGGCCGGCATCGACTTCGCCGTGCCGACCTCGCTCCGGACCATCAGCGGCACGGTCAGGGACACGAGCGGCAACCCGATCCGCTTCGGCACCGTCGGCGCCGTCAACCCGTTCTTCCAGTTCACCATCCGCGGCGCGGCGCTGAACGGCGACGGCACCTACACGATCGGCGGCCTGCCGCCCGGCAAGTATCTCGTCCGGGCGACGACCGAGACGACCTACGAGCAGCGGATGTACCCCGACGAGACCGTCGTGCCCGCGGGGACGCCGGTGGACGTCACCGTGGCCGGCCAGAGCGGGATCGATCTCGTCCTGCCCGCCACCGGCAGCACGATCGCCGGGCGCGTGCTGACCCTGAGCGATCCCGACAACCCGCTCTCGCCGCTGGTCCCGGTGCCCGGCGTGCAGGTCAGCGTGCGCAACTTCACCGACAACAACGCCGGGAGCGCGATCACCCAGCTCGACGGGACCTACCTCGTCCGCGGCGTGCCACCGGGCGAGTACAAGCTCCGGATGCAGAACGGCCCCGACACCCTCCGGACGCCTCACGGCCCGGGCTTCACGATCCGCTACTACACCGCGAGCGGCACCGGCGCGGCCATCTTCGACGACGCAAGCTTCGTCCACGTCGACCCGGGCTCGACCGTGACGGGCATCGACCTCACCGTTGCCCCGGCGACGGGGCGCATCACCGGCACGGTGACCGCCGAGGACACGGGCGCGGCCGTGGTCAACGGCGCCGTTGCGATCCGCGAGTCCACGAGCGGCGCGATCGTCGGGACCGCGGTGACGCGGGCCGACGGGACCTTCGTCGTGGACAACCTCGCCCCCGGCAGCTACAAGCTCCGCGCCTCGGCACCTGGCTTCGCCGCGCAGTGGTGGTCCGGCCAGGACACGCGCGAGGCGGCCGACGAGATCGCGGTCGCCGCGGGCACGGTCGGCGGCGTCGACTTCGTCCTGACGCCGAGCCAGGCCGCCTTCAGCGGCTTCGCGTTCGACACGGCCAGCCAGCCGCTCAGGGACGTCGCGATCACGCTCTACGACGCCGCGACCTTCGGCGTGGACGCCGACGGCCTGGTGACCGGCTTCGTCACGGGCGTGGGCGTCACCGACTCCCAGGGGCGCTTCGTCGCCGACAACATCAAGCCCGGCAGCTACCTCGCCCTGGCCCGGGCGCTGGGCTACGCGCGCGTGTACCACGGCCAGCGACCCGACGCCGCCAGCGCCGCGCTCTTCCCGATCACCGTGACGAGTCCGCCGGGTCCGGACGCGCCGTCGGTGACCTTCACCATGACGCGCACGTCCGACGTCCGGGGGACGATCAGCTACACGGGCCCGCAGGTTGGGGCGCTCAGGATCGGCCTCTTCTGCGACCCCGGGCTGACGGAGCGCGTGTACGGTCTCGTCGTCCCGTCGCCGGTCTTCCCCCAGGCCTACCAGTTCGGCTCGCCCGCGCCCGACACCCGCGGCCTCCTGCCCGCGGCCGTCGCCTGCCCGGCGAGCGAGGCGTACTTCGTGGCCGCGTTCGTGGACAGCACCCCCAACGGCGCGCGGGACGCGACCGAGCCCGCGGGCGCGGTCGGCGGCGTGCCGCTGGCGGAAAACGCCACGGCCAGCGGCACCGACCTCACGCTGACCGACCCGGCCGTCACCTTCGCCGACGTCTCCATCACCAAGACGGCGTTCCCGATCGTGCCGATCCTGCTCGGCGGTCAGCTGACCTACACGCTGACCGTCGGCAACGCGGGACCCGGCATCGCCAGCGGCATCGCGCTCTCCGATCCCCTGCCCGCCGGCACGGCCTTCGCCGCGATCAGCGTGCCCCAGGGCGTGTGCGTCACGCCGCCGGTGGGCGAACCTGGCACCGTGAGCTGCGCCCTCGGCGCCCTCGTCGCCGGCGCGAGCAAGACCGTCACGCTCACCGTGGCGACGACCGCGACGGGCTCCATTGACAACACGGCCACGGTGACCACGACGTCCACCGATCCGAATGGCGCCAACAACAGCGCGAGCGCTCCCGCCTCCGTCTTCGAGACGGGACGCATCACCGGCCGGGTCACCGCCACCGACGGCGTGTCGCCGATCGCCGGCGCCTTCGTCGAGGTGTTCGACGCCGGCACGGGCGCCTGGGTCGCCGGCGGCATCGTCACGGCCGGCGACGGGACCTACACGACCGGCGAGCTCACCCCGGGGCAGTACAAGGTCCGCGCCAGCGCGTCGATCCCCGGCCTCGCCGCGACGTTCTACGCGGGCGCCCCGAACCTGACCCTGGCGACGGCGGTGACGGTGACGACGGGCGCCACGACGCCGAATGTGGACATCGCGCTCGCGGCCGGCGGCGGCATCGTCGGCACCGTCAGCAGCGGCGGCACGGCCATCGCGTTCGCGGGCATCGAGGTCTACGACGCCACGACCGGCTTCTGGGTGGACAGCACCCAGACCTCGACCGACGGGCTGTACACGTTCTCGCAGCGCCTGGCGCCCGGCACCTACAGGGTCCGCGCGCGGGCGAGCGGCTACGCGACCGTGTTCTCGAACGGCGTGCAGGCGTTCAGCGCGGCGGCGAACGTCCTCGTGGCCGCCGGCGCCGACACCACGGTGGACTTCAACCTCACGGCGGGCCGCTCGATCACGGGCACGGTGGCGAGCGGCGGCGTCCCACTGCAGGGCGCCTGGATCACCGTCTTCGACGCCAACAACCAATGGGTCGAGGGCGTGGCTTCCGCGGCCGATGGCACGTACACGACCGAGGGGCGCCTGCTGCCCGACCGAAGCTACAAGGTCCAGGCACAGCTCGACGGCTACGTCACCCAGGTCTACAACGGCCAGCGCACGCTCGGCGCCGGCACTCTCGTGGCCGTGGGCACGACCGACGTCGCCGGGATCGATTTCAGCCTGGCGCAGGGCGGCGGCTTCAAGGGCACGGTCAGGGACACGAACGGCACCCCGATCGGCGGGGCGATCGTGGATCTGTTCGACCCCGTGACGGGCTTCTTCCTCGCGGGCGGGCTCCCCACGGCGGCCGACGGCACCTACGACACCGGCCGGATCCTCGGCGGTGCCTACAAGGTGAAGGCCCGCGTCCCGGCGCCCCTGTCTTTCGTGGATACCTTCCACACCACCGTGCCCGACGGCAGCGGCGTGGACCTCAGGACGGCGACGACGGTGACGGCCGTCGCCGGCCAGGACGTCCTCGGCGTGGACATCGCGATGCCGCCGGGCGGGCGGATCAGCGGGACGATCCGGACGCGCGGCACGCTGGCGCCGATCGCCAACGCGTCGGTGTTCGTGGGGCGGGTCGCGGCGAGCAACTTCTCCGGGGCCTTCTTCGTGCGGACCGACGCCGCCGGCACCTTCGAGGTCCGCGGGCTGCGCGACGGCGAGTGGACCGTCCGCGTCGAGGCGGCCGGCCACATGGTCGGCTACTCCAGCGGCGTCCCGGACGCGCCCGGCCCCGACGGCGGTGTGGCCCTGCCGATCGCGATCAGCGGCGCCGGCACGGTGAGCCCCGTGGACCTGCACCTGACCCCGGGTGGAGGCCGGATCAGCGGCCGCGTCACGCGGAGCGGCGGCGGCGCCGTGCCCGCGGGCACGCAGATCCAGGCCCTCATCGGCGCTGGCAGCATGTACCCGCGGGGCAACTTCGTGACCGGCGTCGGCACCGACGGCAACGGCAACTACACGATCTCCGGGCTCCCCCCGGGCGTCTACACGCTCCAGGCCGTCGGCAACCAGTTCGCGAACGGCACGGCGATGGGCTGGTACCCGACCGCGGCGACCTCGCCCGCCTCGGCGGTGCCCGTCACCGTGGTGGACGGCGCCACGACCGCGGGCGTGGACTTCTCGGTGCTCGGCCTGACCGGCGGCGCCTCCCCGCGGACGATCAGCGGCACCGTGCGGGACGTGAACGGCAACCCGATCCGCTTCGGCACCGTCGTCGCCATCGATCCCTTCTTCCAGTTCGGGATCCGGGGCACCGCGCTGAACGGCGACGGGACCTACACGATCCCGACCCTGCCGCCCGGCAGGTACCTCGTCCGCGCGCAGACCGAGACGACCTACGAGCAGCGGATGTACCCGGACGAGACCGTCGTGCCCGCGGGCTCGCTCGTGGACGTCACGGCGGGCAACCAGGTCGGGATCGACCTCGCGCTGCCGGCGACGGCGGGGACGATCCAGGGCCGCGTCATGACCCCGAGCGATCCGGCCAACCCGCTCTCGCCGCTGGTCCCGGTGCCCGGCGTGCAGGTGAGCGCGCGCAGCTTCTTCGACAACAACGTCGGGAGCGCCATCACCCGGCTCGACGGAACCTACCTGATCCGCGCGCTGGCGCCGGGCGACTACATCATCCGGATGCAGAACGGCCCGGACACGGTCCGCGAGCCGGCCGGGCCGGGCTTCGCGATCCGCTACTACACGGCGAGCGGCACCGGGGCGGCGATCTTCGACGACGCGAGCTTCGTCCACGTCGCCGCCGGCCAGAGCACCACGGACATCGACCTCGTCCTCGCCCCGGCAACGGCGAGCCTCGCGGGCACCGTGACCGTGCAGGGCACCGGCGCGCCCGTGGTCGGCGGCGCCGTCTCGATCCGCGAGGCGGCCTCCGGCGCGGCCGTCGCGGTCGCGGTGACCCGGGCCGACGGCTCGTTCCTCGCCAACAACCTGGCGCCCGGCAGCTACATGCTCCGCGCCTCCGCGCCCGGCTACGCCGCCCAGTGGTCGTTCGGCAAGGACACGCTGACGGCGGCCGACGCGATCACGGTGACGACCGGCGCCGTGAGCAACGCCAACTTCGTCCTGACGCCGAGCCAGGCCGCCTTCACCGGCCGGGCCTTCGCGACCGACGGCGAGCCGCTCAGGAACGTCGGCATCGTGCTGTTCGACGCCGCGACCTTCAGCCTGGACGCGCTCGGGCGGACGACGGGCTTCGTCACCGGCACCAACGTGACGGACTCCCAGGGCCGCTTCATCGCGACCAATATCAAGCCGGGCGCCTACGTCGCGCAGGCGCGCGCGCTCGGCTATGCGCGGGTGTTCGCGGGCGGGCGTCCGGACGCGGCAGGGGCGCTGCTCTCGACGATCACGGTGACGAGCCCGCCGGACCCGGACGCGCCGGCGGTGAACTTCAACATGGCGCTGACGGCCGACATCCAGGGGGCAATCGCCAACGCCGGCACGCAGACCGGGGCGCTCAGGATCGGCCTCTTCTGCGACGCCACGCTGGTCCAGCCGGTGTACACGCTTGCGATCCCGGCGCCGAGCTTCCCGCAGGCTTACCAGTTCGGCCGGCCGGGCCCGGACACCCGCGGCCTGCTGCCGTCGAGCCTCGCCTGCCCGGTGAGCCAGCAGTACTTCGTCGGCGCGTACGTGGACACGAACTCCAATGGGGTGCAGGACGCGACGGAGCCGTCCGGCACGTTCGACGGCGCGACCGCGGTCGGGGTGGCCGTGGCGGAGGGCGCGACGCTCGTGGGCCGCGACTTCGCGCTCGTCGAGGATCTCGGCGCCGGCGGCACGACGACGACGGCCCTCGCGATCGTCTCGACCTACGTGCCGGCGGGCGGCGGGCTGGCGACGCTCGGCGACATCCGGATCGACGAGCACGGCGCGCGGGCCCTGTCGACGGCGGGCCGCATCCGGGTGACGCTGCCGGGCGGCCTCGCGTTCTCCATGCTCCCCGTGGTCTCGACCGGGCCGAGCTGGGGCCTCGGCATCGTCCAGACCGGCCCCGACGCCCCGCGGCTCGAGAGCAGCGGCGCGGTGTTCTCGTTCGCCCTCGCGTCGCGCTCGAGCGGCGGCGCCGCGTCCATCATCGTTTCCGGGATGCTCGTGACGGCCTCGACGGGCTTCGTCCCCGACGGCGCTGCCGTCCCCGTCTCCGTCGCGGTCGACGCGAGCCTGCCGAACGGGCTCACGCCCGAGTCGGTCCAGGTCGCGATCTTCCTCGCGCCCCCGCCCGACCCCGTCTTCACCGGGATCGCGATCGACAGCAACGCGGCGGGGCTCGGCGTGACGCGCACGGTCGTGCTCAACGGCCTCAACTTCGGCCAGCTCGATTTCACGAACTCCGACCTGAGCCTGCGCGACACGATCGACTTCGGCCCGGGCATCACGGTGATCGGGGCGCCCTCCGTCAGCCCCGACGGGAAGCAGATCACGGTCACGATCCAGGTGGATCCCAACGCGGACGCCGGGCCTCGCACCGTGTCGATCATCGACAGGGGCCCGGACGGTCAGCAGACGATCATCACGGCCACGCTGCCCGGCGGCGGCAGCTTCAGCGTGGACCCCCTGCCCGTCGTGACCGCGGCGGGCACGGGCGAGACGGGCGCGGGCCCGCTCTTCGCCGATCTGAAGAAGCAGACGCTCTACGTCGGCGGGAGCAACTTCAGGCCGCCCACGACGACGCCGTCGAACCTCGTCGTCCAGGTGGGCGGTGGCGGGATCACGGTTGACCCGACGAGCGTCGTGTTCCTGTCGGACATGCGCCTCGCGGTCGAGGTGGACGTGGCCGCTGGCGCCGACGCGCTCTCGCCGCGGACCGTGACGGTGACGAATCCCGACCTCGGCACGACCACGAGCGCGGCGATCCTCGCAATCGCGCCGCGCCCGCCCGACGCGCCCGAGGGCCTGCCGGCGCCGAAGAACTCCGGCTCGTCCACGTCGACGACGCCGCCCTCGCTCTCCTCGATCAGCCCGGCCGCCGCGCGCACGGGCGCCTCGGTGACGATCAGCGGCACCAACCTGGGGAGCGCGACGGCGAGCAAGGTCACGTTCACGGCGGCGAACAACGCCAAGGTCACGGTGAGCCCGACCAGCGGCGGCGCCTCGAGCCTCGCGGTGCTGGTCCCGGCGACGGCGGTGGACGGCCCGGTGACGGTCGCGAACGGCACGCTCCAGAGCAGCAACTCGCTCGCGTTCACGGTCACGAACCCGCGGCCGTCCGGGGTGAGCCCGGGCAGCGCCTTCCAGGGCGACACGCTCACGCTCGACGTCACCGGCACCAAGTTCCAGAGCGGGATGACGGTGCAGCTCAGCCCGTCCACCGGCGCGACGCTCGGCGCGGTGATCTTCGTGGACGCGACCCGCGTCCGGATCCCCGTCACGCTCGCCGCGAACGCACCGACCGGGCTCAGGAGCGTGGTCGTCACGAACCCCGACGGCGGCACGGCAACGCTCGCCAACGCGTTCGAGGTGAAGCTCAGATCGGCGACGACGATGACGCTGGCCCTGCGGCGGGCCGACGGCACGCCGCTCGACGTCCCGGCCTGGCTCCCCAGCGTGGACGGCGTCAGCGTCACGCTCGACGCGACCGGCCGGTGCACGGCCAAGACGGTGACGCCGACCCTCCTGATCGTGGAGGCCCAGCTCGCCGGCACGTCGCTGCCGCCGCAGCTCACGTTCACGATCACGCCGTCGGCGATCAAGGGCACCGCGGCGAACGAGGACTGCGAGATCGACCCCGTGACGCTGCTGCCGACCGCGGTCCCGACCAACGACTTCGGCATCGGCCAGGTCGCAACGATGCCGAGTCTCACCGCCCCGCTCTCCGTGACCGTCGGCGGCGCCAACGGCGTCTACCAGGCCCAGCTCGCCTCCTGGGACTGGGGTGGCAAGGTGCGCATCGAGGTGACGGACAGCCCGACCTCGCCGACGGTGGCGGGCAGCCTGCGGCTGCCGGTGGACGCGGACGGCGACGACCTGCCCGACGTGTACGAGACCAACCTGGTCGCCGGCGTGGACAACGCCGACGCCACCGGCGTCAACGTCCTCGACGCCGGCAAGCAGGACCAGAACGCCAACGGCCTGAGCGACCGCGACGACCGCTTCGCGCGCGACGGCCTCACGAACTTCGAGAAGTACCGCGGCGTGTACCTGCGCGGGCCGCTCAACGGGACCGCGAGCGGGCCGATGCTCGACCACGTCAGGCTCGGCGCGGGCAAGCGGAACCTCTTCGTCCGCGGGCGCGGCTTCAGCACGGACCCGAACGTCCCGGCCGGCTCGTGCGGCGTGGACAACACGGGCAGGCCCATCGCGCAGGACGCCGCGCTCCTCGCGCGGTTCCCGTGCCCGGCCTTCGAGGTGGGCGACGCCTACCGCGAGCTCGGCATCCGGGTGTGGGACGTGGCGGCCTCGTTCACGGGCGCCTCCGTCCTGCCGACCAAATCGTACGCCGACCCGACCAAGCCGACGCTCGACCTGGCGACGGTGACCTACGACGCGGTCAACTGCGCCGGTGGCCAGACGTGCGACCATTCGGGCAAGACCGGCATCCGCCAGTGGCAGTTCCCGACCCTCGGCTACAGCACCTTCGGGTCGGCCACGACGTACGGCGACGCGCGGGTGTTCGCCCGGGCCGTGAAGGGCTACTTCACCGACCGGCCATACCTCCACCAGGAGAACCTGACGGGCAAGTACCTGCCCATGGCCACCACCGGCGGGGTCCCGATGCTCGCGCCCGTCACGACGGTCTGCGACAGCGGCTCGGGGGGCTCGGACAACGGCGTCGCCGACTCGGGTGAGTGCAAGGACGCCGACGGCCTGCTCGGCGGCGACGTCTTCGTGGCGGGGCAGTTCAGCCTCTCCGTGAGCGCGATGGACGTGAACAACGACGACTGCGTCGAGCTGCCGTTCGTCGCCGACCCGACGACGCTCACGGCGTGCGACGCCAGGGCGGCGTCGGCGTCGGGCCCGCAGGCGACCTTCCGCCAGGTGGTGCGCGCGATCGTCACGCACGAGCTGGGCCACGCCCTCGGCGTGAACGTCCACACGACGGACGTGACGGACGTCATGTACCAGTACTCGATCAACTGGACGCGCGACAACCACTTCTCGTCGCAGGCGGGGCAGCTCATCCAGGTCCACAACAAGGGGCTCCAGTGAGCCGCCGGACGCTCGCTCCCCTGCTCGTCGCGCTGGCGCTCGTGCTCGCCGGCGCGGCCGCGGCGCGCGCCCAGGCGCCCCCGGCGGGCCCGCCCCTCAAGGCCACCATCGTGCTCGGGCAGGGCGCGCCCGCCGACGGCGTCTTCCCCGCGGGGGTGCCGGTCCCGATCGTCGTCCAGATCGAGAACGTGAGCGGGGCGGACGTGGCGACCACGGAGGGTTTCTCGTCCACCGATTTCTTCCGCCGCCTCTACTTCGTGGACCCCCAGGGCGGAATCGTCACCAACAAGGTCGAGGAGCAGATCCACACCGACAGCCGCGTGTTCATGTGCCTCTCGCGGCGGGGGGCGCTCCAGCGTCCGGCGATCCCCGTCGCGCCGATCGAGGTGCTGGTCGGGACCGGCCCCGGCGCGCCGGGCAACTTCTTCCGCGAGTACGAGATCGATGACGCGCGGAGGTTCTACGACCTCTCCCGCCCGGGCCGGTACAGCGTCACGGCCCGCATCCCGCTCCTCGTGTTCACGCTCTCCGATCCCGCCGCGGTCATCGACGACTGCGACCAGCTCCCGGGCCTGGTGGCGGCGAACGTCGCGGCGCTGACCGGCCGCGCGGAGTTCACGATCGTGTCCAACACCCTCGAGTTCGAGGTGGACAGCCTGCCGCCGCAGCCGCCAGCGACGACGGCGACGGCGGCGCCGGCCCCGGGCCCGTCGGGCTGGACGCGGCAGAGCGTCACCGTGAGCTTCACGGCCACGAGCCCGAGCAACATCCCCATCCAGCGGATCGTCATCCAGACCTCCGGGGCGCAGCCCGGTGTCCAGGACCTGTCGGGGACGAAGGGCTCCGTCACGATCACGGCCGACGGGCAGACGTCCGTCGCCTTCCACGCCGAGGACATCGCCGGGAACATCGAGGCGACGCAGGTCCTGACGGTGAAGGTGGACGGCACCCAGCCGATCGTCACCTGTGAGGCGCCCGACACGGGCTGGCACGCGACCGACGTCACGCTGGCCTGCACGGCCCAGGACCCCGCCTCCGGCCTCGCGAACACGTCCGACGCCAGCTTCAGCCTCGCGACGGCCGTGCCGGCCGGCACCGAGACCGACGCGGCGACGACGGACGGCCGCACCGTCTGCGACGTCGCGGGCAACTGCGTCACGAAGACCGTCGGCGGGATCAAGGTGGACAAGAAAGCGCCGGCCATGACGCTCACCTCGCCCACGCCCGACGCCGTCTACGACGTGGGCCAGGTGGTGCTCGCCGGCTACGGGTGCACGGACGGCGGCTCGGGCCTCGTGGCCTGCGCGGGCCCGGTGGCCAGCGGCGCGGCGATCGACACGGCGACGCCGGGCGTCACGACCTTCACCGTCAACGCCATGGACGCGGTCGGCAACGCCTCGAGCGCGTCCGTGACCTATCGCGTCGGGTCCCAGGACACGACGCCGCCGGTCCTGACGGTTCCGAGCAGCGTCACCGTGGACGCGACGAGCCCGGCGGGCGCCCTCGTGACGTACGCGGTCTCGGCCACCGACGACGTCACGCCCTCGCCGACCGTCGCGTGCGCGCCCGTGTCGGGGAGCACGTTCCCCATCGGGACGACCACCGTCTCGTGCACCGCGACGGACGCGGCGGGCAACACCACGAGCAAGAGCTTCTCGGTGATCGTCCAGGCGGCGGCGGCCCAGGTCGCCAACCTGATGGACACGGTCAGGAGCTTCAACCTCAAGCAGGGGATCACCAACAGCCTGGACGCGAAGCTCCAGAACGTCGAGGACGCGCTGACCTCGGCCAAGAAGGGCAGCGTCACGTCGACCTGCAACCAGATGAGCGCGTTCATCAACGAGACGAAGGCCCAGTCGGGCAAGGCGCTGACGGTCGACCAGGCCACCCAGCTGCAGTCGGCAGCGACCAGGATCAGGGCCGTCATCGGCTGTCCGTGACCGACCCGGCAACGGAACGGTGAGGAAACGCTCGAGCACCGCGCCGCGCGCACCGCGGCCGATTGAAAGGAGACCACGGATGTCCAGGACAAGAGTCGTCGGGCTTCTGATAATCGCGGCGATGGCCGCGTCGATCCTCGCCCCCGGCCTCGCGAGCGCCGGCGGCGGCTTCGCCCCGCCCCCGCCGGGATTCGTGCTCAACACGACCAAGGACGTGTCGGCCGTCGTCGTGCTGGATCCCCACGGCCCCGTGGTCTTCGGCACCCCGGCGACCGCGACGGGCACGTTCGGCGCGATCACCTTGAACCGCAAGCACTTTGCCCCGGCGTCCGCGGTCTTCAAGGTGCCCGGGTTCGGCAGCCTGGGCGAGCTCGCGCTCGGCTGCGACCTCTCGGCCTCGACCGCACGGTTCGTCACGGTGCCGCTGAACGGCTGGATGTCCCAGGAACTCCTCGAGATTCTCTTCCAGCAGGTCGGGATCACGATCGGACCGCTGACCGCGCCGGTCCTGGTCCCCGCGGTCACGCAGATCGTGAGCCAGCAGTGCTCGCCCGCTCCGCCACCGGACGACACGGCGTTCAACCCTGGCTTCCTGGTCATGGAAGTCAAGATCGGCTTCTTCGCTGCGCCTGGCACGCCGATCCCGAAGTAGGCCGACGGCACGACGGGCGGTGCCGCCGTCTTGCGCGACGGCGGCGCCGCCCCCGTTCCTTCGCTCGATGACGCCTCGCCGTCCACCGGCCGTCGGGCCGCTCGCCCTTCGCGCCCTCGCCCTCGGGGCCCTGGCGCTGACGCTCCTGGCTTGCCAGCAGGCCCCGCTCGAGGGGATCGTCAGCTCGAAGACGTACCGGCCCGAGATCGTCGGGCGCGTGGGCGTGGTCGCGGCGGGGCGGCACTTCGCCGCGGAGGCGGGGCTCCGCATGCTGGCGCGCGGGGGCAACGCCGTGGACGCGGGCGTCGCGGCGACGTTCGCCGCGGCGGTGACCGAGATCTCCCACTTTGGCCTCGGCGGCGAGGTGCCGATCGTGCTCTACCTCGCCGACCGGCGCGAGGCGGTCGTGATCAGCGGCCAGGGCACGGCGCCGGCGGCGGCGTCCCCCGAGGCCTTCCGCCGCTTCCGCTTGATCCCGCCGAACGGCCCGTCGGCCGGGACGATCCCCGCGGTCGTGGACGCGCTCGCGCTGGCGCTCGCCGAGTTCGGCACGCTCTCGCTCGCCGAGACGCTCGCGCCTGCGATCGAGCTGGCCGACGGCTTCCCCTGGTACGACTTCCTGACGCGCTATCTACGGCCCGAGCTGGAGAAGATGTTCGCCTTCCCGAGCGGCGCCCGCGTGTATCTGCCGAACCGGACGATCCCCGCGGTCGGCAGCATCTTCCGCCAGCCGGACCTCGCGCGGACGCTGCGCGCCCTCGTCGAGGCCGAGCGCCAGCACGCGGCGGAGGGCCGGAAGGCCGCGATCTCCGCGGCGCGCGACCGCTTCTACCGCGGCGACGTCGGCCAGCGGATCGCCGCCGCCGTGCAGCAGGCCCAGGGCCTCATGACGGCGGCCGACCTCGCTGGCTACCGGGGCCGCATCGAGCCGCCGACCCGGGGGACCTTCACGACGCGCCACGGGACGTTCGAGGTGTTCAAGACCGGCTTCTGGGGTCAGGGCCCGGTCCTGCTCCAGGCCCTCGGGCTCCTCCAGGGGTTCGACCTCGAGCGGATGGGCCACAACTCGGCCGCGTACATCCACACGGTGACGGAGGCGCTCAAGCTGGCGCTCGCCGACCGCGACGGCTTCTACGGCGATCCCGACTTCGCGAAGGTGCCGACGCGTGGTCTCCTCGCGCCGGCCTACGCGGAGGCGCGCCGCGCCCTGATCGATCCCGCTGTCGCGAGCGCCGAGGTGCGCCCGGGCGACCCCTGGAAGTTCGAGGGCTCGGCCGGGCCCGCGCGCCGGCTCCGTGTCGCGCGCGCGACCCCCGCGAGCTCCGAGGATCGGGCGCTGCCCGAGCTCGACACGACGACCGTCGACGTCGCCGACGCCCGGGGCAACCTCTTCTCCGCCTCGCCCTCGTCGGCGTGGTTCTCGGGCGGCGTGTTCATCGCCGGCGACACGGGCGTGCCGCTCGGCAACCGCATGCAGGCCTTCGTCCTCGAGGCGGGGCACCCGAACGTCGTCCAGAGCGGCAAGCGGCCGCGCACGACGCTGACCCCGACGGTCGTGCTCCGCGACGGCAAGCCCTTCCTGGCGCTCAGCAGCCCCGGCGGCGACACCCAGGAGCAGCAGGCGCTCCAGGTGCTCCTGAACATCGCGGTCTTCGGCATGCGCCCGCAGGAGGCCGTCGAGGCGCCGCGGTTCAACACCGGCCACTACCGGGAGAGCTTCCGCCGGCACGCCTTTCGCGGCGGCGTCCTGCAGGTCGAGAGCCGGATCCCCGCGGGCGTGGTCGAGGCGCTCGAGCAGCGCGGGCACAAGGTGGCGGTCATTGGCTCGTTCATGATGAACACGGGGACGGTCGTGGCCGGCGTGGACCCGGAGCACGGCACGCTCTTCGGCGCCGCGGACGTCCGGCGCCAGCGCTTCGTCGTCGGCTGGTAGGCGGCCGGCTCAGCCCGCCGCGAGCGTCTCGCGCAACCGGCGCGCCCGGTCCGGGCCCTCGAGCGTCCCCAGCTCCTCGAACACGGCGCCCGCGCGCTCGAGGAGCACCCGGGCCGCGGCCAGGTCCCCGCCCGACGCCCTGAGCTCGGCCTGCGCCAGGCGCGTCTTCGCCAGGTCGTTCCGGGCGCCGGCCTCCTCGAGGATGCGCGCCGCCTCCGCCAGCTGGACGCCGGCGGCCGCCGGGTCGTCACCGAGCAGGCACTCGCCGAGCAGGCGCTGCGCCACGCCCTCGGCGTGCCGGTAGCCGAGATCGCGGCTGGCCGCCAGGCCCGACTCGGCGAGGACGCGGGCCTGCTGGCGCTCGCCGTGGCGCAGGTAGCTCTCGGCCAGGAACAGGTCGATGAGCGTCCGCGTATACCGCAGGTTGAACTGCTCGAGCCACGTCGCGACCTCCTCGAGCAGCGCGATGCCCGCTGCGGTCTGGCCCGCCCGCGCCATCCCGAAGCCCTTCATCGCCCGCGCCATCGCCGCGTCGAACGGGATCGGCTTGAGGGCGAGCGCCTCGTCGCAGCAGCGGAGGCCGGTCTCCACCTCGCCCCGCTGGATGTGCGTCGAGCCCGTGCGCCACCAGCCCACGACCTTGAGCCGGAGGTCGTTGACCGCCTCGCCGTGGGCGAGCCCGCGCCGGCAGTACCCGAGGCTCTTCTCCCACTCGCCGATCGCGTTGCACGCCATGCTGAGGCCCCAGAGCGTCCGGCACGCCCACCAGACGTTGCCGCGCGACTCGAAGAAGGCGAGCGCCCGCTCGCCGGTGTCCAGGGCCTCGGGAAGCCGCCCGGCCACCACGTACACGTGGGTGAGACAGCACTCGGCGAACGCGCGCATGTCGTCGAGGCCGGCCAGGTCCGCGAGCGCGGTGGCCTCGGTGCAGTAGGCGATCGGCACCTCGGGGCGCGCGCCCGTGAGGCTGTGGAGGAACCCGGTCCAGCAGAGCCACGCGGCGCGCCGGGGCGGGTCGGCGCCCTCGGTGAGCTGCCGGATCGCCTCGAGAGCCTGGACCTGCTCGGCGTGGCGGCCGAGCGCGAACTTGACCTCCGACTGCTTGACGACCGCGTCGATCCGCCGGAGCCGGTTCTCGTCGCTGTCGGGCATCGCCTCGAGCCGCTTGAGCGCGGCCTCGAAGTGCGCCAGGGCCTCGGCGCTCGCCCAGCGTCGCTGGGCCTTCTCGCCCGCGCGGATCGCCCAGTCCACGGCCTTCGGGGCATCCGTGCTGCGCCCCCAGTGATGGGCGAGCAGCTCGGCCACGTCGTCGAGGCGGTCAGCGTAGAGCATCTCGAGCGCGGCGCCGATCGCCGCGTGGAGCACGCGGCGCCGGCGCTCGAGCAGGCCCGTGTAGACGACTTCCTGGGTGAGCGCGTGCTTGAACGCGTACACGAGGCGGGGCTCGCGGACGTCGGGGAACACGAAGTCCAGGGCGCGGAGCAGGTCGAGGCGCTCGACGACGTCGCGGTCGCCCCCGGCCACCGAGGTCATGAGGTCCACCAGGAAGCGCCGGCCGATGACCGCCGCGGGCTGCAGCGTCGCCTTGAGCGGCTCGGCGAGCCGGTCCACGCGCGCCGCGATGAGGTCGTGGATCGTCTCGGGGATCGCGGCCTCGGAGCGCTCGAGCCGCGCCCGGCCGCCCTCGACGACGATCGCCTGCGTCTCCTGCAGCTGGCGCAGGATCTCCTCGACGTAGAGCGGATTGCCGTCGCTCCGCTCGAGCAGGAGCCGCACGAGCGAGTCCTCGGCGTCCCGGGCGCCGAGCAGGGTGACGAGCATCCCGAGCACGTCGGCCTCGGTGAGCCCCTCGAGCGGGACCGTCTCGGCGCGCTCGGCGAGCCAGGGGACCTCGAGCCCCGGCCGCGCGCTCAGGATCAGGAGCACGCGGTGCTTGGCCACGCGCTCGGCGAGCTGGCGGAGGAACGCGAGCGAGCTGTCGTCCGCCCAGTGGATGTCCTCGACGAGGAGGACGAGCAGTCGCCCGGCGCTCGCCGCGAGGAGCAGCGCGATCAGGAGCTCGAACGTCCGTTCCTGGAGCTGCGGGCCCTGCAGGCGCACGAGGAACTCCGACCGGACCGGCACGCCGAGGAAGTAGGCGAGGAGCGCGTCGGACTCCGGATCCCGGAGCCCCGCCGCCTCGAGGCCCTCGGCCGCTCGCTGCCGGGTCTCCGCCTCGCTCGCGTCCTCGCTGAGCCGCAGGTAGGCGCGCGTGAGGGCGAGGATCGGGTGGTACGGCACGGAGCGGCCCCAGGACAGGCAGCTCGCCTCGAGCTCGAGCGTGCCGGGCGCGTCGAGCCCCCGCACGAACTCGTACAGGAGGCGCGACTTGCCGACGCCGGGCTCGCCCGTGACCAGCACGACCGCGCCCTCCCCGTCGTCGGCGCCGCGCGCGGCCTCGGCGAGCCGCCCGAGCTCCGCCTGGCGCCCGGCGAGCGGCGTGAGGCCGCGCTCGCGCGACACCTCGAGCCGCGTCCGCCCGCGCAGCTCGCTCTGCACGGTCCAGACGCGCACGGGCGCGGTCTTGCCCTTCACCGTGAACTCGCCGAGGTCCTCGAAGAGGAAGAAGCCGCCGGTGAGCTGGTGGACGTGCTCGCTGACCGCGATCTGGCCCGGCTGGGCGAGGTTCAGCAGGCGCGCGGCCAGGTTCGTCGTGTCACCGACGGCCGTGTAGTCCATCCGGAGGTCGCGGCCGATCGCGCCGACGACGACGAGGCCCGTGTTGATCCCGATCCGGACGCGGAACTCCACGTCGCGGTCGCGCCGGACGTCGCGGCGGAGGGGGCCGAGCCCCTCCTGGATCGCGAGCGCGGCGCGGAGCGCGCGATGGGCGTGGTCCTCGTGGGCGATGGGCGCGCCGAACAGGGCCATGACGCCGTCCCCGAGGAACTGGTTGATCGTGCCCTCGTACCGATGGACCGCGCCCAGGATCACCTCGAAGGCGCGGTCCATGATACCGTGCACCTCCTCGGGGTCGAGCTTCTCGGACATCGCCGTGAACCCCGAGACGTCGGTGAACAGGACGGTCACCTGCTTGCGCTCGCCTTCGACCGCGCTCCGCGAGGTCAGGATCTTCTCGGCGAGGTGCTTCGGCGTGTACGCCGCGGGCGACGCGAAGCGCGCCGCCGGGGCCCCGGGAGCCGGCGGCGGCGCCGCGGCCGCGGCCGGTGCCGAGGCCGGCACGGGCGCGGCGGCGTCGGCGAGGCGCTGGCCGCAGCGCCCGCAGAACTTGTTCGACGGCGGGTTCGGCGCCTGGCAGGCGGGACACACGGCCTGCAGGTGGGCCCCGCACTCGCCGCAGAACGCCGCCTCGGCGGGATTGGCGTGCTGGCACTGGGCGCACCGCACGGTCAGCTCTGCAGGCTGTCCGGGTCGATCCCGTGCTCGAGGAGCTTCTTGCGGAGCGTGTTGCGGTTGATGCCGAGGATCTGCGCGGCGCGGAGCTGGTTGCCGCCCGTCTCGCGCAGCACCGCGCGCAGCAGCGGCTTCTCGACGAGCCCGATCAGGAGATCGTAGAGGTTCGCGCTCGCGTGCTCCCGGAGCCCGCGCACGCACTCCATCAGCTTCTTCTCGATGATCTCCTCGAGCGTGGCGTCCACGGCCACCGACGCCGCCGCGGAGACCGGGCCGATCGGCAGGTGCTCGGGCAGGATCACGCCGCCGGCCGCCATCACCATCGCGCGCTGGATCACGTTCTCCAGCTCGCGCACGTTGCCGGGCCAGTCGTGGCCGACCAGGCGGTCGAGCGCCTCCGGCGCCACGCCGCGCTCGCCGAGCGCGGGGCCGTACTTCGCCAGGAAGTGCTCGACCAGCAGCGGGATGTCGCGCCGCCGCTCGCGCAGCGGCGGCAGGTGCACGGTGACGACGTTGAGCCGGTAGTAGAGGTCCTCGCGGAAGCGCTCTTCCTTCATCAGCGCCTCGAGGTCGCGGTTCGTCGCCGCCAGCACGCGCACGTCGATCCGGATCGGCTCCTGCCCGCCGAGGCGCTCGATCGTGCGCTCCTGCAGCGCGCGGAGCAGCTTGGTCTGGAGCTCCACCGGCATGTCGCCGATCTCGTCCAGGTAGAGCGTGC
This sequence comes from Candidatus Rokubacteria bacterium RIFCSPLOWO2_02_FULL_73_56, assembly GCA_001788495.1. Lineage (GTDB taxonomy): Bacteria > Methylomirabilota > Methylomirabilia > Rokubacteriales > CSP1-6 > GWA2-73-35. Next base: position 30,145 of record MGCF01000007.1, read on the forward strand.
CGCCGTGCGCCAGCTCGAGCTTGCCGAGCTTCCGCTCCCGGGCGTCGGTGAAGGCCCCGCGCTCGTGGCCGAACATCTCCGACTCGAGGAGCGTGCCGGGAATCGCCGCGCCCGAGACCGCGACGAAGGGCCGTCCGGCGCGCCGGCTGTAGTGGTGGATCGCGCGCGCGACCAGCTCCTTGCCGGTCCCCGACTCGCCGCGCAGGAGGACGGTGACGTCGCTCCCCGCGACGCGCCCGATGGTCTTGTACACGTCCTGCATGCGCGGGTGGTGGCCGATGAGCGCGCCGAACTCCCACACCTCCCGGAGCCCGCTCCGGAGGCGCGTGACCTCCTGGCTGAGCCGGCGGGCGGTGAGCGCCCGCTCGGCGAGGAGCAGGACCTCGTCCAGGTCGAACGGCTTCGCCAGGTAGTCGTACGCGCCGCGCTGCATCGCCTGGATGGCCGTGTCCATCGTCCCGTGGGCGGTCATGACGACGACCGTCGCGTCGGCGCGGAGCGCGCGCAGCCGTCCGAGCGCGGTGAGGCCGTCCATGCCGGGCATGCGGATGTCGAGGAAGACCAGGTCGAAGGGCTCCGCCGCGAAGAGGCGGAGCGCGCGCTCGCCGTCCTTGGCCAGGGCGACCTCGTAGCCCGCCTGCCGGAGGCCCTTCTCGAGGACCCAGCGGACGCCGTCCTCGTCGTCCGCGACGAGGATCCGCGCCGCCGGGGCGACCTGGCCCTCGGACATCACTTGGCGATCGGGAGGAAGCACGTCACGACGGTGCCGCGCCCTTCCGCGCTCTCGACCTGGATCGCGCCCCGATGCTCCTCGAGGATCCGGTGGCAGATCGCGAGCCCGAGGCCGAGGCCCCTGGCCTTGGTCGTGAAGAACGGGTCGAAGATCCGCGCGCGCACGGCGTCGGGCATGCCGGTGCCCTCGTCCACGACCTGCGCCTCGACCATGTTGCGGGACCCGGCGCCCAGGTCCATCTTGCCGAAGAGCGGGTTCAGGCTCACGCGCGTCGTGAGCGTGAGGTGCCCGCCCGCCGTCATCGAGTCGAGCGCGTTGCGCACGAGGTTGTGGAACACCTGGAGCAGCCGGTCCTCGTCGCCGAGGATCGGCGGCAGGCTCGGGTCGTAGCGCCGCACGAGCGTGATCCCGCGCTCGCGGGCCGCCTCCTCGCTCAGCAGCGCCACGCGCTCGAGGAGCTGGTGGAGGTTGAGCGGGACGGGTCGGAGCTGCACGGGGCGCGCGAGGTCGAGCAGCAGCTCGATGATCCGGTTCACCCGGTCCACCTCGGTGAGCAGCACGTCCGTGTACTCGGCGAGCCGCGACGCGGGGCCGAGCTCGCGCCGCAGGAGCTGCACCGCGCCCCGGATGGCGCCGAGCGGGTTGCGCACCTCGTGGGCGAGCCCCACCGCCATCCGGCCCGCGGCCGCGAGCGTCTCGCCGCGCCGCACCTCGCTCTCGAGCTGGCGGATCCGCGAGAGGTCGCGCAGGACGGCGACGGCCCCCTCGACCGTGCCGTCGTGACCGAAGAGCGGTGCGGTGACGATGCTCACCGGCACCGGCCGGTGCTCGCCGCGCGCCACGGCGCCCTCGGGCTCCGAGCGGCTCTCGCCCGTCGCGAGCGTCTCGGCGAGCCGCCGGACGACGGAGGCGTCGGGCGGAAAGAGCTCCTTCAGGTACTTGCCGACGGCGCGCCGGGCGGAGCGCTCGGTCAGCACCTCGGCGGCCGAGTTCCAGAACACGATGCGGAGCTCGCCGTCCACGGCGATCACCGCGTCCGGCAGGCCGGCGAGGACCGCCGCGTAGTTCATCGCGCGCGCGCCGCGAGCGCCCGCGGCGCACCGCCCAGCGACGCGTCCTCGAGCGCCCAGTCGGGCCGCGCGTTCAGCGTGAGCCCCGCGCGCTCGCCCGCGGCCAGCCGCGCGGCTCCGGCGGCGCCGATCATCGCCGCGTTGTCGGTGCAGAGGTGCGGCGGCGGGACGTGCAGCCGGGCGCCGTGCGCCTCGGCCTCGCGCGCGAGCGCGGCGCGCAGGGGCCCGTTCGCGGCCACGCCGCCCGTCAGCACCACCCGCTTGACGCCGAGCCGCAGCGCCGCCCGCACGGTCTTGCGGACGAGCATCTTCACGACGGCGGCCTGGAACGACGCGGCGACGTCCGCCACCTGGCCGGGCGAGAGCGGCCCGTGGCGCTTGACGTGGAGCGCCACGGCGGTCTTGATCCCGCTGAACGAGAAGTCGGACGCGCCGTCGCGCATCTGCGCGAGCGGGAAGCCGATCGCTCCGGGGTCGCCCGCGCGCGCCGTGCGCTCGATCACGGGGCCGCCCGGGAAGCCGAGCCCGAGCAGCTTGGCGACCTTGTCGAAGGCCTCGCCGGCGGCGTCGTCGCGCGTCTGCCCGACGAGCGCGTACACGAGCGGGGCGGGCGCGTGGTACAGCGCCGTGTGGCCCCCGGAGACGACGAGGGCGAGGAACGGGTGCTCGGGCGGGTCCTCGGTGAGGCGCGCGGCGAAGATGTGCCCCTCGAGGTGGTGCACGCCGACCAGCGGCTTGCGCGCCACGTACGCGAGCGCCTTGGCCACCGCGCAGCCGACCAGCAGCGAGCCGACGAGCCCCGGCCCCCGGGTCACCGCGATCGCGTCGAGGTCGCCGAGGCGGGTGTCGGCGGCGGCGAGCGCCTGCTCGACGACCGGCACGATGACCTCGAGGTGCCGCCGCGAGGCCAGCTCGGGCACGATGCCGCCGTACGGCGCGTGGACCGCGTCCTGCGAGGCGACGACGCTGGAGAGCACGTGGCGGCCGTCCGCCAGGACCGCCGCCGCGGTCTCGTCGCACGAGCTCTCGATGGCGAGCAGCCGCAACGACGCTACTGCGGACGCACCTGGACTTGCGGGCTCACCTCCGGCCGCTGCTGCTCGATGATCCGCATCGTCTTGATGACGTCGAGGGCCCGCTGCACCTGGATGTCCTTCTTGAGGTCTTCCATCGGATCCAGCGGCGGCTTCCGGTCCCGGTTCGCGGGCTCCTTCGGCAGCTCGACGATGATGTCGGGCGTGATGCCCTTGCCGTGGATCGAGCGCCCCTTGGGCGTGAAGTACTTCGCGGTGGTGAGCCGGAGCCCCGAGCCGTCGGAGAGCGGGATGATCGTCTGCACGGAGCCCTTGCCGAACGTCTGCGTGCCGACGATGATCGCGCGGCCCCAGTCCTGGAGGGCGCCGGCCACGATCTCCGACGCCGAGGCGCTGCCCTGGTTCACGAGCACGACCATGGGCAGGCGCGGGTACGACTTCTTCGCGTGCGCCGAGAAGCGCATGTTCTGGTTGCGGACGCGCCCCTCCGTGTAGACGACGAGCTTGCCGTCCTCGACGAACTCCTCGGTCACCTCGACCGCCGCGGTCAGGAGGCCGCCGGGGTTGTTGCGCAGGTCGAGGAGGAGCGCCTTCATGCCGCCCTTGGCGGCCTTCTCGAGCGCGGCCGCGAGGTCGGGGGGCGTCTGCTCCTGGAACTGGCGGAGCTTGACGTAGGCGACGCCGCCGCCGAGGTCGGCGGTGCGGACCGAGTGGACGCGGATCTGCTCGCGCACGATCTCGACGTCCTTCGGCTCCGTCCAGCCCTCGCGCACGACCGTGATCATCACCTTCGTGCCGGGCCGGCCGCGCATGCGCTTGACCGCGTCCTGGAGCTGCATGTCCTTGGTGCTGAGGCCGTCGATCTTGACGATGCGGTCGCCCGTCTGGAGCCCGGCGCGGTAGGCCGGCGTGCCCTCGATCGGGGACACGATCGTCAGGACGTCGTCGCGGAGCGTGATCTCGATGCCGAGGCCGCCGAAGCTGCCGGTGGTCTCGACCTGCATCTCGCGGTAGCTGTCGGGGTCGAGGAACGAGCTGTGGGGGTCGAGCCCGCGGAGCGTGCCCTTGATGGCGCTGTAGATCAGCTCTTTCGGCGGCACCTCGTCCACGTACTGGTTCTGCACGATGGACAGCACCTCGGTGAACAGCTTGAGCTGCTCGTACGTGGCGCTGCTGTCGGTGCC
>MGCF01000008.1:0-14259 GCA_001788495.1 Candidatus Rokubacteria bacterium RIFCSPLOWO2_02_FULL_73_56
CGCTCCAGCCGGGCCGCCGGGCCCCAGAGCACCGTGAAGCGCGCCTTCGCCATCCTCGCCGCGCGGGAGAAGTCGAGGAGGCCCAGCGCCTCCGCTCCAGCCGGGCCGCCGGGCCCCAGAGCACCGTGAAGCGCGCCTTCGCCATCCTCGCCGCGCGGGAGAAGTCGAGGAGGCCCAGCGCCTCGCCCAGCTCATCGTGGGGCTTCGGTGTGAAGGCGAGCCGGCGCGGCGCCCCCGAGTCGCGCACCACGACGTTCTCGGCCTCGGTCCGGCCCGGGGGCACGGAGGGGTCGGGGAGGTTCGGGAGCTGCAGCAGCACTTGGTCGCGCTCACCCCGGACCTGCCGGAGCTCGCCCTCGAGCCGCTTGATGCGTTCGCCGAGTTCTCGTGCTGACGCTTGTTCGTTCGCGGCGTCTCCGCCGCGCCGCCTTACCACCGCGGCAATGTACTCGGTGGCGCGGTTGTGCTGGGCCTTGAGGTCTTGAGTCTCGCGGTCCAGCCGGCGGCATGTGGCGTCCAGCGCGAGCACGCTCTCCACGAGCTCGGCGCCGCCGCGGTCGGCGAGCCCGCGCCGGACCGCGTCGGGCTGCTCGCGGATCAGCCGGAGGTCGAGCACGGGGCTACTGCCCCTCGGGCGCCGCCTGCTCGGCCTCGACGCGGGCGATCGAGCCGACGCGGTCGTCGGCGTCGATGTCGATGATGCGCACGCCCATCGTGTTGCGGCCCTGGGACGACACGTCGTCCGCGTGCATCCGGATCATCTTGCCCTTGGTGGTGACGACGAGGAGGTCGTCGCCAGAGCGCACCTGGAGCATGCCGACGACGGTGCCGTTGCGGCCGCCGGTCTTGATGTCGATGATCCCCTTGCCCTTGCGGCCCTGGAGCCGGTACTCCTCGAGCGGGGTCCGCTTGCCGAAGCCGCGCTCGGTCACCGTGAGGATCTGCGCGCCCTCCTGCACGACGTCGGCCGCGATCACCGCGTCGTCCTCGAGCTCGATGCCCTTGACGCCGGCGGCGCCCCGGCCCATCGGGCGCACCTGCTCCTCGGCGAAGCGGATGATCATCCCCTGGCGCGTCGCGATCATCACCTCGCGCTGGCCGTCGGTGCGCCGGGCCGTCATGACCTCGTCGCGGTCCTCGAGCCCGATCGCCTGGATGCCGCCCGCGCGCGGGTGCGCGTAGGCGTCGAGGTCGGTCTTCTTGACCTTGCCCTGCTTGGTGGCGAACAGGACGTAGCCGCCGGCGGCGAAGTCGCGGACCGGCACGCACGTCGCCACCCGCTCGGCCTCGCCCAGCGAGAGGAGGTTCACCATCGCCTTGCCCTTGGCCTGGCGCCCGCCCTCGGGGATCTCGTGCACCTTGAGCCAGTGGACCTTGCCGAGGTTGGTGAAGAAGAGCAGGTAGGCGTGCGTCGAGGCCACGAACAGGTCCTCGACGACGTCCTCCTCCTTCGTCTCCATGCCCGTGACGCCCTTGCCGCCGCGCCGCTGGCTCCGGTAGGCCTCGACGTGCGTCCGCTTGATGTAGCCCGAGCGCGTGATCGTGACGACCATCTCCTCGTCGGCCAGGAGGTCCTCGATCGTCAGCTCGGTGGTCTCGGTGAGGATCTCCGTGCGCCGCGCGTCCCCGTACTCCTCCCTGATCGCGAGCAGCTCCTGCCGGATGATCGCCATCAACTTCACGTCGGACGCGAGGATGCCCTTCAGCTCCTCGATGAGCGCGAGCGTCTGTTCGTGCTCCTCGACCACCTTGTGCCGCTCGAGCTGCGTCAGGCGCTGCAGCCGCATGTCGAGGATGGCCCTGGCCTGGATCTCGCTGAGGTCCAGGCGCGACATCAGGGCGTCCTTCGCGGCGTCGGGGCTCTCGGCCTGGCGGATCAGGCGGATCACGAGATCGAGCTGCTCGACGGCCTTCCGCAGGCCGGCGAGGATATGGGCCCGCTCCTCGGCCCGCGCCAGGTCGAAGCGCGTGCGCCGCGTGACGATCTCGCGCCGGAAGCGGACGAACGCCTCGAGCATCTCCTTGAGGGGCACGATCTGCGGGCGCCGGTCGACCAGCGCGAGCATGATGATGCCGAACGTCGTCTGCATCTGGGTGTGCTTGTAGAGCTGGTTCATCACGATCTGCGGGATCTCGCCGCGGGCCAGCTCGAGCACCACCCGGATGCCCTCGCGGTTCGACTCGTCGCGGATCTCGGAGATGCCGTCGAGCTTCTTGCCGCTCTTGAGCTCGGCGATCTTCTCGATGAGGCTGGCCTTGTTCACCTGGTACGGCAGCTCGGTGATGATGATCGCCTCGCGGCCGCCCCGCATCTTCTCGGCGTGCGCCTTCGCGCGCAGCGTGATCGTCCCGCGGCCGGTCGTGTACGCCTCGCGGATGCCGCCGGTGCCGTAGATGTAGCCCCGCGTCGGGAAGTCCGGCCCCGTGATGATCTGCATCAGCTGCTCGCTGCTCGTGTCCGGCCGGTCGATCAGCGCGACGAGCCCGTCCACGACCTCGGAGAGGTTGTGCGGCGGGATGTTCGTCGCCATGCCGACGGCGATGCCGGCCGAGCCGTTGACGAGCAGGTTCGGCACCCGCGTCGGGAGGACGATCGGCTCCTGGAGCGACTCGTCGAAGTTCGGCGCGAAGTCGACGGTGTCCTTCTCGATGTCGGCCAGCATCTCGTGGGCGATCTTGGCGAGGCGCGTCTCGGTGTAGCGCATGGCGGCCGGCGGATCGCCGTCGATCGAGCCGAAGTTCCCCTGCCCGTCCACGAGGGGATACCGGAGCGAGAACTCCTGGACCATCCGGACGAGGGCCTCGTACACGGGCGAGTCCCCGTGGGGATGGTACTTGCCGAGGACTTCGCCGACGACGCGTGCCGACTTCTTGTAGGCGCGGTTCCAGGTGAGCCCGAGCTCCTGCATCGCGTACAGCACGCGCCGGTGAACGGGCTTGAGGCCGTCGCGGATGTCCGGCAGCGCGCGGCCGACGATGACGGACATCGCGTAGTCCAGGTAGGACTTCCGCATCTCCTCTTCGATCGGGACCGGGACCTGACGCTCGTTCGGCACGGGACTCTCTTCCTCGGGCGGGTTAGATGTCCAGGTTCGCCACGTCCAGCGCGTAGCGCTCGATGAACTCGCGGCGGGGCTCGACGGCGTCCCCCATGAGCACGGTGAACATCTGATCCGCGCCGACCGCGTCCTCCATCGTGACCTTGAGGAGCGTGCGCGTCTCCGGGTTCATCGTGGTCTCCCAGAGCTGCTCGGGGTTCATCTCGCCGAGGCCCTTGTAGCGCTGGAAGCTGGCGCCCTGCCGCGAGCGCCCGAGCGCGAGCGCCAGCAGGGCCTCGAGGCTCGCGACCGGCGTCTCGCGGTCGCCGTCGCCGAGGAGCGTGAGCGGGCCCTTGGCCGCCGCCGCGACCTTGTCCCACCGCTCGAGGAGCGTCGCGTAGTCCGCCGACTTGAAGAGGTCGGTGCCGAACGTGAGCGCGGGCGGACCGGCGATCGTCACCCGGTGGCCGTCGCCGTTCTCGGCGGCGTCCACCTGGACCGTGTAGCCGTTGATCGCCGCCGCGGCGCCCTTGATCGCCTCGGCGATCTCGTCGTGGCCCACGCCCCGCTTCGTGCCGCGGAACCTGTTCCGGACCAGCTCGGCCAGGATCGGCGCGGGCACGCCCCGCTTGACCAGCTTGCCGAAGAGCGCCCGGTACTCGAGGCCCGTGCGCAGCAGCTCGAGGAGCGGCTCGCCCGTGAGCGGCGCCTTCGTCCCCGGCACCTTCACCCGCGCGCCCTCCACCCAGGCCGCCAGGAAGAAGTCCTCGAACTCGCGCTCGGACATCAGGTACTTCTCGACCTTGCCCCGCTTGACCTTGAACAGGGGCGGCTGGGCGATGAACAGGTGGCCGGCCTCGATCACCGCGTTCATGTGGCGGAAGAAGAACGTGAGCAGCAGCGTCCGGATGTGGGCGCCGTCGACGTCGGCGTCCGTCATCAGGATGATCTTGTGGTAGCGGAGCTTCGTCAGATCGAACTCGTCGGTGCCGATGCCCGTGCCCAGCGCGGAGATCAGCAGCCGGATCTCGTTGTGGGACAGGACCTTGTCGTAGCGCGCCTTCTCCGAGTTGATGATCTTGCCGCGCAGCGGCAGCACGGCCTGCGTGCGCCGGTCGCGCCCCTGCTTGGCGGAGCCGCCGGCGGAGTCGCCCTCGACCAGGAACAGCTCGCGGTACTGCGGCTCGCGCTCCGAGCAGTCGGCGAGCTTCGCCGCGAGCCCCTCGTCGTCCACGCCCTTCTTGCGCGTCAGCTCGCGCGCCTTGCGGGCCGCCTCGCGCGCCTGGGCCGCGCGCACGATCTTGTCGGCGATCTTCCGCGCGGTGGTCGGGTCCTCCTCGAAGGCCTCGCCGAGCTTGTCGTTGACGATCTGCTGGACGAGGCCCTTGACGTCCGTGTTGCCGAGCTTGGCCTTCGTCTGGCCCTCGAACTGCGGCTCGGGCAGGCGCACCGACACGACCGCGCAGAGGCCCTCGCGCACGTCGTCGCCGGTCACCCCGGCCTTGAAGTTCTTGAGGAAGCCGTTGGCCTGCGCGTAGCTCGAGAGCGTGCCGGTCAGCGCCGCCCGGAAGCCGGTCAGGTGCGTGCCGCCCTCGCGCGTGTTGATGGTGTTGGCGAACGAGAAGACGCTCTCCTGGTAGCCGTCGTTGTACTGCAGCGCCACCTCGACCTCGATGTCGCCCTTCTTGCCCTCGAAGAACAGCACCTTCGGGTGGATCGGCGTCTTGTTCTGGTTCAGGTGCTTGACGAACTCGATGATCCCGCCCCGGTAGAAGAAGGTGTGGCTCCGGGCGTCGCGCTCGTCCTCGATGACGATCTTGAGCCCGCGGTTGAGGAACGCCATCTCGCGCAGCCGCGTCGCCAGCGTGTCGAAGGAGAACGCGGTCTCCTCGAAGATCTTGGCGTCCGGCTTGAAGCGGATGATCGTGCCGGTCTTCTTCGTCGTGCCGGTCGCCGCGAGCGGCCCCGTCGGCACGCCGTACTCGTAGCGCTGCGACCACTCCTTGCCGCCGCGCCGGATCTCGACCTCGAGCCACTCGCTGAGCGCGTTGACGACCGAGATGCCCACGCCGTGCAGGCCGCCCGAGACCTTGTACGCCGAGTGCTCGAACTTGCCGCCCGCGTGGAGCACGGTCAGCACGACCTCGGCGGCCGCCTTGCCGCTCTCCTTGTGGACGTCCACGGGGATGCCGCGGCCGTTGTCGCCGACGGAGCACGAGCCGTCGGAGTGCAGGATGACCTTGATGTGGTCGCAGAACCCGCCGAGCGCCTCGTCCACGGAGTTGTCCACGGCCTCGTACACGAGGTGGTGCAGCCCGTAGGCGCTCGTGTCGCCGATGTACATGGCGGGGCGCTTGCGGACGGCCTCGAGCCCCTCGAGAACCTTGATGTCGCTCGCCGTGTAGGTCTCGGCGCTCATGCGGCGAAGATCCCTCCCCCGTTGACGTCGAAGACGGCGGCGCCGGCTGCCCCCAGGGGCTCCGGCGTCGTCAGGAACACCTGCTCCGCCGCGCCGAGCTCGCGCAGGACCAGCTCGCGCACGCGCGGGTCGAGCTCCGAGAGCGCGTCGTCGAGCAGCAGCACCGGCGCGGTCCCTGCGGCCTCGGTCACCGGCAGCACCTCGGCCAGGCGCAGCGCGAGCGCGACCAGCCGCTGCTGGCCGCGCGAGCCGAACGTCCGCGCGTCCGCGCCGTCGATCTCGAGCGCCAGGTCGTCGCGGTGCGGGCCGACCAGCGTCTGGCCGAGCCGCGCCTCGTGGTGCCGCGCGCGCGCGAGCGCCTCGAGGAGCGCCCGTGGCTCGGCGGCCTCGCCGAGCGCGGTGCGATAACGGATCTCGACCTTCGAGTGCCCCGCCGCGAGCGCGCTCCAGACGCGCGCGAGCTCCGTCTGGAGCGCCGCCACCGCGCGGCGGCGCCGCGCGATCAGCTCCATGCCGCTCGTCGCGAGCTGCTCGCTCCACGGCTCGAGCCGCGCGTCGAGCCCCGGCTCGCGCCGGTGCGCCTGGAGGATCCGGTTCCGCCGCGCGAGGACTTGCCGGTAGCGCACGAGCGTCGCCGCGTGTGTCGGGTAGAGCCGGGCGGCGATGCCGTCGATGAAGCCCCGGCGCGCGCCCGGCGCGCCGTTCACGATCTCGACGTCCTGCCAGCCGAAGGCGATCGCGCGCGCCCACTCCGGCGCGCCCTCGCCCGTCGCCTGCCAGATCCCGTCGCCGCCCCGCAGGAGGGCGCGCCGCACGCTGCGGCGGCTCTCGACGCCGGACGCGCGCCGTGCCAGCTCACCGGTGATGGACGCCGCCTCGACACCCCAGCGCGGGATCTCGCCGATCCGCGAGGTCCGGAACGAGCGCCCCGTGACCAGGAAGCCGAGGGCCTCCAGGAGGTTGGTCTTGCCCTGGGCGTTGGGTCCGACGAGGACGTTCAGCCGCGCTTGCGGGTGAAGCTCCAGGGTGCGATAGCTGCGTACTTCCGACAGCTGCACCCAGGCGATCCTCACCCAGCTAAGCTCCTGTTTTTATTACCGAAATATGCTCCTAGATACGCATAGGCATTATAACACAGCAGTAGCCCTCGTCCTCGACTGTTTTGATCAGTCCGGGGCTCAGCCCGTCCTTGAACTCGAACACGACCTGGTCCTTCTCGACGGCCGAGATCGCGTCCAGGACGTAGCGCGAGTTGAAGCCGATCGTGAGCTCCTCGCCCGCGTACTCGACCTCCAGGATCTCCTCCGCCTCGCCGAGCTCCTGGCTCGAGGCGGACAGCCGGAGCGTCGCCGGCGCGAGGGTGAGCTTCACCGGCTTGTTGCGCTCCTCGGCCATCACGGCGACGCGCCGCAGCGCGGCGGCCAGGACCGAGCGCCCGATGACCAGCTTGCCCGGGTGGTTCTTCGGGACGACCGCCTCGTAGTTCGGGAACTGCCCCTCGATCAGCCGCGCCGTCATGACGAAGTTGGGCATCTGGAGCACGAACTGGTTGTCGGTGATCGCGATCTGCACGTCCTCGCCCGCGCCGAGCACGCGCTCGAGCTCGTTCACGGCCTTGCGCGGCACGATCCCGCTGGCGCCGCCGACCCCCGTCCCGAGGCTCCGCATCGAGATCGCGAGCCGGTGGCCGTCGGTCGCGACGAGCCGGACGTCCTTGCCCTGGAACGTGAAGAGGATGCCGTTGAGCGCGTAGCGCGTCTCGTCGTGGGACACCGCGAACTTCGTCTGCGCGAGCATCTCGCGCAGGGTCCTGGCGTCCAGCGTGACCCACGACGCAGGGGTGGCGGGCACGACCGCCGGGAAGTCGTCCGGCGCGAGGCCGACGAGCTTGTACGTGGCGCCGCCGCAGCGGAGGCTCACCGTGGCGTTCTCGCCGACCCGCAGGGCCACCGCCGCGGCGGGCAATTCCTTCACGATCTCGGCCAGCTTGCGCGCGGAGACCGTGATCGCGCCCGGCGAGGCGACCCTGGCGGGCACGCCCACGCGGGCGCCGACCTCGAGGTCGGTCGCCGTCAGGCGGACCGTCTCGCCTTCGGCCTCGACGAGCACGTTCGCCAGGATCGGCAGCGTCTGGCGCGGCTCGACGATGTTCTGCACCATCTGCAGACCCCGGAGGAACGCGTCGCGGTCAAGTACGACTTCCATGCAGTTCTCCATGGTGGAAGAAAGAGAAAGACAACAGCGTAGGCGTAGTAGTCGTCGAGCGGTGTGGACGGCGGGGAATCGCGTCAAGTGCGCGCGGCGCCGGCGCTCTCTCGGGGCGCGCGCCGGGGATAAGCGTGTGGAGGCCCCGGGAAGCGCGGTGGATCACAGCGTGATGCCCTGGATAAGAGTGTCCACGGTCTTGCGTAACTTGGGGTCTTCCTGGAGCAGCGTCTGCAGCTTGTCCACGGCGTGCAGCACCGTGGTGTGGTCCTTGCCGCCGAAGGCGCGGCCGACCTCGGACAGGGACGCGTGCGTGAGCTGGCGCGCGAGGTACATCGCGATCTGGCGGGGGAAGGAGATGGCGCGCGTCCGGCTCTTCGCCTTGAGATCCGAGATCTTGATGCCGAAGAAGTCCGAGACCTTGCGCTGGATCTGCTCGATCGTGATGACCTTCTCCTCCTCGCCCCACAGCTCGCCGAGGACCTCCTGGGCGAGGTCGACCGACATCTCCCGGCCCGTGAGGGCGCAGAAGGCGATCATCCGGGTCAGCGAACCCTCGAGCTCGCGGATGTTCGACTTGATCCGGCTCGCGATCAGGTAGGCGACGTCGTCGCCGAGGCGCACGCGCTCGACGGCGGCCTTCTTCTTGAGGATCGCGACGCGCGTCTCGAAGTCCGGCGGCTGGATGTCGGCGATCAGCCCCCACTCGAACCGCGAGCGGAGGCGCTCCTCGATCTCGGGGATGTCCTTGGGCGAGCAGTCGCTCGACACGACGATCTGCTTGCTCGACTCGTGGAGGTCGTTGAAGGTGTGGAAGAACTCCTCCTGCGTGCGCTCCTTGCCCGAGATGAACTGGATGTCGTCCATCAGCAGCAGGTCGATCGTCCGGTAGCGGGCGCGGAACTCGGCGGTGCGGTCGTAGCGGATCGCGTTGATCAGCTCGTTCGTGAACCGCTCCGAGGACAGGTAGACGACCGACTTCTCCGGGAAGAGGCGGGCGGTCTGGTGGCCGACGGCGTGCAGGAGGTGCGTCTTGCCGAGGCCGACCCCGCCGTAGATGAAGAGCGGGTTGTAGGCGCGCGACGGCATCTCGGCGACCGCCTGGCAGGCGGCCTGGGCGAACTGGTTGGAGGAGCCGACGACGAACGTGTCGAACGTGTAGCGGAGGTTCAGCCCCTCGACGGTGCCGCCGCCCGCCGCCCGCGGCTTGGCCGGCGCCGGCGCGGCGAGGGCCTCGTCCACGACCAGGGACACGCGCGGGCGACCGCCGACGCACTCCTGGGCGGCCTGCTGCAGCGCGTCGAGGTGATGCTGGGCCAGCCAGTCGCGCGTGAACGGGTTGGGGGCGGCGATCCGGAGGTGATCCCCCTCGACGGCGACGAGCCGACAGGGGCGAAACCAGTTCTCGACCACCGCGGCCGGGACCTTGCGGGAGACGGAGTCGAGGAGGCGAGCCCAAAGGCTGTCCAGCACGGTCTAGACCTCACTTACGCACAGGGTTATCCACAGGTGTGGATAGCCCAAGACGCCTTGTCTGATCGGAGTATCCGCGCTGGAGCGCGCGCACATCGGGACAAAACACCTCGCCGACGATTCAGTCGCTCAGTGGATGGCGGACTCTAGCACGAGCGCGCGGAAGGCCGCAAGGACGTTCGTCGGTTGACTCCCTCGGATGTGCTGTCTACACTGTTGCGATTCGACGATTGTAAGGGGGGGAGCCTCGTTCATGAAGCGGACGTTCCAGCCGAACGTGCGGCGGCGGAAGAAGACGCACGGATTCCGCGAGCGGATGAAGACCAAGGGCGGGCGGAAAGTGCTCAAGCGCCGGCGCGCGAAGGGGCGGAAACGGCTGACCGTCTGACAGGCGGCCTTCCTCGGCACGAGCGGTTGACCACCAGCGCCGGCATTCAGGCGCTCTTCCAGCGGGGCAAGCGAATTGATCGGCCGTCGATGATCGTGCTCTGGCGTGAGACGGTCGAGCCGCGTCGCGTGGGCTTCGCCGTGAGCCGGCAGGTCCGCGGCGCCGTGGCGAGGAACCGCGCGCGGCGGCGTCTGCGCGCCGCGTATCGCGTGGCCCGCGACGCGGCGCCGGCGTGCGTGGCCCTGGTGATCGTCGGCCGGCCCGCGGCGCTGCGCGCCCGCTTCGCCGCGCTCGTCGCCGAGCTGCGCGAGGCGCTGGCGACGATGCCGGGCGGGCGCGCATGACGCGCGCCACGCGCGCGGCCGTGGGGGTCGTGGCCGCCTACCAGCGGCTCGTGTCCCCCCTGCTGCCGCGCGCCTGCCGCTTCGCGCCGACCTGTTCGGAGTACGCGCGGCAGGCGCTCGCCGAGCACGGCCTGCCGCGCGGCGCGTGGCTCGCCGCGCGGCGGCTCGCGCGCTGTCATCCACTTCACTCGGGAGGGTACGACCCGCCGCCGCCCAAGGGGGGGCGGGCTTCATGATGGAACGACGAACGCTGATCGCAATGGTCCTGGCCATGGCGCTGCTGGCCCTGAACTTCTGGGTCATGGATCGCTTCTTCCCGCAGAAGCCGCCGCAGAAGACGGTGGCACCCACGCCCGCTCGGGAGACGCCGCCGCCGGCGCCTGCGCCGGTCGCCGCGGTCCCGGCGGGCCCCGTGGTCCCACCAGCGGCCGCGCCCAGCCCGGCTCCGCCCGCGCCCCGCCCGCCGCAGCGATTGGCGACCGTGCGGACGCCCCTCTACCGGGCCGTGGTTTCGAGCGAGGGCGGCAAGCTCCAGGACCTGACCCTCAACTACCGGGGCGAGAAGCCCATGGTCATCGTGGGCGACCTCGGGCCCGCGGGGCTCCTGGTCGGCGACGCCGGCGCCCCGGCCGAGCCCCTGCCCATGACGCTCAGCACCGAGGCGCTCACCGTCGGCGCCGCGAAGCCCGCGAGCCTCGTGCTCACGGGCGAGACGGTGGGCCTCCGGGTCAGGCAGACCCTCGAGTTCAGCCCCGAGAGCTACACGATCGCGGCGAGCATCCGCGTCGAGAACACCGGGCCGGCGGCGCGCCGGGTCTCGGTCGAGCTCCCCTGGGCGTCGCGGGTCACGTGGGCGGACGCGAAGGAGAAGTTCCCCGGCCAGTATCCGATCGAGATGGTGTGGTCCCTCGACGGCAGAGCCGATCGGGCGCCACACGCGATGACGCCGAGCCTCGAGGGCATCGAATCCTCCCCGAGGCTCGACCGGGAGGGCGACTGGGTCGCGATCGGGAGCGTCTGGTACCTGGCGGCGCTCATGCCCAAGGCCGGCGGCTTCCGGCTCCACGCGGCGTTCGAGAAGCCCGAGGCGCAGAAAGACGCGCCGCAGACGCCCGCGGGCCGCGCGACCATCGCCGTCCGGGCGACGCCGGAGATCCGTCCGGGTCAGCCCTGGGAAGGCCGCGTCGTCATCTACGCCGGGCCGAAGGAGTACCACCGGCTGGACGCGCTCGGGCTGCAGGACACGATCAACTTCGGCGGGTTCCCCCTGCCCTGGTACTGGGGCGGCCTCCCGATGCGGTGGTTCGGCGTCCCCATCCTGCTGCTGATGAACTGGGTCTACGACTACGTCGGCAACTACGGGATCGCGATCATCCTGCTGACCATCGTCTCGAAGGTCCTGTTCTACCCGCTGACGGTCAAGAGCCTGCGATCCATGAAGGCGATGCAGGCGCTCCAGCCCCAGATCAACGCCCTGCGCGCCAAGCACCAGAAGGACCCGCAGCGGCTGCAGCGCGAGACGATGGAGCTGTATCGCAAGCACGGCGCGAATCCGCTCGGCGGCTGCCTGCCGATGGTCGCGCAGGTCCCGATCTTCTACGCCCTCTACATCGCGCTCTCGGTCGCGGTCGAGCTGCAGAACGCGGCCTTCCTCTGTTTCGGAACCTTCTTCGGCAAGAACCTGTGGATCTGCGACCTCGCGGCCTACGACCCGACCTACGTCCTGCCGATCCTCATGGGCATCACGATGTTCGTCCAGCAGAAGCTGCAGCCGACGGTGGGCGACGCGCGGCAGGCGAAGATGATGCTGATGATGCCCATCGTGTTCACGTTCATGTTCCTCAACCTGCCCTCGGGGCTCGTTCTGTACTGGACGGTGTCCAACGTCCTGCAGATCGCCCAGCAAAAGCTGATGGACCGGCCCGCGCGGTCGCGGGCCACGCGCGAGGCGAAGGACGCCGGCCGCGCCTGAGACGGTTGCCCGGGAGCTCCTCGGCCGGGCCGCCCCAGCGCTCCTGGGCCGCCCGCTGTCCCAGATCGAGCACGATCTGTTCGCCAAATACCTGAATCTATTGGTGCAATGGCAGAAGACGCAACGGCTTGTGGGCTCGAGCGAGCCGGCGTGGATCGTCGAGAACCTCTTCCTGGACAGTCTCCTGTTCCTGCGAGTGCTCCCCCCGGGAGTCGCCACTCTCCTCGACCTCGGCTCAGGAGCCGGCCTGCCGGGGATTCCGCTCAAGATCGTGAAGCCGGCGATCGAGCTCGTCCTCGTGGAGTCGCGACGGCGCCGCGCCTCGTTCCTCTCGGCCGCGGTCAGAGAGCTCGGGCTGCAAGGCGCTCGTGTGATCAGCGGGCGAGCCGAGGACCTCGGCGCCGAGCTTGCGGGACGCTTCGACGCCGTCGTCATGCGCTGCGCTGGCGATGTGAGCCAGTTCCTGCCGCTGGGCGCACGGCTCGTGAGGCGCGGGGGCGTCGTCGTGGCCTCTGGCCCCCCCGCCCCGACCACCCTCGCCATGGGCGATTGGGTGGAGGTCGAAGGCGTCCGCGCCGGCAGCACCCGGCGATTCGCCGTCTATCGCCTCACTTGACGGGCCTGTCGTTTTTGGGGGAAGGTGTTGGTCGTGGAACAAGGACCAAGCACCAATCACCCGTCTGGTGGTATGTTCGTCGTGGAACACTTTCCTGTGGAATCCCGGTGAATGGCCAAGACCCTTGCGGTCGTGAACCAGAAGGGCGGCGTGGGCAAGACCACGACCGCGGTCAATCTCGCCGCCGGCCTGGCTCTCGCCGAGCGCCCTACCCTGCTCGTTGACCTCGACCCTCAGGGCAACGCCACGACGGGCCTCGGTGTCCAGAAGACCGGCCTTTACCCGACGGTCTACCACGTGCTCCTGGGCAACGAGCCCGCCGACAAGGCCATCAGGACAACGGCGCTGGCCCACCTCTCGATCTTGCCCTCGGACATCGACCTGGTGGGCGCCGAGATCGAGCTGGTAGGCCTTGAGCAACGCGAGTGGCGTCTGAGACGCGCGCTCGAGGAGGCGTCCAAGGGATACGAGTGGGTCCTCATCGACTGTCCCCCGTCGCTCGGGCTCCTGACGATCAACGCACTCGTCGCAGCCGATCGCGTGCTCGTGCCGCTCCAGTGCGAGTTCTACGCCCTCGAAGGGCTCACGCACCTGCTCAAGACGGTGAGGCTCGTCCGCGAGCGCCTCAACCCGGGGCTCGAAGTGGAGGGCATCATCCTGACGATGTTCGACGGCCGGACGAGCCTCGCGCTCCAGATCCGCGACGAGGTCCACCGCTACTTCCCGGGCCAGATCTTCGACGCCGTCATCCCGCGCAACGTGCGCCTGACCGAAGCGCCGAGCTACGGCAAGCCTGTCATGCTCCACGATCTCAGGTCGAGCGGCTCGCTCGCGTACCTCGATCTCACACGGGAGGTCCTGACCCATGAATAAGCGCGGGCTCGGTCGCGGCCTTGGCGCCCTGCTCTCCTCCACGCCGGGTGAGGGCGAGGACGCGCTCCTCGAGATCCCGGTCGGTCAGATCGACGTGAACCCGCTTCAGCCAAGAAAAGCCTTTGATTCCAACACGTTGAATGAGCTGGTCGCCTCGATCAGGTCGTCGGGCGTGATCCAGCCGGTGATCGTGCGCCGACTGGGCGCGGGCTACCAGCTCATCGCCGGCGAGCGCCGCTGGCGCGCGGCGCGCCTGGCCGGGCTCGACCGGATCCCCGCGCTCGTGCGGGAGGCCACGGACGCGCAGAGCCTCGAGCTCGCGCTCGTCGAGAACCTGCTGCGCGACGACCTGAACCCGATGGAGGAGGCCGAGGCGTACCAGAACCTGCTCGCGCAGTTCGGCTGGACGCAGGAGGAGCTGGCGCAGCGGATCGGCAAGGACCGCAGCTCCATCGCCAACTGCCTGCGCCTGCTCAAGCTGCCGCAGGCGATCCAGACCGACCTGCGCGCCGGACGGCTCACGATGGGCCACGCGCGCGCGCTGCTCTCGCTGCCGGGCACGGCGGAGCAGCTCCGCCTGCGCGACGAGATCCTCGCGCACGACTGGTCGGTGCGGGCCACGGAGGACACGATCCGCGGCACCGCGGAGCTCGCGCGCGCGCGGGAGGGCAGGCCGCGCAAGGGCCGGCGCCGCTCCGCGGAGCTCGGCGCGCTCGAAGGGGCGCTCCAGAGCGCGCTCATGACGCGCGTGCGGATCACGGGCAACGAGCGCCGCGGCAAGATCCAGATCGTGTACGCGACGGCCGACGAGCTCGAGCGCCTCGCCGACTTGCTCGGCGCGCGACACTGAAGTGCGAGCCGAGCCGCCCTCGGGGCGGGGAGGCGAGCGGAGAGAGAGGGGGCCGTGCGAGCCGAGCCGCCCTCGGGGCGG
>MGCF01000008.1:14290-33363 GCA_001788495.1 Candidatus Rokubacteria bacterium RIFCSPLOWO2_02_FULL_73_56
CGGGGCGGGGAGGCGAGCGGAGAGAGAGGGGGCCGTGCGAGCCGAGCCGCCCTCGGGGCGGGGAGGCGAGCGAAGGACGAGAGGGGGCCGTGCGAGCCGAGCCGCGGGCGCGGCGGGCGAGAGAGACGACCGGGCGAGCGAACGCGAAGGGGGCGGAGAGGGAGGGCGTGGGCGAGCGCATCGTCGTCGGCATGAGCGGAGGCGTGGATTCGTCCGTCGCCGCCGCGCTCCTCGTGGAGCAGGGCTTCGACGTCGTGGGCGTCACGATGCGCGTCTGGCCCTGGCGCGAGCCCGCGGAGCCCGAGCGGCGCTTCGGCGCGTGCTGCGGCACCGAGGCGGTGGACGACGCCCGGCGCGTGGCGCGCACGCTCGGCATCCCGTACTACGTGCTCGACATGGAGGCCGAGTTCGGGCGCGCCGTCGTCGCCCGCTTCGTCGACGAGTACCGCGCGGGACGGACGCCGGTGCCGTGCGTGGCCTGCAACAGCGACCTCAAGTTCGGCTCGCTGCTCGCGCGCGCCCGCGCCTGGGACGCGGTCGCCGTCGCCACCGGCCACTACGCGCGCGTCGCGCGCGACCCGGCGACCGGCCGCTGGCTCCTGCTCCGCGCCGCCGACGCCCGCAAGGACCAGACCGACTTCCTCTGGCCGCTCGATCAGGCGCAGCTCGCGGCGGCGCGCTTCCCGGTCGGCGCGCTCACGAAGGCCGAGGTGCGTTCCCGCGCGCGGCGCCTCGGCCTCGTGACCGCGGACAAGCCCGAGAGCCAGGAGATCTGCTTCGTGCCCGGCGACGACTACCGCGGCTTCCTCCGGGAGCGCGACCCGGGGATCTTCCGGCCCGGGCCGATCGTGGACCGCGCGGGGCGCGAGGTCGGGCGGCACACGGGCGTCGCCGGCTACACGATCGGCCAGCGCCGCGGCCTGGGGCTCGCGACGGGACGCCCGCTCTACGTGGTGGACCTCGACGGTGCACGGGACACCGTCGTGGTCGGGGCGCCCGAAGACCTCGAGCGCACCCGGCTCCACGCGCGGCCGGCGAACTTCATCGCCTGCGCGCCCCCGGCCGAGCCGCTGAGGGTCGAGGCGAAGATCCGGCACAAGCACGCGCCGGCGCCGGCGACCGTGCGGGCGCTCGCCGACGGCGGCGCGGAGGTCGTCTTCGACGAGCCCCAGCGCGCCGTGACGCCGGGTCAGTCGGTCGTCTTCTACCGGGGCGAGGTGGTGGTCGGCGGGGGCGTCATCGAGGACCCCGGACGCTTGACGCCGAGCGTCGTCGCGTGATAGTTTTCACAAACCTTCTGCGGTCATCCCGGGCTCGAGGAGACCTCCGCATGTACCTGCGTGTGCGCGACTGGATGGGTGGGCTCGTGTGCGCCGTCCTGGTCCTGGTCCCGGCCCTCGCGTGGGCGGCCGAGGGCGGCCACGAGGGCGGCGGCCTGATCAACATCGACTGGCGCTCGCTCTCCGTCCAGATGCTCAACTTCGTCGTGCTGCTCGTGATCCTGACCAAGCTCCTCTACCGGCCGTTCCTCGCGAAGATGGAGGAGCGCACGGCCGCGATCAAGAAGTCGCTCGAGGAGGCGCAGGCCGCGCGCGCCGAGGCGGCGCGGCAGCAGGAGGAGAACGAGACGCGGCTGCGCGCGGCGCACGCCGAGGCCGCGAGGATCCGCGAGCAGGGGCTCAAGGAGGCGGCCGAGGAGTCGCGCAAGCAGATGGAGGCCGCGCAGGCCCAGGCCAGGAAGCTCGTCGAGGACACCAGGGCCCAGCTCGACGGGGAGGTCCGGCGCGCGCGCGAGGAGTTGCGGCGCGAGGTCGCCGACCTGGCGACGACGGTCGCCGAGAAGCTCGTGCGCAGGAGCCTCCGCGACGAGGACCACCGGCGGATCGTCGCCGAGGCGATCTCGAAGGTCGGGAGCTGATCGGATGCGGGCGGTCCCGGGCGTCGCGCGCTCGTACGCGAGGGCGCTGTTCGGGCTGGCGCACGAGCGCAACCAGGGCGACGCGGTCGCGCGCGAGCTCGAGACCGTGGTCGCGCTGCTCGTCGGCGAGCCGGCGCTCGGCGAGCTCCTGGCGCGGCCGTGGGTCCCGGCGGGCGCCAAGCGGGACGCCGCCGTCGAGCTCGCACGGCGGCTCGAGGTCTCGGCGCTCACGCGCGACTTCCTGGCGCTCGTCGCCGGGCGCGGGCGCGCGGATCATCTGGCGGCGATCCTCGCCGCCTACCGCGACCTGGCCGACGCCGCGGCGGGCCGCGTGCGCGCCCGCGTGCGCACCGCGGTCGCGCTCGGCGGGGAGGAGCGCGCGGCGCTCGCGCGCCGCCTCGGCGGGGTGCTCGACGACAGGCAGGTCGTGCTCGAGGAGGCGGTGGACCCGGCGCTGCTCGGCGGCTTCATCGCCGAGATCGGCAGCGTGCTGGTGGACGGGAGTCTGGACGGCCAGCTCGCGCGGATGCGTGGCCGCCTCGCGACGGGATAGGACGCAGGGCACGGGCGTGGCGAAGCCCGGGTGCCAGCGCCGCAGGGCACGGGCGTGGCGAAGCCCGGGTGCCCGTGCCCCTAAATAGGAGACAGCCGGAATGATCAAGGCCGGAGAGATCAGCGAGATCATCAAGCGCCAGCTGGCGGGCTACGAGGCGGAGGTCGACGTCCAGGAGGTCGGCCGCGTCATCGAGGTCGGCGACGGGATCGCGCGCATCTACGGGCTCGAGCAGGCGATGGCCGGCGAGCTCCTCCAGTTCCCGGGCGACGTCGTGGGGATGGTGCTCAACCTCGAGCGGGACCAGGTGGGCGCCGTGCTCCTCGGCGAGGACACGGCCATCAAGGAAGGCGACGTCGTCAAGCGCACGAACCGCATCGCGCAGGTGCCGGTCGGCGAGGCGCTCGTGGGCCGCGTCGTGAACGCGCTCGGCCAGCCGGTGGACGGCAAGGGCCCGATCGCCACCAAGGAGTTCCGCCCGATCGAGCGCTACGCGCCGGGCGTCGTGGACCGCCGCTCGGTCAAGGAGCCGCTGCAGACGGGGCTCAAGGCGATCGACTCGATGATCCCGATCGGCCGCGGCCAGCGCGAGCTGATCATCGGCGACCGCGGCACCGGCAAGACCGCCATCGGCGTCGACACGATCATCAACCAGAAGGGCCAGGACGTGTACTGCTTCTACGTCGCGATCGGCCAGAAGCGGTCGACCGTGGCGCAGGTCGTGAAGATCCTCGAGGACTCCGGCGCCATGGTCTTCACGACCGTGATCGTGGCCTCGGCGTCGGAGCCCGCGCCGCTCCAGTACCTCGCGCCGTACGCGGGCGTCACGATGGGGGAGTACTTCCGCGACTCCCGGCGCCACGCGCTCTGCATCTACGACGACCTCAGCAAGCACGCCGCCGCGTACCGGCAGCTCTCGCTGCTGCTCCGCCGCCCGCCGGGGCGCGAGGCGTACCCGGGCGACGTGTTCTACCTGCACTCGCGGCTCCTCGAGCGCGCGGCGAAGCTGAACGACGCGCTCGGCGGCGGCTCGCTCACGGCGCTGCCGATCATCGAGACCCAGCTCGGCGACGTGTCGGCGTACATCCCGACCAACGTGATCTCGATCACCGACGGCCAGATCTACCTCGAGTCGGACCTCTTCTACGGGGGCGTGCGGCCGGCCGTGAACGTCGGCCTGTCGGTCTCGCGGGTCGGCGGCTCGGCGCAGATCAGGGCGATGCGCCAGGTCGCGGGCAAGCTGCGGCTCGACCTCGCCCAGTACCGCGAGCTGGCCGCCTTCGCGCAGTTCGGCTCGGACCTCGACAAGGCGACCCAGCTCCAGCTCGCGCGCGGCCAGCGCATGGTCGAGATCCTCAAGCAGGGCCAGTACGCGCCGCTGCCGGTCGAGAAGCAGGTGGCGGTCATCTTCGCCGGCACGCAGGGCCTGCTCGACGACCTGCCGGTGGACGCGGTGCGCGAGTTCGAGACGCACCTCCACGGCTGGCTCGAGCGGAAGGCGCCGCAGATCCTCGGCGAGCTCCGCGACAAGAAGGAGATCGGCGACGCGCTGCGGGACGCGCTCACCCGGGCCGTGAACGACGCCAAGGCGGAGTTCCTCGCGGCCAGGGGCATCAAGGCCGCGTAGGCGCCCGGGCGCATGGCGACGCTCCGCGACATCCGGCGGCGGATCCGGTCCGTCGAGTCCACGCAGAAGATCACGCGCGCGATGAAGCTCGTCGCGGCGGCGAAGCTGCGGCGCGCGCAGGAGCGGGTCCTCGCGGCGCGGCCGTACGCGGGCAAGATGGCCGAGCTGCTCGGCAACCTGGTGAGCGGCGCCGACACGGGCGCCGAGGCGGCGCACCCGCTCCTTGCGCAGCGCGAGGGGCCGCGGCGCCAGATCGTGATCATCACGGCCGACCGGGGTCTCGCGGGCGCGTTCAACTCGAACGTCGTCCGGCGCTCCGTCGAGTTCATCCGGCAGTCGAGCGCGCCGGACGTCACGCTCGTCGTCGTCGGCCGCAAGGGGCGCGACTTCTTCCGACGCCGCGGCCGCACGATCACGCACGAGATGGTGGGCTTCTGGGACCGGCTCGCGTACGGCCACGCGAGCGAGCTGGCCGACCACATCATGCGGCACTACCTCGCGGGCGAAGTGGACGAGGTCCACCTGCTGTACAACGAGTTCCGCTCGGTGGCGGTCCAGCGGCCCGTGCGCGCGCAGCTGCTGCCGATCCCGCGCGCCGCGGAGGGCGCCGGGACGGGGGAGGGGGGCGCCGCGGTGGACTACATCTACGAGCCCGGCCCCGACGCGATCCTCGGCGACCTGCTGCCGCGCCACGTGCGCACGCAGGTGTTCCGCGCGCTCATGGAGTCGCTCGCGGGCGAGTACGGCGCGCGGATGACGGCCATGGAGGCCGCGACGAAGAACGCGAAGGAAATGATCGAGGTGCTGACGATCCAGTACAACAAGGCGCGCCAGGAGAAGATCACCAAGGAGCTGCTCGACATCGTGGGCGGCGCCGAGGCGCTCAAGCAAGGAGCGGAGGCATGAGCCAGGGGAAGATCGTTCAGATCATCGGGCCCGTGGTGGACGTCGAGTTCGAGCCCGGGCGGCTGCCCGCCATCTTCAACGCGCTCGAGGTGGCCGGCGTCGAGCACAAGGACATCTTCTCCTACTCGCAGAAGCTCGTGCTCGAGGTCGCGCAGCACCTCGGCGAGAGCACCGTGCGCACCGTGGCGATGGCGGCCACCGACGGGCTGCGCCGCGGCATGGCGGTGGCCGACACGGGCGGTCCGATCTCGATCCCGGTCGGCAACGGCACGCTCGGGCGCATCCTCAACATCATCGGCGAGCCCGTGGACAAGGGCCCGGCGATCCAGGCCACGAAGTTCTACCCGATCCACCGGCCGGCGCCGCCGTTCGACGAGCAGTCCACCCGGGTCGAGATGTTCGAGACCGGCATCAAGGTCGTGGACCTGCTCGAGCCGTACACCAGGGGCGGCAAGACGGGGCTCTTCGGCGGCGCGGGCGTCGGCAAGACCGTGCTGATCCAGGAGCTGATCAACAACATCGCCAAGCAGCACGGCGGCATCTCCGTCTTCGCCGGGGTGGGCGAGCGGACGCGCGAGGGCAACGACCTCTACCACGAGATGAAGGAGTCGGGCGTCATCGAGAAGACGGCGCTGATCTTCGGCCAGATGACCGAGCCGCCCGGGGCGCGCCTGCGCGTCGGCCTCACGGGCCTCACCGCCGCGGAGTACTTCCGTGACGAGGAGGGCCAGGACGTGCTGCTCTTCATCGACAACATCTTCCGCTTCACGCAGGCGGGCTCGGAGGTCTCGGCGCTCCTCGGCCGCATGCCCTCGGCCGTCGGCTACCAGCCGACGCTCGCGACCGAGATGGGCGCGCTGCAGGAGCGCATCACGTCCACCAAGAAGGGCTCGATCACGTCGGTGCAGGCGATCTACGTGCCGGCCGACGACATCACCGACCCGGCGCCGGCGACGGCCTTCGCGCACCTCGACGCGACGACGGTGCTGAGCCGCGCGCTCACCGAGCTCGGCATCTACCCCGCCGTGGACCCGCTCGCGTCCACGTCGCGCATCCTCGACCCGAACATCCTCGGGCAGGACCACTACCAGACGGCGCGCGCCGTGCAGCTGATCCTCCAGCGCTACAAGGACCTCCAGGACATCATCGCGATCCTCGGCATGGAGGAGCTCTCCGACGAGGACAAGCTCGCGGTCGCCCGCGCGCGGAAGATCCAGCGCTTCCTCTCGCAGCCCTTCCACGTCGCCGAGGCGTTCACCGGACAGAAGGGCCGCTACGTGAAGCTCGCCGACACCGTGACGAGCTTCAAGGAGGTCGTCGAGGGCAAGCACGACGACCTGCCGGAGCAGGCCTTCTACATGGTCGGCGACATCGGCGAGGCGATCGACAAGGCCAAGACGCTCCGCGAGTCCGCGTAGTGGCGGACCGGCTCCAGCTCGAGATCGCCACGCCGACGCGCCTGGCCGTGTCCGAGGCCGTGGACGAGGTCGTCGCGCCCGGGATCCAGGGCTACTTCGGCGTGCTGCCGGGGCACGCGCCGTTCCTGACGACGCTCGGGATCGGCGAGGTGATGTATCGCGCCGGACGCGAGGAGCGCTTCCTCGCCGTGGCCGGCGGGTTCGCCGAGGTCCGCAACGACAAGGTGATCGTCCTCGCGGACACGGCGGAGCGCCCCGACGAGATCGACCGCGCCCGCGCCGAGCGCGCGAAGGAGCGGGCCGAGCGGCGCCTGTCGGGCCGCTCGCAGGACGAGATCGACTACACGCGGGCGTCGGCCGCCCTGGCGCGCGCGCTCACCCGGCTCCAGACCGCCAGCCGCGGTCACTGAGCCGGCGGGCGGCCCGGCCAGCGCCCCCTGGGCACTGCCCATTGGCGGTGGCACCCCGCACGGCCGGCTGAGCAGCCGTGCTCGTCGGCTGGCGCTAACTCCGCGCCCGTGCGCGCATCCCTCCTGGCACCGCGTTTGCCATAACCCTCCGTCATGCTGACCGTGCTGATCGCCGACGACGAACCGCACGTGGTGGACCTGGTGCGCGTGACGCTCGAGGACGAGCGCGTGCGGGTGCTCGCGGCGGAGGACGCCGCCGGAGCGCTGCTGCTCGCGGGGGCGCTGCGGCCCGACCTGCTGCTGCTCGACGTGGGGCTGCCCGACCGGAGCGGCCTGGAGGTCTGCGCCGAGCTCAAGCGCGAGCCCGAGCTGGCCGCGATGAAGATCGTCATGCTGACGGCCGCCGCGCAGGAGGCCGACGTGCGGCGCGGCCTGGCCGCCGGGGCGGACCAGTACCTCACCAAGCCCTTCTCGCCCGTCCGGCTGCTGTCGCTCGTCGAGTCGCTGCTCCCGTGCGCGATGGGCTGGCGCGCGAGCTGACCGCCGTGCCCGCCGACGACCTCGCGATGGCCTACCGGCGGCTCAATGCCTCCTACCAGCAGACGCTGCGCTACGCCGAGGACGTGCGCCGCCTCTACCAGCAGGTCCAGCGCTCGGTTTACCAGTCGCTGCTCGGCCTCGCGAACGCGCTCGAGGCGAAGGACGCGTACACGCGCGGCCACTCCGAGCGCGTGGGCGCGTGGAGCGGCCAGGCCGCGCTCGCCCTCGGGCTGGCGCGCGAGGAGGCGGAGCTGATCGGGCAGGCGGGGCTCCTGCACGACCTCGGCAAGATCGGCGTGCCCGAGGCCGTCCTGCGCAAGCGGGGCCCGCTCGAGGAGGACGAGTGGACGCAGATGCGGCGCCACCCGGTGGTGGGCGCGCAGATCGTCGCGCCGTTCGAGTTCTTCGCCGCGGGCGCGATCACGATCCGCCACCACCACGAGCGCCTCGACGGCAGCGGCTATCCCGACGGGCTCGCCGGCGCCGCGATCCCGCTCGGCGCGCGCGTGGTGGCCGTCGCCGACGTCTACGACGCGCTCACCTCGGCCCGGCCCTATCGGGCCGCGCTCACGCACGCGGCGGCCGTCGAGCACCTGCACGCCGAGGCCGGGCGCACGCTCGACGGCGCGGTGGTCGTGGCGTTCGTCGAGACGATGCGCGGGCTCCGGGAGGAGGTCCCCCGTGTGGGCGCTCGAGCAGCCCTGTCCGGAGCGGCCGCCGCCCCTGCTCGCTGACACGCCCGCGGCGCTGCTCGCCGCGCTCGCGGGCGCGGCGCTCGGCGCGGCGGCCCTCGTCGCCGGGGGCTGGCTCCCGGGCGCCGCGCTCGCCGTCGCCGGCGTCGCCGCGGGCCACGGCGCGCTGCTCGCGACGGCGCTCGCGTGGGCGCTCGGCGGCCGGACGCTCCCGGGCGT
Source organism: Candidatus Rokubacteria bacterium RIFCSPLOWO2_02_FULL_73_56 (assembly GCA_001788495.1). GTDB lineage: Bacteria > Methylomirabilota > Methylomirabilia > Rokubacteriales > CSP1-6 > GWA2-73-35. The sequence goes on from MGCF01000008.1 coordinate 22,574, forward strand.
GGGCCTCGTCGCGCTGCTGGCGCTCGCGGCGCTGGCCGCGCGGAGCCATCCCCTCGGGCTCCTCGCCTACGCCGGGCCGCCGCTCGTCGTCGCGCGGCTCGCCGCGCGCGGCCGGCTCGCGGCGCTCGGCCTCGGCGGCGGCGTCCCGCTGCGGGGTGTCGCCGCGGGCGCGGCGCTCGGCGCCCTGCTCGGCGGCCACCTCCTCGTCTCGGCGTCGCTCACCCTCGGCGTCGCGGTCGGCGCGCGCCCGGCCGGGGAGCTCCTGGGCGCGCTCGCCTACGATGCCGGCGCCAACGTGCTCGCCGCCGAGTGCTTCTTCCGCGGCGCGCTCTTCGCCCGCGCCCAGCGCCGGTGGCCGGCCGCCGGCGCGGCGGCGCTCTCGACCGGCGCCTACGTGCTCCGCTACCTGGTGGATCCGCTCCTGCCCAAGAGCGTCGAGCTGGTGGTGGGCGCGGCCTTCTACCTGACGCTCCTGGGCGCGGCGAACTGCTGGCTCCTCCGCCGCTCGGGCAGCCTGCTCCCGGGGCTCGCGAGCGCGCTCGTGTTCTTCGCGGCCTGGCGGCTCTGCGACGCCCCCTGACGCCGTGCGGACGCGCGCCCGCCCCGCCCTCGCCGTCGCGACGCTGGCGCTGGCGCTCCTCGCGCTCACGGCGCTGCTCGCGCGCGACCCGGACGGGCCCGCGGCGCTGGTCCGCCACGCCTACCTGCTCCCCGTGGCGGGCGCCGCGCTCGGCTTCGGCGTCCTCGGCGGCACGCTCGCCGCCGGCGCCGCCGTCTTGCTCATGGCGCCGGTCGTGCTCTCCGAGATCGAGCGCGCCGGGCTCACGACCGAGGCGATCGAGGGCCTCGTGAGCCTCGGCGTGCTCGCGCTCCTCGGCACGCTCGTCGGCGCCGCGACGACGCGCGCGCGGCGGGAGCTCGCGCGCTCCGAGGCGCTCGTCGCCGTCCGCCGCGCGGTCGCCGGAGCGGCGACGCTCGAGGGGGCGCTCGGCCGCCTGCGCGCCGCGCTGGCCCTTCGCCTCGACGCCGACGTCGCGCTCGTCGCGCGCGACGGCGCTCGCGCGCTGGTCGCCGGCGGCGCGCGCGTGGTCCCGGGCTCCGCCGTCGCGCGGGTCCTCGCCACGGGCCGCCCGCTGTTCGTGCCGGCCGCGGGCGGAGGCCCGCGGCCGCGGCGCGCGTTCGTGACGCCGCTCGTCGCGGAGGCCGCGGTGATCGGCGCGCTCGCCGTCGAGCGCGAGGGCGGGCTCGGGGGCGGGGAGCGCGCGGCGCTCGAGGCGCTCGGCGCGCACGTGGGCGTCGCGCTCGAGAACGCCCGGCTCGCCGCCCGCCAGCGCCGCTTCGCCGACGAGCTCGCCGCGAAGGTGGCGAGCGCGACGGCGCGGCTCGAGGAGATCGACCGGGCGAAGTCGGCATTCGTCGCGATCGCCTCGCACGAGCTGCGCACGCCGCTCACCGCGCTCCAGGGCTTCAGCGAGCTGCTCGCGCTGCGGCGCCTGCCGCCCGCGGAGGTCGCGCGCTTCGGCCGGATCATGCACGGCGAGGCGCGGCGGCTCGGCCGGATCGTGAGCGACCTGCTCGATCTCTCCCGCCGCGAGCAGGGGCTCGTCCCCGCGCTCCAGCGGACGGCGGTGGACGTGGCCGCGCTCGTCGCGGACATCGTCGAGGTCCTGCGCCGCGCCGCGCCCGCCCATCCGATCGAGGTGGACTGCGCGCCGGGCCTGCCGCCGCTCGACGCCGACCCCGACGCGCTCGAGCGCATCCTGACGAACCTCGTGGGGAACGCCGTCAAGTACTCGCCCGCGGGCAGCCCCGTGAGGGTGAGCGCGCGCCCCGCCGCCGGCGGCCTCGCGCTCGCCGTCGAGGACCGGGGCCGCGGCATCCCCGCTGCGGCGCTGGCGCGGGTCTTCGAGCCGTACTACCGCGCGCCGGACGCCGCGCCGGCCGCACGCGGCGCGGGCATCGGCCTCGCGGTCGTCAAGGCGCTCGTCGAGGCCCACGGCGGCACGATCCGCCTCGAGAGCACGCCCGGCGTCGGCACGCGCGCGACCGTCACGCTCCCCGGGTGCTGTCCGTAATTCGTTGTGGGCGAATCGTGGCAGCCACGATGGGTTGGGTCCTAGAGAGGATCTTCGCTTGGACGCCGCTTAAGTCTTCGTTCGCGAATTAGCAACTCGATCTCGTCGCGAATGAGCTGCTTAATCGCGTCCTGTGAGCTAGTTCCGTAACTACCCGTAGACATAAGCGCCTGCAGGTACTCCTCGACCACGGCCGGGAGACGAATCCGGTAGGGCTTGGTTGCGATCTTCTTCTTGGGTCGACCTGACGGAGCCATTGGGGGACACGAAAATGGCATAAAAGAGGCTTTTTGTGCTTGACAAGATATGGGGGTGTTCGTTAGCCTGGCTACGAAATAGGGGGAATTGACGGCCGGAGCCAAGCGGGATTCTAATGAACGTCCCCGCTGGAACGGTTGTAGGGGGTGGTGCCCCTGCCGGGATTCGAACCCGGGACTCAGCGGTTAGTAGCCGCCAGCTCTTTCCAGGCTGAGCTACAGGGGCCCTGACAACGCCTCATCGGGCAACCGGTGGGGCGTTCGTCATTTCAGCCCCAAGCCCGATATCTAGTGTTGGCCTCGAATCTAGCACGCTGAATCTAGCGGCCGTCAACCGGAAATTTGATTTACTCTCCCTCAGCCGCCAGGGCACTCACCGTCAGGTCAACGTACTGCCTCAGTCGCTCGGCTTGCTCCTTTGTGAGCGGGTCCCCGGTGATCTCCAGCCTCGCCGATACATCTTTTGAGAGCGCCCAGCTGTACAAACGCGGCCGGACGGCCCCACGGGCCGGATCAGTAACGGAGATAGCGTCTGTGGCGCGGGCTTCGAGTCCAGTAGTGGCGGCCATAGCCTCAGGCTCCCCCTCTCCAGTGGGTGGATTGTACCCCGAGGCACCGAGTTGCGCTATGGACATTGTGTCTCTGAACCCCTCGATGACCTGCGTCGCAGCTTGAGGTGAAAACCCGCGCTGAATCAGGATCGCGGCGATCGCGGCGTCGGAACCTTGCGAGTAGTTTTGCTGTAACTCGCGGAACAGTTCGGGCCGCAGCGCGGCGTCGCGCAGAGCGCCAAGCCGCTGCTCGTCATTCGCGGGATGTAGGAGAGCGACGGCAAGGTCGGATACACGCACCCCTGTTTTTAGCTCGTCCAGCAGTCCGTACTTCTTGAGGGCCGACAGCACGGTTCGCGACGGGCCATTGAGTCCTTTGTAGCCCAGATCCGTGGCCGCCACGATCGGCTGGACGACGGTCTTCTTCTCCTTCTCAAAGAGACGGCCGATGCGCTGAACGGCCTCCGACAATCCGATCGCCGGATAGTTCGGACTGCGATGCTTCGCCATAAACTGAACCCCCTTTCGACGCCAACATATTACCCGCCGCAGCCTGACCCTGTCAAGGCTATACTGGAGTCTAGTGCCCGCATTAGCCCCTTGACATGCCTCAGGCTGGGAGTTAGCCTGGGGATGTGGTCATAAGGATCAGGGGGCCGCCAGGACTGCCAGCAGAAAGGGCCAAAAGGAGAGGGTTCGATCCGGGCCGGATGGCCCTTCCTTTTGGCCCCACCGTCTCGCCGAAACTGACCCCGAGGCCGCGTCAACGGCCCCGGGGTGGCGCAGCAAACCCTAGCGGAGTGAGGCCGCTAGAGCCTGTCGGTTGACCGCCAGGTTCATTGTACGGCCTCCCCAAGATGAAATGGAAGGCCGCGGTGAACATGCTCAAGCCCGCCAAGGAAGCCCAGATCATCGCGCGGGCGAGAACTGCGCAGAGATCATGGACAAGGTGATGCGGAATGTCCGCTGCGAAGCGCTGGAGGCAGATGAGCTGTGGGCCTATGTCGGAAAGAAGGAGCGGAAGTGTACTCCTGAGGAAAGGCAGACCCGCGAACTGGGCGATCAATACACGTTCGTAGCGCTTGACCCTGTGACGAAGTTGGTGCCGGTGTTCATGGTCGGCCGGCGGGACTGGACGGCGGCCCGCCTGTTCGTGCAGGAGATTCGGGCGCGCGTCACGGGCCGCGTTCAACTCACCACCGATGCTTTTCGCCCTTACGCTGATTCCGTTGAGCGAGCCTTCGGTGCGGACATTGACTACGCCCAGGTCACCAAGCGTTTCAAGGGCGATGCCCAAAGCGGTCGCTACAGTCCCCCAGAACTCGAAAGCATCGAGAAAGAGACCATCCAGGGTCAGCCGCGCGAGGACCGCATTTCTACGTCTTACGTCGAGCGTGGGGACTTGACGATCAGAATGCAGATGCGGCGCTTCACCAGGCTGACCAATGCGTTTTCGAAGCTGCTTCTCAACCTCAAAGCGGCCGTCGCGATTCATTTTGCCGTCTACAATCTCTGCCGGATTCACGGCTCGCTTCGCGTGGCGCCGGCAATGGCAGCGGGACTGACGGGTCGTGTATGGGAAATCGAGGATCTACTTTCTGCATCCCGAAACAAGGACAGTACCCGCTCCCCGCCGTTCCTTGACACTCTGCGTCGTGGCCGTGTAATCTCGCAGGGTATGCCTCGGCACGGAGCCGTCGCAGAGCGCATGGCGGACGCCGTCGTGAAGCGGCTGGTGACCAGGAAGGTCGCCGAGATCAAGGACGAGGCCGCGGCGCGCGCGGCCGTGCGCCAGGTCGTCCTCGACAACCTCACCGCCGAGGAAAAGCTCGAGGAGGACGCGCGGAAGCTCCTGCTCGAGCACGCCAAGCAGATCAAGGACTCCGCCGCCGACTACCGGCAGCTCCTCGGCAAGGTGAAGGAGAAGCTCGCGCGCGAGCGCGGGTTCGTCCTCTGATGCGCATCAGCCGCGAGCGCATCTTCTACCTCGCCGACCTCATCGTGAAGGAGCTCGGCGCCACGCCCGGCGTGCAGGTCAGGGCGCCCGACGAGCTGCGGCCCGAGGTCGTCCGCGCCCTCACCGAGGAGGCGAAGCTCGCGGACTCCATCGACGGCGAGGTGCGGAAGATCCTGGCCTCCTACGCGCGCCCCCTGCCGGAGGGCAGCCGCGAGTGGGAGATCCTCTACCAGAAGACGCGCGAGGAGGTGTTCAGGCGGAGATTCCGCCTGTGAGCCGGCTGGTCGTCGGCATCACCGGCGCGACCGGTGCGATCTACGGCATCCGCCTGCTCGAGATCCTGCGCGGCTACAAGGCGGTCGAGACCCACCTCGTCGTCTCCGCGCCCGGCAAGCGCACGATCGCCGAGGAGACCGACTGGGCCGTCGGGGACGTGGAGGCGCTCGCGACCGTCCGTTACGACAACAAGGACATCGGCGCCGCGATCGCCTCCGGCTCGTTCCGGACGGCCGGCATGGTGATCGCCCCGTGCTCGATCAAGACCGCCGGCGCGATCGCCGCGTGCTACGCGGACTCGCTGGTCGCCCGCGCCGCGGACGTGACGCTGAAGGAGGGCCGGCCGCTCATCCTGCTGGTCCGCGAGACGCCACTGCACGCGGGCCACCTCCGCGTCATGCTCGCGCTCGCCGAGATGGGCGCGGTCGTGCTGCCGCCGATGCCGGCGTTCTACAACCGGCCCAAGACCCTCGACGACATCGTGACCCACACCGTCGCGCGCGTCCTCGACCGGCTCCAGCTCCCGCAGACGCTCGTCGCCGAGTGGAAGGGGACCAACCGTGCGTGACCTCTCGATCGTCATCCCCGTCTACAACGAGGAGGAGAACCTCCCGCTCCTCTGGCCCGAGCTGCGGGGGGTCCTCGAGCCGCTCGGCCACGCCTTCGAGGTGGTCTTCGTGGACGACGGCAGCCGCGACCGCAGCGCCGAGATCATCCGCGGCTTCCGCGACGCCGACCCGCGCGTGCGGCTCGTGCGGCTCAAGGCCAACGCGGGCGAGACGGCGGCGACCGACGCGGGCTTCAAGGCGGCGCGCGGCCGCTGGGTCGTCGTGATGGACGCGGACCTCCAGAACGACCCGCACGACATCCCGACGCTGCTCTCCCACCTCGACCGCTGGGACGCCGTGACCGGCTGGCGCGTCAAGCGCGGCGAGGGCGACGACTGGCTCCGGCGCCTCTCCTCGCGCGTCGCCAACCGCGTGCGCAACGCGCTCTCCGACGAGAGCATCCAGGACAGCGGCTGCACCTTCCGCGCCTTTCGGCGCGAGTGCCTGCGCGAGCTCGTGCTCTACCGCGGCTTCCACCGGTTCGTCCCGACGCTGCTCAGGATGCGCGGGTATCGCGTGCTCGAGGTGCCGGTGAACCACCGGCCGCGCCGCTTCGGGCAGTCCAAGTACGGCGTCTGGAACCGCGCGCTCGTCGCGCTCGTCGACCTGCTCGTGGTCCGCTGGATGAAGGGCCGCCTGCTCCGCTACGAGGTCGCCGAGGACCTCGGCGGCGACCTGATCCGGGACTAGCCCGCCGATGGACGTCCTGCTGGTCGGCCTCGGCCGCTGGGGCGAGAAGCACCTGCGCGTGCTCCGCGAGCTCGGCGTCGGGCTCTGGGTCGCCGACGTCTCGCCCGCGCGGCTCGCGTGGGCCGTGAAGCAGGGGGTGGAGCCGGCGCGCGCCGTCGCCGACTACCGCGCGGCGCTGCCGCGCGTCGCCGCGGTGGACGTGGTCACGCCCGCCGACAGCCACCGCGCGATCGCCGGCGCGTGCCTCGCCGCGGGGCGCCACTGCTTCCTCGAGAAGCCGCTGACCGCGACCGCCGCCGAGGGCCGCGAGCTGGCGGCGGCGGCGCGCGCCGCGGCGCGCGTGCTGCAGGTGGGCCACATCTTCCGCTTCCACCCGGTGACCGCGACGCTCCGCCAGGCGCTCGCCGCCGGCCGCCTCGGGGCCGTCCGCTACGCGACGGGCCGGTTCTCGGGCTTCAAGCGGCCGCGCACGGACGTCGGCGTGACCCAGACCGACGCGATCCACTACTTCGACCTGTTCGCGCACCTGTTCGCGCGCCCCGCGACGCGCGTGGCGGCGCTCCAGCGCGACTATCTGGGCCGCGGGCTCGACGACCTGTCGGTGACGATCGTGCACTACGGGGAGATCCCGGCGGTCGTCGAGGCGAACTACTTCGCGCCCGGCACGTTCCGCGACTGCGTGATCGTCGGCGAGCGCGGCGCGCTGGTCGCCGACTACGGCGCCTCCACGGTCAGCCTCCACCTCGGCGAGCACCTCAAGCGCGGCGAGGCGTGGGAGGCCGTGGACACGGGCAAGGAGGAGCTGCCGGCGCGGGGCGAGGAGCCGCTCCGCCTCGAGCTGCAGGCGTTCCTCGACGCCTGCGCCGGGCGGCGCCCCTGCGCGGTGCCCGCGGAAGACGGCGTCGCGGCGCTCGCCGTGGTCGAGGCCGCCGCCACCTCCGCGCGCGAGGGCCGCACGATCACGCTCGCCGCGGCCCCCGACCCGCGCGCACTCATTCGGTGACCTTGACGAGGTCGACTGGCACCTCCATGGCGGTGTGTGTCGTGGACTCGTAGGCCGCTTCCTCCTCCGCCTCCGCCGTAGCGCCCGCTCGGGGTCGGGGACGTAGGTGACACACAAGGACGCGCTGTTCATGCGGACCGCGTGACAGGCGCGTGAACGCCGCGATCACCCAACCGGGGGCATGGAGAGTCCGATGACCGCGACGAACAGGCAATCCGGGACGAACGTGCACGAGGTCGCTGACGGGATCTATCGCATCAACACGCCCGTGGTGATCCCGGGAGCAGGCGGGTTCTCGTTCAACCAGTACCTCATCGTGGACGAGGAGCCATTGCTCTTCCACACCGGCCCGCGCAAGATGTTTCCACTCGTGCGTGAAGCGGTGGCGAGCGTGTTGCCGGTCGAGAGGCTGCGCCACATTGCGTTATCCCATGTGGAAGCCGACGAGTGCGGCTCGCTCAACGAATGGCTCGCCGTCGCTCCGCAGTCTGCGCCCCTGTGCGGCACGGTGGCTGCCATGGTATCGATCGGTGACCTTGCCGATCGGGCGCCCCGCGCGCTTGCCGACGGCGAGCTGCTCCCTCTGGGCAGGCACTCCGTGCGCTGGTTCGACACGCCGCATCTGCCGCACGCGTGGGAATGCGGCGTTCTGACCGAAGAACGAACCGCGACGTTGCTCTGCGGCGACCTGTTCACGCAAGGAGGCGCCGAGCATCCGCCCCTCACGGAGGCGGACATTCTTGCGCCGAGCGAGGCGTTCCGCCGGGGACTGGACTACTTCTCCCACACGAAACACGCACGGGCGATGCTGGAGAGGCTCGCCGCGACGAACCCGGGAACGCTCGCGTGCATGCACGGCAGTGCATGGCGCGGGGACGGGGCGAGACTGCTTCGTGCGCTCGCCGATGCGCTCTCTGCATGATGCACGGAGCGGCGCACCCCTGGGCGGCGTTCCACGGGGGTCGGGCGCCACTCAGGAGGATGTTGGTGCCGAAGCGGGGACTCGAACCCCGACACCCTTGCGGGCACATGACCCTGAATCATGCGCGTCTGCCAATTCCGCCACTTCGGCCCGGACAGCGTCAGTCATAATACCGTTCGGGCATGCCAAGTCAAGCCAGCGAGAGCCCACAAGATAGGACCGTCGCGACCAACCGGCGCGCCCGGCACGAGTACGCGATCCTCGAGACCGTCGAGGCCGGGCTCGTGCTGCGGGGCACCGAGGTGAAGGCGCTGCGCGCGGGGCACGTGACCTTCAAGGACTCGTACGCGACCGTGCGGAACGGCGAGGCGTGGCTGCTCGGCTGCCACATCAGCCCCTACAGCCACGGCACCGACGCCAACCACGACCCCGAGCGCGACCGGAAGCTCCTGCTCCACCGGCGCGAGATCGCCCGCCTCACCGGCAAGATCGCCGAGCGCGGGCTGACGCTCGTGCCCCTGCGCCTCTACTTCAAGCGCGGCCGCGCGAAGGTCGAGCTGGGCCTGGCGCGCGGCAGGAAGCTGCACGACAAGCGCTCGGCGCTCCGCGAGCGCGAGGTCCGGCGCGAGATGGACAAGGCCATCCGCGCCAGCCGCCGGGGCTCCTGGTAGCGTCTACGGCGCGCCCGCCGGGCGCCGGATCCCCAGGACGTGCACGACGTCCTTGAGGCTCAGGTAGCCGGCGAGCGCGCCGTCCTCGACGACGGCGAGCCGCCCGAGGCCGTTGCCGGAGAGCTTCTCGAAGGCGGTCCACAGGCTGTCGCCGGGCGCGGCCGCCAGCGAGTCGTCGAGGGCGCGCATGACCTGGCGGACCGGGGTCTCGGCCCAGCGCGCCTGCGGGATGTCCCCGAGCTGGTGGATGCTCACGATGCCGATCACGCGCCGGCCCTCGACCACCGGGAAGCTCGAGACGTGGTGCGGCCAGAAGAAGTCGTCCGCGACCCGGGCGAGCGGCAGGTCGGGCCCCACGGCGAAGACCTCCCGGGTCATCACGTCGCGGACCGCGAGGGGTGACAGGGCGCGGCGCAGCACGAGCTGCTGGTAGCTCCCCGCGGCCGCCTGCCGCAGGAACAGGCCGATGAGGACGAACCAGAGGCCGCCCAGGAACTCGCCCGTGAGGCCCCGCAGGACGCCGAGGGCGATCAGCACGAACGCGACCGCCACCCCCGCGCGACTCGCCGCCTGCGTCGCCGCCTGCAGGTCGCCCCGGACCTTCCAGAGGATGGCGCGCAGCACGCGCCCGCCGTCCAGCGGGAAGCCCGGCACGAGGTTGAAGACACCGACGACGACGTTGACCAGGACCAGGTACTGGAGGATGGCCGTGGCCAGCGGACGCGCTCCGGTCACGGAGCTCGCCAGCGCCGCGACGCCGGCGACGAGGAAGCTGGTGAGCGGCCCCACGATCGCGATCAGGAACTCGACCCCCGGGGAGCCCGGCTCGTCCTCGAGCTGCGAGACCCCGCCGAAGACGTGCAGCGTGATGGCGGACACCCCGAGGCCCGCGCGTCGGGCGACGAGCGCGTGCGACAGCTCGTGCAGGAAGACCGACACGAAGAGCAGGAGCGCGGCGGCGGCGCCGCCCACCCAGTGGGCCGCGACCGGCACGTCGGGCAGCACCTGCGGGAAGTAGCCGACGGACAGGCTCCACGCGATCAGGCCGAAGATCACGAGCCAGCTCGCGTGGACCCGGACCGGAATGCCCACGACCCGGAACAGCGTCACGGCGCCCGTCATCGCGCTGGAACTCCCCCTCGCCGGCGCGCGCGGCGTCACGAGTCGCCGAGCCCAGGGCAGGGCCCGAGGATCGTCATGAGCACGAACCCCCGGCGCGCCTCGCGCCGGCGCAGGAGGGGCCGCCGCGGCGGCCGGCGGGGTGCGGGCGCCGGCGCCGGCGCGGCCGGGAACGGGGGCCGCCGGGCCGGACGCGCCTCGCGGGGCGCGCGGACGCTCGGCGTCGGGACGGCGGCTCCCGGCCGCGCCCGCGTCGCCACGGGGCGTTCCGGCTCGACGCCCGGGCGCGGGCCGGCCGCCAGATGCCGCCGCACCCGGCGCACGAGAAAGTTCAGCAGCGGCACGAGGAGCAACACCGCGAAGAGGAGGAGCTGCTCGAGGCTCATCGCCCCCGCTCCTATTTCTTCGGCGGCGCGGGCGGCTCCTCGGGGGCGCCCGCGATCGACTCGCGCATCGTCGTGTCCGCCTGCACGTTCTTCATCCGGTAGTAGTCCATGATACCGAGGTTGCCCTGACGGAACGCCTCGGCCATGGCGCGTGGCACCTCGGCCTCGGCCTCGACGACGCGCGCCCGCATCTCCTGCTCGAGCGCGACGGCCATGGCCCGCCGCTCCTCGGCCTTGGCCTGGGCGATCTGCTTGTCGGCGTTGGCCTGGTCGAT
>MGCF01000009.1:0-14276 GCA_001788495.1 Candidatus Rokubacteria bacterium RIFCSPLOWO2_02_FULL_73_56
GGAGACCTGGTAGAAGTGCAGCGTCGTGACCAGCATCGCGATGGCGAACCAGCCGGCCCCGAGGATGTAGAAGGCCGACGTGCCGAGCGTCTCGCGGAGCGTGAGCCCGCTCACCGGTGGCGCGGCGCGGCCGCCGGGCGGGGCCTCCGCCGTCTCCCGCGCGTCGCCGTCCGGCCGGAGCCCCAGGTCCTCCGGCGCGTCGTGCACGAGCAGGAGGACCGGCGGCAGCAGCAGCGCCCAGGTGAGCACGCCGAGCACGACCCACGCCCGGCGCCAGCCGATCGTCTCGATCAGGTACTGGCCGAGCGGCGGATGCACGGCCATCGAGACCGCGAAGCCGAGGGCCATGAGGCTCAGCGCGAACCCGCGCCGCCGGCTGAACCACTGCGAGACCAGGTTGGCGCAGGTCAGCATCAGCGAGCCCTGCGCGAGGAAGCGCAGCGCCGCGAAGCCGACGGCGAGCCAGAGCAGGCTCGCGACGGCGCCGAACGCGAGGCAGGCCGCGCCGAGCAGCAGCACGACGACCGTCGTCATGCGCCGCGGCCCGAAGCGGTCCACGAGCCGGCCCATGTACGGCAGGCAGAAGGCCGCCAGGAGCGTCGCCAGGCCGTAGGCCGACGAGATCGAGGCCTTGGACAGGCCGAGGTCGGCCCCGATCGGCCCGACGAACACGCTGAAGGTGTGCGACTGGCCGGGGCCGGTCGCGAAGATGCCGAGCCCCGCCACGGCGAGGATCGTCCAGCCGTAGAACCACCGCTTGCCCAGGGCGGCGAAGACCGCCGCCCGCATCGCGCCGTCGGACATGTCGAGCTCCCCGCCGCCAGTCTACCGGTGCGGGGAGCGCGGCGAAACGCCCGGCGCGCGTGCCGTCTCCGCAAAACGCCTCAGTTTTCCCGGCCGGACGAACGGGATTGACTTCGTCGGCGCGCGCGCGTGTAGTGCAGGAGCGGCGCGGCCGCGTCAGGGGGATCGGCGATGGCGACGGAGCTCAGAGTCGTGCTCGAGGACCGGCCCGGCACGCTGGCCCGGCTCGGCGGCGTCCTGGGCGACGCCCGCGTCAACATCGAGGCGATCCAGGGGATGAGCCGCGAGGGCAAGAGCGTCATCCACTTCGTGCCGAACGATCCGGACAAGGCGGCCGCGGCCCTCCGCGCGGCGGGGATCGCCCACGACACCCGCGAGGTGCTCGTCGTCAGGCTGCTCGACGAGCCGGGCACGCTGGGCGACGTGGCCCTCGTCATGGCCAACGCGGGCATCAACATCGACTCGGTGTACGTCACGACGCGGGGACACGTCGTCCTCGGCGTCGACGACGTGACCGGCGCCGTCCAGGTCGCCGGCGGCATGGCGGTCCTGACGTTCGACTGACGGCTGGAAGGACACATGGCAGGCGAGGACATCTACGGCAGTCCCGAGCACCAGGCGTTCCGCGCGGCCACGCGCAAGTTCGTCCAGACGGAGCTGGCGCCCCGCGCGCGCGAGTTCGACGAGGCGGGGCGGCCGGACAAGGCGATCTTCCGCCGTCTGGGCGAGATGGGCCTGCTCGGCATCCGCTACGACCCGAAGTACGGCGGCCAGGGGCTCGACTACTCCTACCACGCGGTGTTCCTCGAGGAGCTGACCCTCTGCGACAACGCCGGCGTGGGGATGGGCGTGAGCGTGCAGACCGACATGGCGACGCCCGCGCTCGCCCGCTTCGGCAGCGAGGCGCTGAAGGAGCGCTACCTCGTGCCCGCGATCCGCGGCGAGCACGTGGCCGCGATCGCCGTCACCGAGCCGGGCGCGGGCTCCGACGTGGCCGGGATCAAGACGCGCGCCGTGCGCGACGGCGACTGGTGGGTGATCAACGGCTCCAAGATGTTCATCACGAACACCGCCAACGCCGACTGGCTCTGCCTGCTCGCCGTCACCGATCCCGCGGCCGGCTACCACGGCTACACGCAGATCATCGTGCCCACGGACACGCCGGGCTTCTCCTACCGCCTGCTCGACAAGATCGGCAACCGCGGCTCCGACACCGGCCTCCTGTTCTTCGACGACGTGCGCGTGCCGGTCGCGAACACGATCGGCGACGCGAACCGCGGCTTCCAGCAGCAGATGAACCAGTTCCAGGACGAGCGCATGGTGCCCGTCGTCGCCGGGCCCGTCGCCGCGCGGCGCCTCTGGGAGCTGACGCTCGAGCACGCCCAGCAGCGCGTCGCCTTCGGCAAGCCGCTCGCGAAGATGCAGGTGAACCGGTTCAAGTTCGTCGAGATGATGATCCAGATCACCGCGGCGCAGGAGGTCGCCCACCGCTGCATCCGCAAGATGGTCGCCGGCGAGGACGTGACGCTCGACGTCTCGATGGCCAAGGTGTTCGTCGCCAACATGAAGCAGTACGTCGCGACGACCTGCGTGCAGCTCTTCGGCGGCAGCGGCTACATCCGGGAGAACCCCGCCGCCCGCGCCTACGTGGACTGGCGCCTGGGCACGATCGGCGGCGGCGCCGACGAGGTCATGAAGGAAGTCGCCGCGAAGCTCCTGAGGATCTGAGCGGGAGGACGGCGATGAAGGCGGCGCTCTACCACGTGCAGGTCAACGTGAGCCGCGCCGAGCGCTCGTTCCCCTTCTACCGGGCGCTCCTCGCCTACCTCGAGTTCCGCCGCATGCACGAGGACGCGCAGAGCCTGGGCTTCTCGGACGGGACCGTGGACGTGTGGCTCATCGAGGCCGAGGAGCGGCACGCGGGGTTCGGCTTCCACCGGAAGCGCACCGGGCTCAACCACCTGGCCTTCCGCGTGGACTCCCAGGGCGCGGTGCAGCGCTTCGCGCGCGAGTTCCTCGAGCCGCGCGGGCTCGCGCCCCTCTACGACACGCCCCGCGAGTTCCCCGAGTACGGGCCCGGCTACTATGCGGTCTTCTTCGAGGATCCCGACCGCCTCAAGCTCGAGGTGGCCCACGTGCCGCAGGGCCTCGAGGCGCCGCACGGCTAGCCCGCAGGCGATGGACTTCGAGGACGCGCCCGCGCAACATCATCGGCGAGCGTGTGCTGGGCCTGCCGAAGGACTGACCTCGAGCGCCCAGACCTCCCGGGCGTACTCGCGGATCGTGCGGTCCGAGCTGAAGCGCCCCGCGCGGGCCACGTTCAGGAGCGCGGCGCGCGCCCACGCGTGCGGATCGCGGTAGAGCGCGCCGACCCGCGCCTGCGCGCCGGCGTAGGCGCGCAGGTCGGCGAGGTGCATCCACGGGTCCGGCCGCTCCACGAGGGCCTGGCGCACCCGCTCGAGCTCCTCGGCCGCGAGGCCGTCGAAGTGGCCCGACAGCAGGAAGTCCACGGCCCGCCGGATCTCGGCGTCGCGCTCGTACACCGCGAGGCCGGGGTTCGTGCCCGAGGCCTGGAGCGCCGCCACCTCGCCGGTCTCGAGGCCGAAGACGAAGAAGTTCTCGGCCCCGACGGCCTCCCGGATCTCGACGTTGGCGCCGTCGAGCGTGCCGATGGTCAGGGCGCCGTTGAGCGTGAGCTTCATGTTGCCGGTCCCCGAGGCCTCGGTGCCCGCGGTGGAGATCTGCTCGGACAGGTCCGCGGCCGGCACGATCCGCTCGGCGAGCGAGACGCGGTAGTCCGGCAGGAAGACGACGCGCAGGCGGCCCCGCACGGCGGGGTCGCGCTCGAGCGCGCGCCCCACGGAGTGGATCAGCCGGATCACGCGCTTGGCCTGCCAGTAGGCCGGGGCGGCCTTCGCGGCGAAGACGAACGTGCGCGGGACGCAGTCGGCGCCGGGCTCGTCGCGCAGCCGCTGGTAGAGGAGCACGACGTGCAGGAGGTTCAGGAGCTGGCGCTTGTACTCGTGCAGGCGCTTGATCTGCACGTCGAACAGGCTCGCCGGGTCCACGCGCGTCCCCAGCGTGGCGGCGACGTGCGCCGCGAGCGCCTCCTTGGCCCCGCGCTTGATCGCCAGGAACTCCGCCCGCGCGCCCGCGTCGTCGGCCGCCGGCTCGAGCGCGCGGAGGCGGTCGAGGTCGGCGACCCAGCCCCGGCCGATGCGCCCCGTGATGAACGCCGACAGCCCGGGGTTGCAGAGGCGCAGCCAGCGTCGCGGTGTGACGCCGTTGGTCTTGTTGTTGAACCGCTCGGGGTAGAGCGCGCAAAAGTCGGGCAGCAGGCGCTCGCGCACCAGCGCGGTGTGGATCGCGGAGACGCCGTTGATCGAGTGGGCGCCGACGGTCGCCAGGTGCGCCATGCGCACGCGCTTGGGTTCGCCCTCCTCGAACAGGCTCAGGCGCCTGCGCCGGTCGGCGTCGCCCGGCCACCGCCGCGCCACCTCGTCCATGAGGCGGCGGTTGATCTCCTCGATGATCTGCAGATGGCGCGGCAGGAGCCGCTCGAGCATCTCCACCGGCCACTGCTCCAGCGCCTCGGGCATCAGCGTGTGGTTCGTGTACGCCGTCGCCCGCGTGGTCACGTCCCAGGCCGCGTCCCACGCCATCCCCGCGCCGTCGACGAGCAGGCGCATCAGCTCGGCCACGGCGAGCGAGGGGTGCGTATCGTTGAGCTGGATCGCGACCTTGTCCGGCAGCGCCTCGAGCGGATTGCGGTCCGCGAGGTGGCGCCGGAGGATGTCCTGGAGCGCGCACGAGACCAGGAAGTACTGCTGCCGGAGCCTGAGCTCGCGGCCGGCGTAGACCCGGTCGTCGGGATAGAGGACCTTCGTCAGGTTCTCCGCCTGCACCTTCTGCTCCACGGCCGCCGCGTAGTCGCCCTCGCTGAAGTCCTCGAGGTCGAACTCCCGGTCGGAGCGCGCGGACCACAGGCGCAGCGTGTTCACGTGGGCGCCGCCGTAGCCGACGATCGGCACGTCGTACGGCATCCCGACGATCGCCCGCGTGTCCACCCAGCGGAACCGCAGCGCGCCCGTGTCCGAGGCCGGCTCGCTGCGCCCGCCGAAGGGGACGGCGAACACGTACTCGGGCCGCGGCACCTCCCAGGGGTGCGCGAGCCGCAGCCAGTTGTCGGGCTCCTCGACCTGGGCGCCGTCGCGGACGCTCTGGCGGAACAGGCCGTACTCGTAGCGGAGCCCGTAGCCCACGGCCGGGTAGCCGAGCGTCGCGAGCGAGTCGAGGAAGCAGGCGGCGAGCCGGCCGAGCCCGCCGTTGCCGAGCCCCGGGTCGGCCTCCAGGTCGAGCAGCTCGGCCCAGTCGAGGCCGAGCGCGCCGCCCGCCTCGCGGCACGCCGCGTCCAGGCCGAGGTTGATCGCGTTGTTCAGCAGGTACCGCCCGGGCAGGAACTCCATGGACAGGTAGTAGACGCGCTTGACGTTCGCGCGGTGGTAGGCCTGCTGCGTGGCGATCCAGCGCTCGAGGACGCGGTCACGCACGGCGTAGGCGAACGCGAGAAACCGGTCGTAGGCCGTCGCGCTGTAGTCGTCCTTCGCGAGCGAGAAGCGGAGGTGGCGGCCGACGTCGTGCGCGAGCGAGGCCGCGTCGCGGCGGCTCATGTCACGCGGGCGGGAGCGCGTCGAGGAAGCCCAGCAGGACGCGGTTGAACGCCTCCGGCTGATCGAGGTTGGCCGAGTGGCCGGCGCCCGCGATCACCTCGAGCCGGGCGCCCGGGATCTTCTTCGCCATGTACTCGCGTCGCTCCTCTCGAGAGATGATAGTCCCCGCCCGGCCGCCGGGAGTCGCCCGCGACCGGCGGCGCAAGGGTAGCATCACGCCGTGGAGACCGCGATCCGTACAACCCGGCGGCCGGCCCGGGCGGAGGACTGGGCCCTCGTCCTCGCCGCCGCCGGCATCCCGCACCGCGTCGCTCTCGACGACGCGGGGCTCAGCCTGCTCGTCCACTCCGACGACGTCGCGCGGGCGCGGGCGGCGCTGGACGCCTACGACGAGGAGGCGCGGCCCGCGCCGGCCGCCGCGAGCCCCCCGGGTGCCTCGCCCCGCGTGGCGTGGACGGTCGGCGTCGCCGCCGGGGCGCTCCTCCTCGCGTTCTTCGCCGTGACCGGCCCGCCCGCCGCCGGCTCCCGCTGGTTCGCCCGGGGCGCCGGCGCGGCCGGGCGCATCGTGGACGGCGAGCCGTGGCGGGCGGTGACGGCGCTGACGCTCCACGTGGACGCGGTCCACGTGGCCGGCAACGCCGTCGCGACCGCGGTGCTCCTGGCCGCGGTCGTGCGGGAGCTGGGGCCGGGCTGTGGCGTCGCGCTCGTGCTCCTCGCGGGCGCCGCCGGCAATCTGCTCGGCGCCCTCGCGCAGGATCCGCGGCACGTCGCCGTCGGCGTCTCCACCGCCACCTTCGGAGCGATCGGGATCCTCGCGGCCCTCCGCCTCGTCGCCGCGCCAGCCGCGGCGCGCGCGCGCGGCAGGCGCTGGACGATCCCTGCCGCGAGCCTGCTACTCCTGGCGATGCTCGGGGCGAGCCCGGACGCCGACGTCCTGGCGCACGGCCTCGGGCTCCTCTGCGGCGGCGCCCTCGGGCTCGCCGCCGGCGGCGCCCTCCGGCGCCCGCTCGGCCCGCGCGCGCAGGGGGCGCTCGCGGCGCTGGCCGCGCTCGCCGTGGCGGGCGCCTGGCGTCTGGCGCTCGCCGGCCCCGCCGGGTAGCGCGCGCCGCGCCGCCCGCCCGCCCACATCATTCACGAACGGCGATGGCGTGACCGCGCGGGTGGCACAGGGTGCCGGCCCCGCGGGGGCGGCGCCCGGCGCCAGGATCCGCCCGCCACACGCGACGACCGCTCGTGCGCGCTGCGCACGGGTGTGCCGTTCTCGAAGTCATGTTCCGCCCCGTCCCGCGTCGCGTCCGGGCCGACGGCGCGGGCGGGAGGGGGCGACGGGAACCGTTCCCGCCGCGCGGGCAGCGGGCCGCGCGGTCCCGTCGACCCTCCCGCCCGCGCCTGGCGGCCCGTCGCGCCGCGACCGTGAACGTGACCTCGCGGACGGAACGCTAGACGAGCGCGGCGATCGCGTCCGCGGCCTCGCGCGTCGTCGCGCGGCCGCCGAGGTCGCGCGTCAGCGTCCGGCCCTCCTCCACGACGCGCTCGATCGCCCGGACGACGGCGGCCGCCGCGTCGGCGTGGCCGAGGTGCTCGAGCAGCATCGCGCCCGTCCAGATCTGCGCGATCGGGTTGGCGATCCCCTTGCCCGCGATGTCGGGCGCCGAGCCGTGCACCGGCTCGAACATGGACGGGTGCTCCTTCTCGGGGTTGATGTTGCCGCCCGGCGCGAGCCCGATCGAGCCGGCGATGGCGGGGCCGAGGTCCGAGAGGATGTCACCGAAGAGGTTCGAGGCGACGACCACGTCGAACCAGTCCGGGTGCTGCACGAAGTGCGCGGTCAGGATGTCGATGTGGTACTGCGCGGTCGTGACGTCCGGGTACTCCTTCGCGATCGCCGCGAAGCGCTCGTCCCAGTACGGCATGCTGTGGATGATCCCGTTCGACTTGGTCGCCGAGGTCACGTGCCGGCGGGGCCGCCGCATCGCCCGCTCGAAGGCGTAGCGCAGCACGCGGTCGCAGCCCTTCCGCGTGAAGATCGCCTGCTGGACGGCCAGCTCCTCGGGCGTGTCGCGGTAGAGCCGCCCGCCGATCTCCGAGTACTCGCCCTCGTTGTTCTCGCGCACGATCAGCATGTCGATGTCGGCGGGGCCGCGGCCGGCGAGCGGCGACCGCGCCCCCTTCAGCAGGCGCACCGGGCGCAGGTTGACGTACTGGCGGAACCCGCGGCGGATCGGGATCAGGAGCCCCCAGAGCGAGACGTGGTCGGGCACGCCGGGGAAGCCGACCGCGCCGAGGAAGATGGACTCGAAGCGCCGGAGCTGGTCGAGGCCGTCCTCGGGCATCATGCGCCCGGTCGTCGCGTAGCGCTCGCAGCTCCAGTCGAACGTCGTCCACTCCACGTCGAAGCCGAAGCGGCGGCCGGCGGCGTCGAGGACGCGCATGCCCTCGGGCACGACCTCCTTGCCGATGCCGTCACCGGGAATCGCGGCGATCCGGTGTCTCATGGCAGCCTCGCGAGCGCCGCGACGGTCTCCGCGGGCTCGGTCCGCCGCGTGTAGTCGGGATGGACGTCCGCCGCGCGGACGACGCCCTGCCGGTCCACGACGTAGCGGGCCGGCATGGGCAGGGTCCAGGAGGCGTCGCCGTTCGCCAGCTCGAGGTCGTTGCCGAACGTCCGGTAGATGTCGCGGATCTCGTCCGGGAGCGCGAACACGAGCCCGAAGCGTCGCGCCACCTCGTTGCCGCGGTCGATCAGCAGCTCGTAGGCGTGCTCGGGGTGCTGCACGCCCGCCTCACGCGGGCTCGGCGCCATCTGCGGCGAGATGACGACGAGCGTGCCGCCGGCGGCGGTGATGTCGGGCAGGGCCTGCTGCAGAGCTGCCAGCTCTGCGACGCAGTACGGTCACCAGCGGCCGCGGTAGAAGCTCACGACGAGCGGGCCGCGTGCGAGCAGCGCGTCCGAGGCGACCCGGCGGCCGGCGGCCGCCGGCAGCTCGAAGCTGGGCATCCGGTCGCCCACCTTCAGCGCCCGGGCGGCCTGGCCCGACGCCGTGAGGTCCGCAACGGCTTTCGTCATCATCTCGTACATCGGGGCGGGGATGCGCGCCTTCGCGCCCTCCCGGATCCTGTCCAGCCTCTCCTGCAGACTCATGGTCCCTCCTCAGGTGCCGTTCAGGTCGAACCGCTTGAACGCCTCGGCGTGGCGGACGCCCGCGCGCTTGCCGTCGCGCTCGGCCCAGCCGCGCAGGAGCGGCTCCACCCACTCGCCCGCGCCGACCTGGCTCGCGTGGGCGCGGAGCGCGGCGACCTTGGTCGCGAGCGTGTCGCCGATGTCCACCCACGTGTCGGGCTCGGTGGTCGCGGCGAGGAGGACCTGGCGCACCTTGTGGGGCGGGAGGCCCTCGTCGAGCAGCTCGGGGAAGATCGCGTTCGTCTCCGCCGAGGGGAAGACCGCGTCGAGGGCGGCGCTGGCCGCGGCGCGGTGGTCGGGATGGTTCAGGTACTCGCGGCCGAACCAGCGCTGCGTCGGGTCGCCGCACACCACGACGTCGGGGCGCCGGCGCCGGATCACGCGCGTGAGGTCGCGGCGCAGGTCGAGCGTGGGCTCGAGCACGCCGTCGGGGTAGCCGAGGAAGACCAGCTCCCGCACGCCCAGGATCCTCGCGGCCTCGCGCGTCTCGCGCTCGCGGACGGGCACCAGGCCCGCGGGCGAGGGCGTGTGCGCGTTGGTGCCGGCGCCGCCGTTCGTCACGAGGCAGAAAACGACCTCGCGCCCCTCGCGCGCCCAGCGCGCGACGCTGCCGCCGATCAGGAACTCGTTGTCGTCGGGATGCGCGGAGACGCACAGGATCCGTCCGAACGCGGGCGTGAGCGCGTACGGCGTCGGGCGCGCGCGCGGCATCAGCGGCCGAGCGCCTCGGCCGTCTCGTCGAGCGCCCGGCCGAAGCGCCGGAGCAGCTCGTCCAGCTCGCCCTCGGAGATCACGAGCGGGGGGCAGAGCGCGACGGTGTCCTGGAGCGCCCGGACGATGAGGCCGTTGGCCTCGGCGCGCGCGACGAAGAGCGTGCCCGCGGCGCCGGGGGGATCGAACGTGCCGCGCCCGGGCTTGTCGGGCACGAGCTCGACGCCGGCCAGCAGGCCCACGCCGCGCACGTCGCCCACGAGCGGGTGGTCGCCGAGCGCGCGCAGGCCGTCGAGCAGGCGCGGCCCGACGCGCCCGACGTGGCCCAGGAGGTCGCGCTCGGCGAAGACGTCGAGCACCTCGAGGGCGACCGCGCACGCGGCGGGGTGCCCCGTGTAGGTGTAGCCGTGGGCGAACACGCCGAGCTTCTCGCTCTGGCGGACGCAGGCGCGGTAGATCTCGTCCGAGACGAGCGTCGCCGAGAGCGGCAGGTACCCCGAGGTGAGCGCCTTGGCCATCGTCATGATGTCGGGCCCGAGGCCGAACGTCTCGGTGCCGAACATGCGCCCGGTGCGGCCGAAGCCGCAGATGACCTCGTCGGCGATCAGCAGCACGTCGTGCTTGCGGAGCACCGCCTGGACCTTCTCGAAGTACGTGCGCGGCGGGACGAGGACGCCGCCCGCGCCCATGACGGGCTCGGCGATGAACGCGGCGACGGTGTCCGGGTCCTCGCGCAGGATCTGCGCGTCGAGGCTCTCGGCCAGGCGCGTCGCGAAGTCCTCCTCGCGCTCGCCGGGCCGCGCGTAGCGGTAGGGGTACGGGCAGTCGGCGTGGCGCACCTGCGGGATCGGCAGGTCGAAGTCGCGGTGCGCGATCGCCAGCCCGGTCAGGCTCGCGGCGCCGAGCGTGACGCCGTGGTAGGCGCGCAGGCGCGAGAGGATCTTCTTCTTCCGGGGGCGGCCGAGCGCGTTGTTGTAGTACCAGCAGAGCTTGATCGCGCTCTCGTTGGCCTCCGAGCCCGAGTTGCTGAAGAACACCTTGGACATCGGCACGGGCACGAGGCCGATCAGCCGCTCGGCCAGCCGGATCGCCGTGTCGTTGGCCTTGCCGCCGAACTGGTGGTAGTACGGCAGGCGCCGCATCTGGCGCGTCGCGGCCTCGACCAGGCGCTCCTCGCCGAAGCCGAGCGCCGTGCACCAGAGCCCCGCGAGCCCTTCGAGGTACTCGCGCCCCGCCTCGTCGTACACGTACACGCCCTTGCCGCGCGTGATCACGAGCGGCCCCTCGGCCTCGTGCCGGCCGAGGTTGGTGAACGGGTGGAGCTGGTAGGCGACGTCGCGGCTCTGGATCGTCCTGGTGTCCATGCGCGGAAGGATCGCACGGCGCAGCGGGCGGCGCCAGCGGATCCGGGGTAGCATCGTCCCGTGCGCGTCCTGCTCGTCTACTGGAATCCCTCGCGCGAGCTCCTGCCGGCGCCGCCCATCGGCCTCGCGTACGTGGCGGGGGCGACGCGCCGGGCCGGCCACGACGTCCACTTCGTGGACCTCGTCGGACGCGCGCGCCCGCTCGAGGACCTCCGCGCGCACCTCGCCGCGCTCGGGCCCGAGGTCGTCGGCCTCTCGATCCGCAACATCGACAACGTCGTGCGCCAGCGCCCGGCCTGGCACCTCGAGGACACCGGCCGCCTGGCGGCGGTCGTCCGGGCCGCGAGCGGCGCCCGCCTGGTCCTGGGCGGCCCTGCCGTCTCGATCCTCGGCGCCCGCGTGCTGGACCACGTGGACGGGGACTTCGCCGTCCTGGGCGAAGGGGAGGAGACCTTCCCCCGGCTCCTGTCCGCGATCGAGTCCGGCGCGGCGGACGCGCCGATCCCCGCCGTCGTCACGCGGGCGCGCGCCGGCGCGGCCGCGGAGCCCGCGCGCCTGCCGCGCTTCGGCGCCTCGGGGCTCGAGGACTGGGTCGACTGGAGCGCGTACGCCCGCGCCGGCGCGACGTGGCCGATCCAGACGAAGCGCGGCTGCGGACTCGCGTGCAGCTACTGCGCCTACCCCGCCGTGGAGGGCCGTGGCGCGCGGCGCCGGCCGCCCACGGACGTCGCCGACGAGATCGAGCGCGTGAGCGCGCTCGTCGGTCCGCGCGCCTTCGAGTTCGTCGACTCCACCTTCAACGTGCCGCCGCAGCACGCCGAGGCCGTGTGCGACGAGATCGTGGCGCGCCGCCTGCGCGTGAGCCTCACCGCGATGGGTGTCAATCCGCTCGGCGTCTCCGAGCGGCTGTTCGCGCGCATGCGCCGGGCCGGCTTCACCTCGATGATGATCACGCCCGAGGCGGCCAGCGAGACGATGCTGCGGAGCCTGCGCAAGGGCTTCGGCGTCGAGGAGGTGCGGCGCACCGCGCGCCTGGCGCGCGACTCGGGCCTGGCCAGCATGTGGTTCTTCATGCTCGGCGGCCCGGGCGAGACGCGCGACACGGTCGAGGAGACGCTGGCCTTCGTCGAGCGTCACCTCGCCTGGCCCGGCTGCGTCGTCACCTTCATGACGGGGATCCGCGTGCTGCCGGGCACGGCCCTCGCGCGGGATGCCGTGGAGGCGGGCGCGCTGGCGGCCGATCGGGATCTCGCCGCCCCCACCTTCTACCTCTCGCCCGACGTGGACGAGGACTGGATGCTCGGGCGGATCAATCGGGCGATGCGGCGCTGCCCCGCGATCGTGCACGCCGCCGAGGAGGGCATGTCGACCTACGAGCGGGTCGTCGACCGCGCGCTGGCGGCGCTGGGCGTCGCCCCGCCCTACTGGCGATTCCTGCCGCTGCTCCTGCGCGTGCCGCCCGTCCCGGCGCTCAGGCGGCGCCGGCCGCCGCTCGGGCGGCCGGTGGTATGGTGAGCGACGTGGGCGACCAGCGCTCGCGGACCCACACGTGGTACCCGCCGGCGCCGGACTGGGAGGCCATGAAGCGCCTCTCCGGCGTCGAGTACCTGCGCCGGGCGTTCGGCGACGAGACGACGCGGCCGCCCATCGCCGGCCTGCTGGGCCTGCGCGCCGCCCGCTTCGAGGAGGGCCGCGCCGTCTTCGAGGCGGAGCCCGCGGAGTTCCACTACAATCCGATCGGCACGGTCCACGGCGGCTTCGCCGCCACGCTCCTCGACTCGGCGATGAGCTGCGCGGTGCACGCCGCCTGCCGGCCGGGCCAGGCGTACACGACGATCGAGATCAAGGTGAACTACGTGCGCCCGATGACGGCCGGCACGGGCACGGTGACCTGCGAGGGCCGGACGCTCGCGGTGGGCTCGCGCGTCGCGACCGCCGAGGGCCGCATCACCGACGCGCAGGGCCGGATCCTCGCCCACGGCACCGCCACCTGCCTGCTGGTCCCGCTGGAGTCGCCGGGATGAACGACCGGGAGCGGATCCTCCGCGAGAGCCTCGCGGACTGGCGCGCCCAGGGGCTGCTCAGCGGGGAGCAGCACGACCGGCTCCTGGCGAGCGTCGTCGCGCCGCGCGCCTCCCCCGGCGCGCTCGCCCAGGAGCGCAAGCTCGGCCGCGGCGTCGCGATCCTGATCAACCTCGGCGCGCTCGTGCTGGCCGCCGGCCTGCTGGTCTTCTTCGCCTCCAACTGGATCGAGTTCGGGCGCGCGGCCAAGATCGCGAGCCTCTTCGGCCTCACCCTGTTCTTCTACCTCGCGGGCTTCGAGCTCGGCCAGGAGGGCCGGTGGCGCTTCCCGGCCCTCGGCGTGGCTCTCGTGTTCCTGGGCTGCGCGATGTTCGGCGTGGACGTCGTGCTGCTGGCGCTGATCTACGACCTCACCGCCGAGCACGCGTGGTCGCTCCTCCTGGACTGGGCCGTGTGGCTCTCGGTCGCGTACCTGATGCGCTCGCGCCTGATCCTCTTCCTGGGGCTCGCCGGCGTCACGGCGTGGTTCGGGGCCGAGATCGGCTACTCGTGGGGCGGCTACTGGCTCTACCTCGGGCGCCCGTTCCACTTCGTCGCGCTCGGCGCGTGCCTGCTCGCGGTCGCGGGCCTCCACGCGTGGCGGGGCCAGCGCGGCTTCGCCGCCTCCTACGCGCTCGTGGGGCTGCTGCTCGTCTACCTCTCCACGCTGATCCTCTCGATCTTCGACCTCCAGCGGAGCGTCCGCGTCGATCCCTCGACGGCGCCGGCGGTCGTGTGGCTCCTGCTCGCGGGCCCGTTCGTCTTCGCGCTGGCCGCGCTCGCGGCGATCCACCTGGGCTGGCGGCGCGCGGCCCTGACCGACCCGCCCGTGCTCGTCGTGCTCCTGCTCGTGGTCCTCCTGGTCCTCGGCAGCGTGATCGCGGCGACGCCCGAGCCGCGCCAGGTCTGGTTCATCCTGCTGCTGACGCTGCTCACGGCGGCGGGCGTCTACCTCGGCATCGCCTGGGAGAGCCCGGTGTTCCTGAACACCGGCCTCGTCTTCTTCGCGGTGAACGTCTACACGCGGTTCTACGAGTACTTCTGGGACGCGATGCCGAAGTCGCTGTTCTTCATCGTCGGCGGCTCGACGCTGATCCTCGGTGGCGTCTGGGTGGAGCGCACGCGGCGCCGGCTCCTGCGGCGCTTCGGCGCAGACGCCGGATGATCCCGCCACGGGCGAGGCTCTCGCGCCGGCTCGTGATGTACCTGCTCGTCGGCGTCCAGGTGCTCGCCCTCGGCGCCCTCGTGGCCTGGCAGGAGATCAACATCGCGCTCGACCCGGGCGTCGGCGTGGACCTCGAGATCGCCGACGCGCAGGCGCGCAAGGATCCGTTCCGGGGCGCCTACGTCTCCGGGCGCTCGACGCTCGACCTCGCCGGCCGGACGGCCGCCCTGCCCGCGGAGCGCCTGCGGCCCGGCGAGAAGGTGCTCGTGTTCTTCGCCGTCGAGGCGGGCGGCCGGCCGCGGATCGTCCGGGTCGAGCGA
>MGCF01000009.1:14288-16153 GCA_001788495.1 Candidatus Rokubacteria bacterium RIFCSPLOWO2_02_FULL_73_56
TGCTGGGCACGGACGCGCGGCGGTCGCTCTCGGGCCGGTGGGGGGGCCTCGTCGCGCGCGTCGGCGACCCGGCCGTCCCGCTCGCGCTCGAGCTGCCCGACTCGGTCCCCGTGGACGCCTCGGCGCTCGACCAGCTCGCGGGGCCGAGCCTGATCCGCGCGAGCCTGCGCCGCGGGTTCCTCGGGCACCGCTTCCTCGCGGACGTCCGGCTCATCGGCCGCGGCTGGCCGGTCGACGCGAGCTTCGCCTGGGACGAGCGGCGCGAGCGCCTGGTCGTGCTCGCCCCGCGCCAGCCGCGCGGCTGGCAGCCCGGCGCGAGCGCGTCCAAGCCGCGGACGGAGGTGTTCTTCCTCGACGCCCTCGGCAAGGAGGCGGGCTCGGTCGAGGTCGCCGGGCGGCTCGTCGCGGGCGTCGTCGCGCCCGACGGCGGCCTGCTCGCCGTGGGCTCGGAGGAGGCCTGGAGCTACGGGAGCGTGTTCCTCGCCGAGATCCGCGAGGACGGCCGGGTGGCGCGGCGGAGCCCGCCGCTCACCGGGAACCGCGTGCTCGGCCTGGACGCGGCGACGGGCGCCGCCTGGGTGCTGACCGGCCGGCTCACGCCGCGGCCCGAGCCGCCCCACTACGTCGAGCCGACGGGGCCGGGCGGGCCGCGGGGCCCGCGGCTCGGCCCGTTCGCGTCCGTGCCGAGCGCGGTCGTGGCCGCGGGCGCGCAGGTCTGGGTGGTCGAGACGTCGCGCCATCGCGTGACGCGCCTGGACCGCGCCAGCGGCCGGATCGAGGTCGAGTACCGCGACCTGAACGCGCCGGCCGAGATCGCCGTGGACGCCGGCGCGCTCTTCGTGATCGAGGCGGACCGCACGCAGCTCACCCGGCTCGCCCCGGACGGCCGCGTCCTCTGGCGCGTGCCGCGGTTCGAGGCGCTGGCGTGGATCCTGCCCGAGCCCGGCAGCGGCGGCGCCTGGGTGGGCGCGTCGCGCTTCGAGGGAGGCGCCGGCGGCGTCTTCCGCGTCGGCGCGGACGGGCGCGTCGCGCGGCTCGCGGCGCGCGTGCTCCCGGCGACGCGGCCCGCCTACACGTCCCGCGCGCTCGTCCCGGGCGCCGTCCGCGACCCGCGCCACGGGCGCCTCTACGTTCGCGAGGGTCAGGCCATCGTCATCCTCGGGGCGGACGGGACGATCCTCGAGCGCCTGTTCGGCTTCCGGTACGCGCGAGAGCAGCGCATCCGGGGCTAGCCCTCGTCCGAAGACACCTCAGGCGACGAGGGCATGTTCCGCTCGCTCCTCATTCTCCTCGGCACGGAGGTGGAATCTCCTCGGTTCCGAGATGGAACCGCGCATCAGGAGAACAGAGTCATGGCCACGCCAAGGCGAGCTGGCGTATCGGAATCGAGACTTGCGAAGCTGCCGTTTGCTCGCGTACCCTCGCCGTGCCGCAGTCGAGCGCCGGAGCGGGCGGGGGTCAGACGCGAATGGTGTTCTCGTACGCGCGGGGCCTGGCATGCGAGCGCCCCACCAGGCGCTCGCGCCTCTGCGAGACGACGCCCGCCGGGTCACGGCCTCCCCGCCCGCCCGACCGGGTTCGCGCGGCCGCCCGCATCCGGCACTATAGCCCCCGTACCGAAGACGCGTACGTGGCGTGAGTCCGCCGCTACATCCTGTTCCACGGCAAGCGGCATCCCGCCGAGATGGGCGCGCCGGAGGTGGCGGGCTTCCTGACGTCACTCGCCGTGAATGGCAGCGTCGCGGCGTCCACCCAGAACCAGGCGCTGAGCGCGCTGCTGTTCCTCTACAAGGACGTGCTCGAGCTCGACCTGCCCTGGCTGGACGGCATCGTGCGCGCCCGGCGTCCGGAACGACTGCCGGTCG
>MGCF01000010.1:0-35343 GCA_001788495.1 Candidatus Rokubacteria bacterium RIFCSPLOWO2_02_FULL_73_56
CTTCCTCATGCCGCACGAGAAGTACACGTACATCTCCTCGCGGCTGATCAAGGAGGTCGCCAGCTTCGGGACCTCGGTCGCCGGGCTCGTGCCGCCGATCGTCGAGAAGCGGCTCGCGGAGAAGTTCCCACCCCGGTAACGCGGCGGGCGACCGCCGAAGGAGCGCGAGCGTGCTGGCTGAGCGACTGAAGACCCTTGCCCCCTCATCGACGCTCGCCGTGCAGGCCAAGGCCAAGGCGCTGCGCGCGCAGGGCGTGGACGTGATCTCCTTCGGCGCCGGCGAGCCCGACTTCGACACCCCCGAGCGGATCAAGGCGGCGGCGGTCGAGGCGATGCGCCGCGGGCAGACGAAGTACACCGAGGTCGGCGGCATCGCCGAGCTGCGCGCGGCCGTCTGCGCGAAGTTCAAGCGCGACCAGGGCCTCGACTACGCCCCGGACGAGGTTCTCGTCTCGTGCGGCGCCAAGCACACGCTCTACAACATGGTCGTTGCGCTGCTGAACCCCGGCGACGAGATGCTCGTGCCGAGCCCGTTCTGGGTCTCCTATCCCGAGCAGGCGCGGCTGGTCGGCGGCGTCCCCGTGCCGGTCGAGACGCAGGAGCGCACGGGCTTCGACCTCGACCCGGACCGGGTGCGCGCCGCGGTGACGCCGCGCACGCGGGTCATCATCCTCAACAGCCCGAACAACCCGACGGGCGCCGTCTTCTCGCGCGAGGCGCTCGCCGCGGTCGCGCGCCTCGCCGTCGAGCGGGACCTCACGCTCGTGTCCGACGAGTGCTACGAGGCGCTCACGTTCGAGGGGCGCCACGTCTCGGTCGCCTCGCTCGGGCCCGAGGTGAAGGCGCGCACGCTCGTCATCAACACGTGCTCGAAGGCGTACGCGATGACGGGCTGGCGGATCGGCTACTGCGGTGGGCCGCGCGCGCTCGTGCGCGCGATGACCGACGTCCAGAGCCAGGTGACGTCGAACCCGACGTCGATCGCCCAGTGGGCGGCGGTCGAGGCGCTCTCCGGCCCCCAGGACGAGGTCGCGAAGATGGCCGGGGAGTTCGACCGGCGGCGGCACCTGATCGTCGGCGGGCTCAACGCGCTCCCCGGCGTCGCCTGCGTGATGCCGAAGGGCGCCTTCTACGCCTTCGCGAACGTCTCGGGCCTCTTCGGGCGCACCTGGAAGGGCCGGGAGACCACGACGCGCCTCGCCGGCTCGCTCGACGTCGCCGCCTTCCTCCTCGAGGAGGCCCGCGTCGCCGTCGTGCCGGGGCTCGACTTCGGCTCCGACGCCCACGTGCGGCTCTCGTACGCGACGAGCGACGCGCTCATCCGCGAGGGGCTCGCCCGCATGGACGCCGCGATCCGCAAGTTGCTGTAGACTAGGCGCCGCCAAAGGAGAGCTCCCATGAAGATCGAAGGCTCGCACGACGTCCCTGCGCCGCGGAAGAAGGTCTGGGACGCCTTCCTCGACCCGGCGCAGCTCAAGAAGGCGATCCCGGGCTGCGAGAAGCTCGAGGCGCTCGGCAACGACGAGTTCAAGGCGACGCTGAAGGTCGGCGTCGCGGCGGTGAAGGGCACGTTCGAGGGCAAGGTCCGCCTCGCGGAGAAGAAGCCGCCCGAGTCCTACCGGCTGGCCGCGGAGGGCAGCGGGGGTCCGGGCTTCGTGAAGGCCGACACGCTGATCACGCTGTCCGAGATCGAGGGCGGCACGCGCATCGCCTACAGCGCGGACGTCCAGGTGGGCGGCCTCATCGCGGGCGTGGGCCAGCGGATGCTCGGCGGCGTGTCCCGGATGATGGCCGACCAGTTCTTCGACAAGATGACCCAGCTCCTGAAGTCCTGAGCGCGCCATGGCCTCCCGCTACCTCGAGCCCCGGATCGAGCGCGCGTCGCGCGCGGAGCTCACGCGGCTGCAGACGCGGAAGCTGCGCGAGCAGGTGCGGCACGCGGCGTCGGCGAGCCCGTTCTACCGGCGCAAGTTCCGCGCGGCGGGCGTCCGGCCCGAGCGCATCCGCACGCTCGCGGACCTCCGCGCGCTCCCGTTCACGACCAAGGACGAGCTGAAGGACAACCAGGCGGCGAAGCCGCTCTGGGGCGACCTGCTCGCGGTGCCCTTCGAGGACGTGCTGCGCGTGCACATGACCTCCGCGACGACGGGCCGCCCGCTCGCGGTCCTCGACACTGCCGCGGACTGGCACGGCTTCTACCACTCCTACGCGCGCTCGCTCCACGCGTTCGGCGTGCGCCGCGCCGACATGGTCATGGCCGCGTTCTCGTACGGGCCGTGGATCGGCTACTGGTCGGGCTTCTACGCCGCGCAGGACCTGGGGTGTTGCGTGTTCCCGGCGGGCGGCCTCTCGACCGACCAGCGGCTCGACGCGCTCCTGACCTATCCGATCACGGTGCTCGGCTGCACGCCGTCCTACGCGCTGTTCCTCGCCGAGGCGGCGGCCAAGAAGGGCATCGACCTCGCCAGGCAGACGCAGGTGCGGATCACGTGGCACACGGGCGAGCCCGGGGCCTCGATCCCGGCGACCAAGGCGCGGATCGAGGCCGCGTTCGGCGCCCGGGCGTACGACCTGCCCGGGCTCACCGAGATCGCCGCGTGGGGCTTCGAGTGCGACGCCCGCGCCGGGCTCACGCACGTCCACGAGGACTACTGCTACCCCGAGGTGCTCGACGAGCAGGACCGGCCGGTCGGCCCCGGGGGGCGGGGCGAGCTGGTCTTCACGAGCCTCTACCGGAAGGCGATGCCGCTCGTCCGCTATCGCACGCGCGACCTCGTCCAGGTCGCCGACCGGAAGTGCCCGTGCGGGCGGACGCTGCTCGCGTTCGAGGGCGGCGTGCTCGCGCGGCTCGACGACATGAAGAAGGTCCGCGGCATCATCGTCTACCCGCGGCGCATCGAGGAGCTCGTGCGGCCGCACGCGGACGTGGACGAGTTCCAGATCGTCTTCCGGCGCCACGAGGGGCTCGACGACATCCTGGTTCGCATCGACCCGTCGCCGACGCTCTCGAGCGCCGAGCGCGAGAAGCTCGGCGCCCGGCTCGCCGACGATCTGCGCACGGGCCTCGGGATCCGCGTGACGGTGGAGGTCGGCGAGCCCGGGACGCTGCCGCGCTTCGACCACAAGGCCCGGCGCGTGAAGGACGAGCGCACGGAGGTGCCGTTTTGAGGGCGGCGTTCTTCAAGGAGCACGGGGGGGCCGAGAAGCTCCTCTACGACGACTACCGCGACCCGGTCCCGGCGCCGGACGAGGTGCTGGTGCGCGTCCGCGCGTGCGGGCTGAACGGCGTGGACCTGCTGCTGCTGGACGGCCGGTTCCCGCCGCCGGAGGGGCTCCCGCACGTCAACGGCTGCGAGGTGACCGGCACCGTCGAGGCGACGGGCGCCCAGGTGCGGGGGCTCGCGACGGGCGCGCGCGTGATCGTCTTCCCGGGCTTCGCGTGCGGCACGTGCGAGTACTGCCTGCGCGGGGAGCGCACCGTGTGCGTCCGGTACGGCTACCTCGGCGCCCACCGGGACGGCGGCTACGCCGAGCTCGTCCGGGCGCCGGCGGCCAACATCCTGCCGCTGCCCGACGCGATCCCCTTCGAGGCGGGCGCCGCCGTGCCGCTCGCGATGCTCACCTCGTGGCACGGGCTCGTGGCGCAGGCGGACCTCCGCCCCGGCCAGACCGTGCTCGTGCAGGCGGCGGGCAGCGGCGTGGGCAGCGCGGCGATCCAGATCGCGCGCCTCTGCGGCGCCCGCGTCATCACGACGGTCGGCTCCGACGACAAGATCGAGTTCGCGAAGGCGCTCGGCGCCGAGCACGTCGTGAACTACCGGACGCAGGACTTCGTCGAGGAGACGAAGACGTGGACGGGCAAGCGCGGCGTGGACGTGGTCGTCGAGCACATCGGCGGCGCCACGTTCGAGCGGTCCATCCAGGCGCTCACCCGCCTCGGAAAGCTCGTGACGATCGGCTCGCACGACACGCACTGGGGACGCGTCGACCTGCGGCACGTCTACTCGAAGAACCTCCGGATCCTCGGGACCAACCTGGGCTCGATCCTCGAGCTCCGGACGATCCTCGACTACATGGTCGCCGGCCGCCTCAAGCCGGTGATCGACCGGACCTTTCCGCTCCGGGAGGCGCGCGCCGCGGTCCAGCACGTCCTCGACCGGCGGAACAAGGGCAAGGTCCTGCTGGTCCCGTGACCCTCCGCGACCTCCTCGCCCGCGCGGCGCTCCGGCGACCCGAGGCCGAGGCCGTGGCGGACGGCGCCCGGCGGCTCACGTACGCCGAGCTCGCCGGGCGCGCCGCGGCGGTGGCCGCGGGCCTGGCGCGCCTCGGGGTCGGCCGGCGCGACCGCGTCGTGCTCGCGCTCAAGAACCGGCTCGAGCACGTCGTCGCGTACTGGGCGCTCCAGCACCTGGGGGGCGTGCCGACGCCCGCGAACTTCCGCCTGGCGGCCGGCGAGATGCAGTACGTCCTGGAGGACTCCGGCGCGCGGGTGGTGCTCTTCGAGGACGCCACGGCGCCGGCCGTCCTCGAGGCCGCGCGCGGCACCGCGGCGCGCCTCGTGTACGCGGGCGACCGCCCGCCGCCGGGCGCGCTCGCCTTCGACGAGCTGGCCGCGCGTGGGGCCGCGGGCGCCCTCGCGCCCCCCGCGGAGAGTGACCTCTCCCTCATCCTCTACACCTCGGGGACGACCGGCCGGCCCAAGGGCGTCCCGCGCACGCACCGGAACCACTACGCGGGCGCGCTCGCCCACGTCGTCCAGTGCGGGTACACCTGGGGCGAGCGGACGCTCGGCGTCATGCCGCTCTACCACACGATGGGGATCCACTCGCTCACGAGCATGGCGGCCGTCAACGGCTGCTTCGTCTGCCAGGCCGACTGGTCCGCCGCCGGCGCGCTCGCGCTCGTCGCCGCCGAGCGGCTGACCGCCCTCTACCTCATCCCGACGCTCTTCTGGGAGCTCGTCCACGCGCCGGAGCTCGCCCGGACCGACGTGGGCTCGGTGCGCAAGCTCGCCTACGCGGGCGCGCCCATGCTCGTGCCGCTCACCGAGGCGTGCGCCAAGGCGTTCCGCCCCGACGTGTTCGTGAACCACTACGGCTCGACCGAGATCTACACGTTCTCGATCTGCCCCGACGTCCGTGGGAAGCCCGGCTGCGCGGGCCGCGCGGGCGTGCACGGCGAGCTGCGCGTCGTGGTGGCGAGCCCCGAGCGCCGCGTCGGGCCCGCCGAGGTCGTGCCGCCCGGGACCCCGGGCGAGATCATCGCGAGCCTCGCCTCCGACGAGGCGTTCGCGGGTTACTGGAACCGGCCCGACGCGGACGCGAAGGCGCTGCGCGAGGGCTGGTACTTCACCGGCGACATGGGCTCCCGGGACGCCGAGGGCGACCTCTGGGTGGCGGGCCGCGTCGACGACATGATCATCAGCGGCGGCGAGAACATCCACCCGGTCGAGGTCGAGGACGTCCTCGCGCGGCACCCCCAGGTCGCGGACGTCGCGGTGATCGGCGAGCCCGACGAGAAGTGGGGCGAGCGCGTCGTCGCCTTCGTCGTCCCGCGCGCGGCCGGGCTCGCCGCCGAGGCGCTCGACCGGCATTGCCGCGAGAGCGGCGACCTCGCGAGCTTCAAGCGCCCGCGCCGCTTCGTGTTCGTCCGGGAGATCCCCAAGACGGCCTCGGGCAAGATCCTGCGACGGCTGCTCCGCGACGGCCGGTACACGGAGGTCCGCTCATGAGCGAGTTTCTGCGCGTGGAGAGGAAGGGCGCCGTCGCGACGCTCTGGATCGACCGCCAGGCGAAGATGAACACGATGACCGTGGCGATGCGCAACGAGTTCCCGGGCATCTTCGGGGGACTCGAGGCCGACGACGCCGTGCGCGTGGTCGTCGTCCGCGGCGCCGGCGGCAAGGCGTTCAGCGCCGGCGGCGACGTGGCCGAGTTCCTCACGCTCGCGCCGGCGGACCTCGAGCGGTGGGGCGACACGCTGACCTCCGCCGAGCGGTGCCGGAAGCCGGTGATCGCCGCGATCGACGGGTTCGCGATGGGCGCCGGGCTCGAGCTGGCGGTGGCGTGCGACTTCCGCGTCGCGACCCGGCGCTCCGAGTTCGCCTTCCCCGAGGTCCGGCTCGGGATGATCCCCGGCAGCGGCGGCACCCAGCGGGCCCTGCGCCTGATGGGCATGACGCGCGCGAAGCTGTTCATGATGACGGGCCGGCGGATTTCGGCGGAGCAGGCCGAGGCGTGGGGGCTGATCACGCAGGCGGTCGCCGACGCCGGGCTGGACACGGCCGTCGACGCGCTCGCGGCGGAGCTCGCCGAGCGCCCCGCGCTCGCGCTCCGGACGCTGAAGCTCGTGCTGGACCGCGGCGCCGACGCGCCGCTCGAGACCGCGCTCGAGCTCGAGCGCAAGGCCTACGCGTGGCTCCGCTCGACGCACGACTACGCGGAGGGCGTGACGGCCTTCCTCGAGAAGCGTCCCCCGGGGTACACAGGGAGGTAGCGCCGTGGCCCACTCCTTCGGGCTGATCCTGGCCAACCGCGCGGTCGTGCTCGGCGCGCTCAAGGTGTCGGACCTCCTCGGGCTCGCGATCGAGGGCGAGCGCTCGGGCGCGTTCGACGCCGTCTGGGTCGGGGACAGCCTGCTCGCCAAGCCGCGCCTCGAGTCGGTCACGCTGCTCTCGGCGCTGGCCGCCGTGACCTCGCGGGTGCGCCTGGGCGTCGGCTGCATGGCGACGTTCGTCCACCGCCACCCGGTGATGCTCGCGCACCAGTGGGCGAGCCTCGACGTGCTCTCGAGCGGGCGCGCGTGGCTCGCCGTCTGCCTGGGCGGCCCGAACGAGCAGAGCGCGGCGCAGGCGCTCGAGCACGGCGTGATGGGCGTCGCGGCGAGCGAGCGGGTCGCGCGCCTCGAGGAGGGCGTCGTGATCCTCCGGAAGCTCTTCCACGAGAAGAACGCCTCCCACGCGGGCCGCTTCTACCGGTTCGAGGGCGTCACGCTCCAGCCGAGCCCGGCACAGCACCCGTGTCCGATCTGGATCGCCTCCAACCCGACCGGCCTCACGTGGAAGGGCGGCGCCTCCGCCGCCGCGGCCGTCGTCGAGCGCTCCTTGCGGCGGGTCGCGCGCCACGCCGACGGCTGGATGACGAACAAGCTCTCGCCCGACGAGTTCCGCGCCCAGTTCGCCCGGATCCGCGCGATGGCCCGCGAGGAGGGCCGCGACCCGGCCGCGCTCGGCAGCGCCCTCTACCACAACATCAACATCAACGAGGACCGCGCGAAGGCCCTCGAGGAGAGCCGCGCGTTCCTCGACGCCTACTACACGGCCAGGTTCACGCCCGGGTTCGTCGAGCAGTGGACCATCGCCGGCGGCCCGCAGCGGTGCGTGGACGAGCTCCGCGCCTACTTCGCGGCCGGCGTCGGGCACATGGCGCTCCGGCTCGCCTCGTGGGACCAGCTCGGCCAGTTCACGCGCTTCCTCGGCGAGGTCGTGCCGGCGCTCGGAGGGCGATAGATGCTCAGGGGGATCGACCACCTCGTCGTCGTCGTGCCCGAC
The DNA here is from genome assembly GCA_001788495.1 of Candidatus Rokubacteria bacterium RIFCSPLOWO2_02_FULL_73_56. Taxonomy (GTDB): domain Bacteria; phylum Methylomirabilota; class Methylomirabilia; order Rokubacteriales; family CSP1-6; genus GWA2-73-35. Next base: position 7,550 of record MGCF01000010.1, read on the forward strand.
CTCGCCGCCGCCGCGAAGAGCTACGCGGCCCTGGGCTTCAGCGTCGTCCCCGGCGGGCGGCACCCGGTCGGGACGCACAACCAGCTCATCGCGTTCGCGGACGGCTCGTACATCGAGCTGATCGCGTTCTACGAGAAGACCGCGGAGCACAAGTGGTGGGGGCCGCTCCAGCGGGGTGGCGGGCTCGTCGACTTCTGCATGCAGACCGACGACCTCCTCGCGGACACCGCGGCGCTCCGGCGGGCCGGCGTCGCGATCGACGACCCGGCGCCGCTCTCCCGCAAGCGCCCGGACGGCTTCCAGCTCGCGTGGGTGCTCTCGATCCCGCGTCCGCCCCACCGGGGCGTGGCGCCGTTCCTCATCCAGGACGAGACGCCGCGCGCGGAGCGCATCCCGCGGGAGACGACGCACGCCAACGGGGTGACCGGCGTCGGCACGCTGACGGTCGCGGTCGAGGACGCGGCGCCGGCGCGCCGCTGGTACGCCGGCGTCCTCGGCCAGCCGGGGCGCGAGGTCGAGCGGCACGAGCTCGACGCCGCCGGCGTGCGCTTCGAGGTCGGTCCGCACGCCCTGGAGCTCGTCGCCCCGAAGGGCGCCGGGGCGGCGTCGCTCAACGAATGGCTCCGCCAGCGGGGGCCGTCGCCCTACGCGGCCACGCTTCGCACGACCGGCCGCGAGCTCGGCCCGCTCGACGAGGGGCAGACCCACGGCGCGAAGCTGGCCCTGGTCTGACACGCAAGACAAAGGAGGCGTGACGATGAGACCTCTACGCATCTGGACGGCTGTGATGGCGCTCCTGTCGGTTCTCGGCGCCGGCGCGCTGATCGCCTCGGCGCAGCAACCCGTGAACCTGGCGTTCTCGACGCTCGGCCAGGGCACCGCCTGGTACGTCTACGGCGCGACGATGGCCAACCTCCTGCGTCAGACCCTGCCCGCGGGCTCGAACGTCGACGTGAAGCCCTTCTCCGGCGGCGTCGGCAACGCCAAGCTCGTCGCCAAGAACGAGACGCCGCTCGGGCTCTCGTTCACGGTCACGAACCGCTGGGCCGCCGAGGGCAAGGAGGCGTACGACACGAAGCTCGAGAACCTGCGCGGCCTCGTGGGCGGCCTCGACACCTACTACCTCGTCGCGATCGCCGCGAAGAAGCTCGACATCAACTCGCTCGCGGACATCAAGGCCCGCAAGGTGCCGGTCAAGCTCTACACGCTCCCGGTCGGCTCGCTCGGCGAGCTCGGCGCGCGGCAGCTCCTGCGCGAGTACGGGCTCGGCTACGCCGACCTCAAGAGCCTGGGCGGCTCGGCCACGCACGTCGGCTACAAGGTCATCGTGGACGGCATGAAGGACGGCCACGGCGACCTGCTCATCGCGGTCATCACGCCCAAGCACCCGTCCATCACCGAGATCTCCACGTTCTCCGAGGTCAAGTTCCTGCCGGTCGACGCCGAGCGCGTCAAGGGGCTCGGCACCCTCGGCTACACGCCGCAGACGCTGCGGGCGGAGACGTTCAAGCGCCAGACGCAGCCGGTGGCCACGGTGGGCTTCCCGACCGTGCTGATCACGAACAAGGACCTGCCGGAGCCGATCGCGTACACCGTGACCAGGACGATCATCGAGAACAAGGACGCGCTCGTGCGCGGCCACGCCGGCCTCACCGAGTTCGACCCGAAGACCGCCTGGACGCCCGAGAACGTCGGCCTGCCGCTCCACCCGGGCGCCGAGCGCGCGTACCGCGAGAAGGGGTGGATGAAATAGCCGCCGCTCCCGGGTCGCCGCTCGACGTCCACGCGCACTTCGTGCCTCCCCGGGCGCTCGAGGAGGCGCGGAGGCGCCCGGACGCGTACGGCGTCGGCGTCGAGACGCTCGCCGACGGGCGCCACCGCCTCGCGTTCCCGGGCGCGGGGTGGACGCGCCCGCTCGCGCCCAGGCTCGTCGAGCTCGGCGAGCGGCGGCGCGGGATGGCGGCGGCGGGCGTCGGGCAGCAGCTCGTCGCGCCCTGGATGGACGTCGTGGGCTACGGGCTCCCGCCCGAGGTGGGCGGGCGCTGGAGCCGGCTCCTCAACACGGCGCTCGCCGAGGCCCTCGCCGAGGACGGCTCGGGGGCCTTCGGGGGCGTGGCCACGGTGCCGCTGCAGGATCCGGCGGCGGCCGCGGCCGAGCTCGAGCACGCCGTCGGCGCGCTCGGGCTCTGCGGCGTCCAGATCGGGACCAACGTGCGCGGCGCGCCGCTCGGCGCCGCCGGGCTCGAGCCCTTCTGGGCCGCCGCGGTCGCCACGCGCACGCCGGTGATCCTCCACCCGTGGCACGTCGCGGGCGAGGACCGCCTCGGCGCGCACGGCCTGCTCCAGCTCCTCGGCTACCCGTTCGACACGACGCTCGCGGCGGCCTCGCTCGTCCTCGACGGCGTGGCCGACCGCTTCCCCGAGCTGGCCGTGATCCTCGTCCACGGCGGGGGCTTCTTCCCGTACCAGGCCGGCCGGCTCGAGCGCGGGCACCGGCTCGCGCAGGGGCCGGGGCGCGCGCCGCTCGACGCGCTCGGCTGGTTCTACTACGACACGATCACGCACTGGGCGCCGCCGCTGCGCTACCTCGCCGAGGTCGCGGGCGCCGGGCGGCTCCTGCTCGGGAGCGACTACCCCTTCGACGTCGGCGATCCCGACCCGGTCGGCTCGGTCCGCGGCGCGGGGCTCGGCGCGCCCGCGGAGCACGCCATCCTCGGCGCCACCGCCCGCGCGCTCTTCGGCTTCGCGCCGCCGGGCGGCCGATGACGCGTCACGCGATCAGCGTGAGCGTCAACGGCGCGCCGCGCACGGCGACGGTGGACGCGCGCCTGAGCCTGCTCGACTGCCTGCGCGGGGAGTGGGGGCTCACCGGCACGCACGCCGGGTGCGAGCACGGTGTCTGCGGCGCGTGCACCGTGCTGCTCGACGGCGAGCCCGTGCGGAGCTGCCTCCTCCTCGCGGTCCAGGCCGCCGGCGCCCGGGTCACGACGATCGAGGGGCTCGCGCCGGCCGAGGACCTCCACCCGGTGCAGCAGGGGTTCTGGGAGTGCCACGGGCTCCAGTGCGGGTTCTGCACGCCGGGCATGGTCCTCACGGCGGTGGACCTGCTCGCGCGCGTGCCCGATCCGAGCGAGGCCGAGATCCGCGCGGCGCTCGCGGGCAACCTCTGCATGTGCACCGGCTACGAGAACATCGTGCGCGCCGTGCGCTGGGCGGCCGCGCGCGCGCGGGAGGCGCGCGCGTGAGCGACCACGCGGCGCCCACCGGGTGGGTCGGCCGGCCGCTCAAGCGTCTCGAGGACCCGCGCTTCCTCCGGGGCCGCGCGACGTACATCGACGACCTCGCGCTGCCGGGGCTGCTCCACGTCGCGATGCTGCGGAGCCCCCATGCCCACGCGCGCATCCAGCGCCTCGACGCGAGCGCCGCGGCCGCCCTGCCGGGCGTGGCCGCCGTGCTCACCGGCGAGGACGTCGCGCGCGCGATGCCGCCGCTCCGCCCGCTCATCCCGATCCCGAACCCGCCGCGGACCTACCCGCTCGCGGTCGGCCGCGTGCGCTACGTCGGCGAGCCCCTCGCGGCGGTCGCCGCGTGCGACCGCGCGACGGCGGAGGACGCCGTCGAGCTGATCCGCGCGGAGTACGAGCGGCTGCCCGCGGTGGTGGATCCCGAGCGCGCGCTCGCGCCCGACGCGCCCGTGCTCTTCGAGGAGATGGGGAGCAACGTGCTCTGGCACGACACGTTCGTCTACGGCGACGTGGACGGCGCCTTCGCGGCCGCGCGCCACGTGGTCCGCGAGCGCTTCACGATCCATCGCTACGTCTCGACCGCGCTCGAGACGTTCGGCGTGATCGCCCAGGTCGAGCCCGGGACCGGCCTCGTCACGATCTGGAGCAACGACCAGCGCCCCGGCCTCACGAGCGGCGTGGTGGCGGCGGCGCTCGGCGTCCCGCAGAACCGGCTGCGGCTGCTCGCGCTCGACATCGGCGGCGGCTTCGGCAACAAGCGGAAGGCGCCGTACCTGATCCTGGCGGCGCTGCTCGCGCGCGCGACCGGCCGGCCCGTGAAGTACGTGGAGGACCGCCGCGAGAACCTCGCGGCGCTCGCGCACGCGGCGAACGGCGTGATGGAGGCGGCGCTCGCGCTCGACGGCGACGGGCGCTTCCTGGCGATCGCGCTCCGCGACGTCGTGGACGAGGGCGCGAACCTCCAGAACCCGACGCTGCACAGCCTGCTGAAGCTCGGCAACATCGTGAACTGCTACCGGATCGGCGCCGTCCGCTTCGAGGCGTACTCGGTGCTGACCACCAAGTGTCCGTCGGGCGCCAACCGCGGCATCGGCAAGCCGGCGATGTGCTTCGCGATCGAGCGCCTGGTGGACCTCGCGGCGCGCCGGCTCGGGCGCGACCCCGCGGACCTCCGCCTGGCGAACTTCATCCAGCCCTCGGAGCTCCCGTGGGAGACGCCGGTGGGCGCCTCGTACGACAGCGGCGACTTCCCCGAGACGCTGCGTCGCGCGCTCGCGCTCGCCGACTACGAGGGGCTGCGCGCGGCGCAGGCCGCGGCGCGGCGCGAGGGGCGCCTGCTGGGCATCGGCATCGCCGCGGCCATCGAGCCGGGCACCTCGAACCTGTCGTCCTACATGCTCGCGACCGGCACGGGCGGCACCTCGGGCGTGGGCGAGGCCGCGCTCGTGCGCGTCGAGCTCGACGGCAGCGTGCGCGTGGCGACCGGCAACGTCGCGAGCGGCCAGGGCTACCCGACCGTGGTCGCGCAGATCGTCGCCGACGAGCTCGGCGTCACGCCGCCGGACGTCGTCGTGAGCCCGTGGTTCGACTCGCACGAGAACCCGTGGATGTTCTCCTCCGGCAGCTTCTCGAACAAGTTCTCGGGCACCGACACCGGTGCGATCGTCGGCGCGGCGCGCGCGGTGCGCGACAAGATCCTGGCGCTCGCGGCGCACCTGCTCGAGGCGGCGCCGGCCGACCTCGAGCTCCGCGACGGCGCGGCCGCCGTCCGCGGCGCGCCGGACCGGCGCGTGACGCTCGCCCAGGTGGCGAGCGTGGCCTACCGGGACCTGCTCGCGCTCCCGCCCGGCGCGGCCGGCGGACTCGAGGCGCGGTACTACTACGTCCACCCCGCGGCGACCCGGCCCGACGCGGCCCGGCGCGTCGGGGTCCAGCTCACGTTCTCGAACTCGGCGCACGTCGTGGCGGTGGAGCTGGACCGCGCGACCGGCGCGCTCCGCTTCCTCGCGTACGCGATCGCCCACGACTGCGGGCGCGAGATCAACCCGCTGCTGGTCGAGGGGATGGTCCACGGCTCGACGGCCCACGGGATCGGCGCGACGCTGCTCGAGGAGTTCGTGTACGACGACGAGGGCCAGCTGCTCACGACGACGTTCCTGGACTACCTGAAGCCGACGGCCCTGGACGTGCCGCCGTTCCGCGTCGCGGCGCTCGAGTCGCCGACGCCACGCACCGCGCTCGGCGCCAAGGGGGTGGGCGAGGGCGGCGCGATCCCCTCGCTCGCCGCCATCGCCAACGCGGTGGAGGACGCGCTCGCGCCCCTCGGCGTCACGCTCCCGCGGCTGCCCCTGACCCCGGAGCGCCTCTGGGAGGCCATCCGCCGTGCCTGACCTCCGCTCGCCGCGCGCGTGGCTGGCGATCGTCTGGTCGCTCTTCCAGCTCTACACCGCGAAGCAGGGCATGTTCGACCTGATGATCCAGCTGCCGGTCCACGTCGCGTTCGCGACCGCGCTCGGCTTCCTGACGCCCGCCTCGGCCGCGCCGCTCCCGGCCCGGCGGCGCGCGCTCGACGGCCTCGGGGCGCTGGCCGCGCTCGCCTGCGGCGCCCACTTCGTGGCGTGGAACCGCCTCATCGTCACGCGCATGGCGATGGTGGACGACCCGCGGACGCTCGACGTCGCGGTGTCGATCCTGTTCATGCTGCTGCTGCTCGAGGTCTCGCGCCGGCACATCGGCAGCGCGCTGGTCGTGCTGGCGCTCGTGTTCGTCGCCTACGCGTTCGCGGGGCCCTGGCTGCCGGGCTTCCTCTCGCACGGCGGCGTCCTGGCGCTCAAGTTCGTCGACCTCCAGATGCTGACGGTCGAGGGCGTGTTCGGCATCCCGACGCTGGTGTCCGCGACGTACATCTTCCTCTTCGTCGTCTTCGGCGCGGTGATGATGCACGGGGGCCTGCTCCGGTTCTTCACCGACATCGCGCTCGCGCTCGCGGGCGGCACGCGCGGCGGCGCGGGCAAGGTCGCGGTCATCTCGAGCGGGCTCTTCGGCACCGTGAACGGCAGCGCGATCGCCAACGCGGTGACGACGGGCTCGTTCACGATCCCGCTGATGATCCGTGCCGGGTACCGGCCGGAGTTCGCCGCCGGCGTGGAGGCGACGGCCTCGATGGGCGGGCAGCTCATTCCGCCGGTCATGGGCGCCGCCGCGTTCATCATGGCCGAGACGCTCGGCCTGCCGTACTGGTCGGTGGTCGTCTCCGCGGCGATCCCGGGCGTGCTCTACTTCATCGCGGTCGGCACGATGGTCCACTTCGAGGCGGCGCGGCAGGGCCTGCCCGTGTTCTCGCGCGCCGACCTGCCGCGGCCCCTGGCGGTGCTGCGGCGCGACTTCCATCTGCTCGCGGGCCCGGCCGTCCTCCTCTGGTACCTCGTCGCCGGCGCCTCGCCGCTCTTCGCCGGCTTCTGGGCCCTCGTGGTCGCGGTGGTCGCGAGCTGGGTACGGCGCGAGACGCGGATCGGACCCGCGAAGATCCTGACCGTGCTGGTGGACGGCGCGCAGAACGCGATGCCGGTGGCGCTCGCCTGCGCGACCGTGGGCATCGTGGTCGGCGTCGTGTCGATCACGGGACTCGGCCTCAAGCTCGCGAGCGGCATCGTCGGCGTCGCGCAGGGGAGCCTGCTCGTGACGCTGCTGCTCACGATGGTCGCGGCGCTCGTGCTCGGCACGGGGCTGCCGACCTCGGCGACGTACATCATCACCTCGATCATGGCCGCGCCGGCGCTGGTGCAGCTCGGCGTCCCCGTGCTCGCGGCCCACATGTTCGTCTTCTACTTCGGGATCCTCGCCGACCTCACGCCGCCGACCGCGATCTCGACCTACGCGACCTCGTCGATCGCGGGCGCCGACGTCTGGCGCACCCAGTGGCTCGCGATGATGCTGGCGCTCTCGGGCTTCATCATCCCGTTCAGCTTCGCCTACGACCCCGCGCTGCTGCTGCTCGGCTCGGGCGTGCCGCACATTGCGCTGCGGACGGCGGCGGCGGCGCTCGGGATCGTGATGCTCGGCGCCGGGTTGATCGGCTACCTCCGCGGCCCCGCGCGGCTCTGGGAGCGCGTGGCGCTGCTGACGGGCGCGGCCCTGCTCATCTTCCCGGGCACGCTCGCGGACGTCCTCGGCGTCGCCTGCGGCGCGGCCGTGTGGCTGGTGCAGGGCGCTCGCCGCCCCGCGGCCTCTGCCCGGGCGCCCGGCGGGGAGTGATACGATCTCGGCGCCGGCCGTGCGGGCAGGGAGGACGTGAGCTCATGGGCTTCATGGACATGCGCGAATGGATGCGGCGCCTCGACAAGGAAGGGGAGCTCCGGCGGATCACCGCCGAGGTCGACTGGGACCGCGAGCTCGGCGCGGTCACGCGCCGAGCGCTCGAGCGGAAGGGCCCCGCGCTCCTCTTCGAGCGGATCACCGGGTACACGGCCGGGCGCTGCACGAAGCTCCTGACGAGCGCGCTCGGCAGCCGCGCGCGCCTGGCGCTCGCGCTCGGGTTTCCGCGGGACGCGTCGAACGCGGACCTGGTCCGGCACGTGATGCAGAAGAACCGCGAGACGCTCCCGCCCCGGCTCGTGGCCGCGGGGCCCGTGAAGGACGTGGTCCTGCGCGGCGCGCAGATCGACCAGACCGAGTTCCCCGTCCCCAGGTGGCACTACCTCGAGGGCGGGCGCTACATCCACACGTTCTCCGGGATCGTCACGCGGGACCCCGAAACGCGCGTGATGAACGTCGGCATCTACCGCGGGATGATCGGCCAGCGGGACACGACGCCGTTCCTGCTGATCAAGGGCGGGCAGCACTGGGGCGCGCACTTCCTGAAGTACGCCGAGCGCGGCGAGCCGATGCCCGTCGCGTGTGTGATCGGCTGGGACCCGATCATGCCGTTCCTGGCGGGCTCGCCGATTCCCGCGGGCGTCTGCGAGTGGGACGTGATGGGCGCCTATCGCGGCGAGCCGGCCGAGCTGGTGCGCTGCGAGACGGTGGACCTCGAGGTCCCGGCGAGCGCCGAGATCGTGGTCGAGGGGTTCATCAGCGACGACCCGGCGACGTACGAGACCGAGGGGCCGTTCGGCGAGTTCACGGGCTACGTGTCCGACCTCCCGACGCCCCGGCCCACGATGCGGATCTCCTGCATCACGCACCGGCGCGACCCGGTCTTCCGCGGCAGCCTCGAGGGCACGCTGCCCGGCTCGTACAGCGAGAACAGCGTGATGTCCTCGGTGCAGCGCGCGGCGATCGCCTGGAACATCCTCACGCAGGCGGGGATCCCGGGCGTCCTCGACGTCTTCGTCCCGCCGATCACGAACGGCGTGAACATCGTCGTCCAGATCAAGAAGGCCTACCAGGGCCAGCCCAAGCAGATCGCCGCCGCGCTCTGGGGAAACAGCGCCGCCCAGTACCGCTACAAGCACGTGACGGTCGTCGAGGAGGACATCGACCCCTCGTCCTACGAGCAGGTGGACTGGGCCTTCGCCCACCGCGTGAACGCGGGCGAGGACGGGCTCGTGATCTTCCCGGGCATCTTCGGCTCGCCGATCGACCCGAGCACGCCGCTCGAGGACCGCAACGTCGCGCAGCTCGGCACCGGCCTCTGGAACCGGGTGCTGATCGACGCCACGCGCTCGTGGCGGTTCGCCCGGCGGCCGGAGTGGGGGGGCGAGCGCTTCCCGCGCACGGTGCGGCCGGCGCCCGAGGACGAGGCGCGCGTGCGCGCGCGCTGGCAGGAGCTGGGCCTCGGGGACCTCTAGCCCGCGTGACGTGATCGCGATCGTCCGCGCGGCCGGGCCCGAGCAGGTCGAGCAGGCGCGCGGGCTCTTCCGCGAGTACCAGGCCGCGCTCGGCATCGACCTTGGCTTCCAGGGGTTCCCCGCGGAGGTCGCGGGCCTGCCCGGCGCCTACGCGCCGCCCTCGGGGGTCCTGCTGCTGGCCCTCGACGGGCCGCGGCCCGTCGGCTGCGTCGCCCTGCGGCGCCTCGAGCCGGGCGTCGGCGAGATGAAGCGGCTCTACGTGCGCGCGGAGGCGCGGGGCAAGGGGCTCGGCCGCCGGCTCGTCGAGGCGATCGTCGCCGAGGCGCGCGGGCTCGGCTACGCGCGCATGCGCCTGGACACGCTGCCGTTCATGCGCGAGGCGATCGCGCTCTACCGCGCGCTCGGCTTCGTCGAGATCCCCCCGTACACGGTGAACCCCGAGCCGGGCGCGCTCTTCCTCGAGCTCGCGCTCGCCTGACGTGACGTTGGGGGGAGCGCCTGCTGCTCCCGCCCCCGCGGCTCACACGCGCGCGGGCGCGGCGACCGCGGCGCGCAGGGCCAGGCAGAGCGGGATCGTCACCAGCACGACGAGGCCGATCACGACGAGCGTCGCCGCCGGGCCGACCGCGTCGCCGAGCACGCCGAACACGGACGGGGCGAGCGCCGAGGCGCCGATCGCGAGCGTGTAGTAGAGGCCGTAGGCGCGCGAGCGGCGGTCCACGGTCACGAGGTCCGCGACCGTGGCGTAGAGCACGGAGGACGTCCCGTTGAGCGCGATCCCGAGCGGCAGCAGGAGCGCGAGCGCGACTGGCAGCGGCGCCGCGACCACCGCCAGGATGCCGAGCGAGGTCGCCGCCTCGGTGAGCACGACCGTGCGGATCACGCCGACCCGCTCGGCGAGGAGCCCGCAGACGAACTTGCCGACGGCGCCGCCCGCGAAGACGAGCGCGAGCGCCGTTCCCACGCCCGCGACCGTCGTCCCCTTCGCGAGCAGCACGAACGGCAGGAAGGTGAGCAGCGCCGTCCGTGTGCCGTTGTCGAGCATGCCGACGGCGGCCAGCGCCCGGAAGCCGCGCGGGTCCCGGATGCCCCAGCCCGCGCCGCCGGCCGCGGCGCGCTCGGCCGCCGAGGGCGTGCCCGCGCCGAGCCGCGCGAGGACCACGAGGATCAGGAGCGCGGCGAGGAGGCCGAGCGCGCCGTAGGCCGCCGCGGCGGTCCGCCAGCCGACCGCCGCCGCGCCGAGGGCCACCGCCGCCGGCACCGCGACCTTGCCGAGGTCGCCGGAGAAGTTGTAGGTCCCGAGCGCCGCCCGCCGGGGCCCGGTCTCGTAGGCCTTCGACACGAGCGACGACGAGAGCGGGTGCTGGACGCCCGAGCCGAGCCCGGCGGCCAGGAGCACGAGCAGCAGCGCGGCGAAGCCGCCCGCCGTCCCCGCGACGATGAAGGCGCCCGCCGTCACCGCCGTGCCCGCGGCGAGCAGCCGCCGCTCGCCCCGGCGCTCGGCGAGCAGCCCGGCGGGGACCTGGAAGAGGGCCATGCCGCCCGAGTACACGGTCCGCATGAAGCCCACCTGCGCGAACGTCAGGCCGAACTCGCCCGCCCAGACCGGCAGGAGGACGTAGAGCACGTCGGAGAAGCCGTCGTGGACGAAGTGCGCGCCGCAGGCGGTCGCGAGCACGGCGCGCGGTCGTTTCGTCACGTCGAGTAGAATACCGCACACAGGGGAGGGGGGCCGGCGCATGACGATCAGCATCACCCGCGTCTACACGCGCACCGGCGACCGCGGCGAGACCGCGCTGGTCGGCGGCCAGCGTGTCCCGAAGGACTCGCCGCGCATCGTCGCCTACGGCACGCTGGACGAGCTCAACGCCGTCGTCGGCCTCGCGCGCGTCTTCAACGCCGAGCGGCTCGCGAAGGGCCCGCACCACCGCTGGCTCGACGGCGTGCTGCGCACGATCCAGAACCAGCTTTTCGACCTCGGCGGCGAGCTGGCGACGCCGCCCGACGCGGCGTACGCGGGAATGTTCCGCGTCGGCGAGGGCGAGGTGCGCGCGCTCGAGGCGCTGATGGACCGCTGCCAGAAGGACCTGGTACCGCTCAAGTCGTTCATCCTGCCCGGCGGCGGACGCGTCCACGGCTTCCTGCACCAGGCGCGCACCGTGTGCCGCCGCGCCGAGCGCGAGATCCTCGCGCTCTCGCGCGTCGAGCCGATCGGCGAGTGGCCGCTGCGCTACGTCAACCGCCTGAGCGACGCGTTCTTCGTCCTCGGCCGCTGGGTCGGCAAGCGGCTCGGCGAGCGCGAGTACCTCTGGGAGCGCGGGCTCGCCGCCCACGCGCGGCCGCGCAAGAAGCGCGGGTGAGCTCCGCCGGGACGGCGCGCGCCCGGCGGCGGGCGACGCGGCTCGCGGCGGCGCTCGCGGTCTGCGCCGCGCTCGCCGCGTGCTCGCGGGAGGAGCCCGCGCCGCGCGCCGCCGCGCCCGTGGCGCCCGCGCCGGCGGTGGCGAGCGCGCCGCCGGCGCCCGCGCTCGCGCCGGCGCGGGCCTGGGCGCTCGGGACCTCGGCGCTGCTCACGGAGCGGAACCGGGAGCGGCACGACCTCCTGGCCGGCGGCCCGCGGACCGAGGAGCGCGCCCGCGAGTGGCGCGAGAACCTGGTCGAGTGGTGGGGTGTCCGGAGCCGCGAGGACCTGCTGCAGACGCTCGAGTGGCTCGCCGCCGAGGGGCACCGCCGGGAGTTCGAGCGGCTGGGCGCCGAGCTCGCGCGGCTCGGCGACGACGAGATCAAGGCGCTCCTCGCGAGCCGCGGCTACGACGACGAGGCCACGCAGAAGGTCGAGGTCGTCACCCGCTGGTACGGCCGGCTCGGGGCGAAGAGCCTGCTCGGCTGGGACTACGCGCGCTACGTCGCGCTCTGCCGCTGGGGCGCCCTGGTCGGCTACCTGAGCGAGGAGGAGGCGTGGGCGCGCATCATGCCGGCGGCGCGCCGGCTGCAGCGCGCCTTCGGCTCGTGGCGCGAGCTCGGCGAGAACTACCTCATCGGGCGCCGGTTCTGGTCGCTTCGCGAGACGCGGGCGAGCGGGCGCCTCTACGAGGAGGCGTACCGGAGGCTCCTCGAGGACCCGCAGAGCCCGTGGACCCGCTACGCCTGGGACACCAGCCTGGAGGAGGGCTGACGGCGATCCCGCGCGTCACGCCCCTGCGCCGGGCGTCGCCGGGCCGTCGAGCACGCGGCGCAGGGCGCCGAGGAGCGCCTCCGGCGTGAACGGCTTCGGCAGGAGGACGATGTCGGGGTCGAGCACGCCGTGGTGGCCGAGGGCGTCGTCGGTGTAGCCCGACATGTAGACCACCCGCGTCCGGGGCGAGAGCCCGGCGACCTGCCGGGCCAGGTCGCGCCCGCTCATCCCGCCGGGCATCACGACGTCGGTGAGCAGGAGGTCGATCGGCTCGAGGTGCTCCCGGAGGACGGCCAGCGCCCCCGCGCCGTCGGCGGCCTCGAGCACCGTGTAGCCGTTCATCTCGAGGATCTCGCGCGCCAGCTCACGGACCTCGTCCTCGTCCTCGACGAGCAGGACCGTCTCGGAGCCGCGTGGCGCCGTCGGCTCGCTCCGCTCCTGCGTGGCCATGTCCTCGGCTCCCTCCGCCCGCGGCAGGTAGATCGTGAAGGTCGTGCCCGCTCCAGGCGCGCTCGCCACCGTGAGATACCCGTTGTGCTGCCTGACGATACCGTACACCGTGGACAGGCCGAGGCCCGTGCCCCGGCCCGGCTCCTTGGTCGTGAAGAACGGCTCGAAGATCCGGGCCTGCACCTCGTCGCTCATCCCGACGCCGGTGTCGCTGACCGAGAGCGCCACGTGCGCGCCCGGCACCGCGCCGGGGTGCTGGCGGGCGAACGCCTCGTCCAGCGCGACGATGGCCGTGTCGATCGTGAGCCGCCCGCCGCGCGGCATCGCGTCGCGCGCGTTGACGGCCAGGTTCATCAGGACCTGCTCGAGCTGGGTCGGGTCGGCCGTCACACGGTCGTGCTCCGCGTCCGTGACGAGCACGAGGTCGACGTCCTCGCCGAGGAGCCGGCGGAACAGCGTGGCGGAGTCCTGCACGAGCGCGTTCAGGCCGAGGATCCTGGGCTGCAGGACCTGCTTGCGGCTGAACGCCAGGAGCTGGCTGATCAGCGCCGCCGCCCGGCGCGTCGTCTGGCGGATGATCTCGACGTCCCGCTGCGAGCCGTCCGCGGGCGCCAGGCGCTTCTTCAAGATTTCGCAGCGGCCGTGCACGATCGTCAGCAGGTTGTTGAAGTCGTGGGCCATGCCGCCCGCGAGCCGCCCGATCGCCTCCATCTTCTGGGACTGCAGCAGCTCTTCCTTGGTCTGGGACACCGTCGTGTAGGCCTGCTCGAGCTCGTGGAAGAGCCGCGCGTTCTCGAGCGCCGTCGCCGCCTGCGAGGCCAGGGCCGTCGCGATCGCCTGGTCCTCCTTCGAGAACCCCCGCTCCCGGCGCGTCCCGATGCTGAGCACGCCGATCACGCGGTCGCCCATCTTGACGGGAACGCCGAGCCACGCCCGGTGGCCGAGCCTGAGGACCTGCGCGCGGTGAGCCGCGAGCAGCCGGGGATCGGTGGCCACGTCGTTCAGCAGCAGCGGCGCGCCGGTCGCCGCGACGATCCCGCTCAGACTCTCGCCCATCCGGAGGCGCGGCGTCGACATCAGCTCGCCCGCGTCGCCCCAGGTGCCGGCCAGGACCAGCTCGTCGCCGTCGACGAGCCGGACGCCGACGGACTCGGACCCGAGGACCCGGCCGCACGCCTCGGCGACCGCCGCGAGGGCCGACTGCACGGCCTGGATCTTGGACAGCTCGTGACTCACGTCGAGCAACCCCTCGAGCCGCGCCTGGTGGGTCCGGAGGGTCTGCAGGAGCTGGCCGTTGCGGATCGCGATCGCGGCGTGCTCGGCGAGGCCGACGAGCATCGCCTCGTCGCGGTCGGTGAACGGGCGCGCCTGCTGCCGGTCCACGTACAGGAGCCCCTCGACCCGCTCGTCGCCCAGGATCGGCACCACCATCTGCGCCACGTGGCCGCTGGCGCGCGCCAGGCCGCGGTAGTCGTCGGTGATCCGCGGGTCGGTCGCGTGGTTCTCGGTCCGGAAGGGGCAGCCCGTGACGAGGACCCGGCCCCCGGCGCCCCGGCCCGGCTCGACGCGGAGGTGGCGGGCGTCGCCGAGCGGCGTGCCCGCGCGGTGGCGCGGTGTCGCCGCCTCGCCGCCCGGCTCGCGGAGCATGATGGTCGCGCCGTCGGCCTGGGCCAGCTCGCGGGCGCGCTCGGCCAGGAGCTCGAGGATCGTGTCGAGCTCGAGCGAGGCGTTGATCTGGCGGCTGAGCTCGGCGCCGACCTCCGCCTCCCGCCGCCGCCGCTCGGCGTCCTCGAACAGGCGCGCGTTCTCGAGGGCGAGCGCCGCCTGGCCGGCGAAGGTCTGCAGGCGCGCGATCTCGCTGTCGGAAAAGGTCCGCGCGCTGCGGTCCGAGATCGTCAGGGCGCCGAGCGTCCTGCCCTTCGTGCGCACCGGCACGGCCAGGATCGCGCGGTTGCCCGACTCCACGACGCGCTGGCGCAGGTCCTCGTTCAGCTCGACGCCCGGCGCCGCGAGGACGTCACGGCACTGGACCGGCTGCCCGAGGGCGACGGCGCGTCCGGCGACCCCGATGCCGGGCGGCAGGGTGTGTCCGGGGTGGAACCGGCCGTCCGAGTCGCCTTCGTACGCGGTCACGACGAGGGAGCCGTCCGGCTGGAGCAGGCGCAGGCCGGCCGCGGTAACCCCGAAGAGGTCGCGCACGCGCTCGACGACGTGCCGGACCACGGAGGACACCTCGAGGGTGCCGGTCAGGCTCTGGGCGGCGAGCGCGAGCTCCTCGGCCTTCTCACGCTCGCGCTCGGTCTCCCGGTGCAGGCGCGCGTTCTCGAGCGCGATCGCGGCCTGGTCGGCGAACGTCTGCGCGAGCCGGACCTCGTCGGCGCCGAAGCGGCGGCCCTCCGCGTCGCCGATGGAGATCGCGCCGATCACCGTGCCCTTGAAGAGGAGCGGCACCGCGAGGACCGAGCGGTAGCCCCGGCGCTCGACCTGCGCGCGCAGGGCGGGGGGCAGCGTGATGCGGGGATCGGCCAGGATGTTCGGCGTGGCGACCGGCCCGCCCTCGCGCACGGCGAGGCCCATCACGCCGGTCCCCTCGGGAAACGCCTCCTCGAGCGGCAGCGCGTGCCCCGAGCGGGCGCGGACGGCGAGGGCCCGGGACTCGGGATCGAGGCGGCAGACGACGGCCGCCGAGGCGCCGAGCAGCGCCCGGAGGCTCTCCGCGATGCGCTGCGCGACGTCCTCCGGGTCGAGCGACTGGACGAACAGGCGCCCGACCTCCGCGAGGGCCTCGGCCTCGCGCCGCCGCGCCTCGCTCGCGGCGAACAGCCGGGCGTTCTTGATCGCCACCGCGGCCTGCGCCACGAAGGCGTCCAGGAGGTCACGGTCCTCGCCCGTGAAGCGGAACGGGCGCTCGCCGAACATCGCCAGGACACCGAGGAGCGTGTCCTCGTGGACGATCGGCATCGCGTACGCGGCGCGGAGGTCATGGGCGCGGAACCAGTCGTGCTCCACGACCCGCCGGTCGCTCGAGAGCTCCTCGATCTCGAGGGGGCGGCGGTGGACGGCGACCCAGCCGACGCCGCCCTCGGCGTAGCGCAGCGTCCGTGTCGGGAGATCCGCGCCGATCGTGTCGTCCGAGAAGGCGTGCAGGGCGAGGGTCCGGCTCTCCTCGTCGGCCACCCAGAGCGAGACGATCTTGGCCTCGGTCAGCTCGACCGCGGCCAGCGCGATCTCGCGCAGGATCCCGTCCCCGTCGAGGGACGAGGACAGGACCCGGCTGAGCCGGGCCAGCGTCCGGAGGCGGTCCACCTGGGGCGCACCGAGCAGCCCGGCCGTCACCGCGTGGACCCCCGACCGGGGCGCTCGTGGTCGAGCGCGCCGCGGACCGGGCGCCGTGCCGGGGCGGTCGTGAGCAACCCGAGCGTGAGCACGCAGGCGACGGTCACGAGGAGCAGGGCAAGCCCTTCGGGAACCACCGCGCCCGCCGCCGCCACCGTCAGGCACGCCAGCAGGATGGCGGCCACGACGAGGTGCTGGCTTCTGAGATTCACGTGCTCCTCCCGGCTCGGCGTCTCCATCGTACGAACCCGTAGAGCAGCTTCGGTGCCAGGATGCGGACGGCGAGCAAATTGCCTTGGCGAACGCGGGATTACGGCCATGCGGGGGCCGCCCTCGCGGGGGAGCGGCGGCGCGGGCTCGTCAGAACTGACAGACGGGACTGACCGGCCTAGGTGATCCGGTACCGCTTGAGGCGGCGGTAGAGCGTGCGGATGGTCAGGCCCAGGGCGCGGGCGGTCTCGTCCTTGTTGTTCCGGAACCGCGCGAGCGCCCGGACGATGAGCGCGTGCTCGGCCTCGTCGAGCGTGGGGATGGGCTCCTCCGGCGGCGCCGCGGCGGTGGCCGCCGCCGGGCTCCCGGGCCCGAGCGCCGGGAGGTCGGCGAGCGTGATCTCGCCGCGCGCGCCGAAGGCGTACGCGCGCTCGAGGAAGTTCTCCAGCTCGCGCACGTTGCCGGGGAAGTCGTAGGCCATGAGCCGGGCCAGCGCCTCGCGGGTGATGCCCGTCACGTCGCGGTGAAAGCGCTCGTTGAGCTGCCGGATGAAGCAGGTGACCAGCGCCGGGATCTCGCCGAGGCGCTCCCGGAGCGGCGGCATCGTGACGCGCACGACGTTGAGCCGGTAGAAGAGATCCTGGCGGAAGTCGCCGTGCGCGATGGCGGCCTCCAGGTCCCGGTTGGTGGCGGCGATGACGCGGATGTCCACCGAGTGCGTCTTGGTCGAGCCGACCGGCCGGATCTCCTTCTCCTGCAGCACGCGCAAGAGCTTGGCCTGGAGCGCCGGCGTCAGCTCGGCCACCTCGTCGAGGAACAGCGAGCCCCCGTGGGCGGAGCGGACGAGGCCGAGCGCGTCCGCCACCGCGCCGGAGAAGGCGCCGCGCACGTGGCCGAAGAACTCGGACTCCATGAGCTCGTCGGGGATCGCGCTGCAGTTGACCGGCACGAACGGCTTCCTGGCCCGGGACGACGCCCGGTGGATCGCCGCGGCGACGAGCTCCTTGCCCGTGCCGCTCTCGCCCTCGATCAGCACCGGCGAGTCCGAGTCCGCGACGCGCGCGATGACGTCCTTGATCTGCAGCATCGCCGGCGAGGCGCCCACGAGCTCCTTGACGGTGAGCTGCTCACCGAGCTCCCGGCGGAGCGCGCTCAGCTCGCGGGAGAGGAACCGCTTCTCGACCACCTGGCTCATCAGGTGCTGCAGCTCGTCGAGGTTCAGCGGCTTGACGAGGTAGTCGTACGCGCCCGACTTCAGCGCCTGCACGGCCGTCGTGACCATGGGGTCGCCGGTCATCATCACGACCTCGATCGTCGGGTCGTGGTGCTTGATCTGCTCGAGGAGCTGGAGCCCGTCCATGCCGGGCATCCAGATGTCCACGAGCGCCGCGTCGAAGAGACGGTGCTGGACGAGCGCGACCGCCTCGACGCCGTCCGCCGCCGGGACGATCTCGTAGCCCCACTGGGCGAGGGCGTCGGCCAGCAGCCCCCGGATGTCGGGGTCGTCGTCGACGACGAGGACGCGCGGGCGGTCCACGGCTAGGCGCGCGAGGCCCGATCGCACCGGGCCAGGAAGGCCAGCACCGCGCGGTTCCACGCCTCGGGCTGGTCCCGGTTGGCGAAGTGGCTGGCGGGGGAGAGGACCACGAGCTTCGCGCCGCGGATCCTCCGGCGCATCACCCGCATGGGCCCGAGCGAGGGGTCGCGGTCGCCGCCGAGCAGGAGCACCGGCATGCGCAGGCGCCCGAGCTCGCCGGTGATGTGGTCCATGGCGAGGAGCGCGCGCAGCGAGTTCGCGTAGCCGATGGGCGCGAGCTGCCGGTACTCGGCGTAGAACTCCGCCTTCGCCGCGGGGTCGAGGGCGAGCCGCTCGGCGACGTTCGGGTTCGCCTGCATCGCGTACTCGGCCATCGCGTCCATGCCTTGCGTGAGGGTGATCTCGATGGACCGGGCGCGCATCACCACGTTCTCCCAGGAGAGCGGCAGGCCCGCGGCCGAGGAGGAGTTGGTGACGACCAGCGAGCGCACCCGGGACGGGAAGCGGAGGGCGAAGCGCGTGGCGATGCCCGCGCCGAGCGAGAGCCCGCCCAGGTGCGCCCGGCGCAGCCCGAGGTGGTCGAGCACGGCCTTGAGGTCGAGCGCCCAGCGGCCGAACGAGTACCGGGCGGGGTCGGCCGGGCTGTCCGAGCGAGCGTGGCCCCGCGGCTCCCAGAGGACCAGGCGGTGCCGGGCGGCGAGGCCGGCGACGTTGACGTCCCACATCCCGACGTTGCCGCCGATCCCGTAGGCCAACACGAGCGGCGTCCCCCGGCCGTGCTCCTCGTAGTAGAGGCGCACCCGGTCGTCGGTCCGGACGTACGGCATGGCGCTATGTTACGACGCCGCACCCGATTTCGGGGTAGCTCTCCGGCGGGCGCGGGGGCGGCCGCCGCCGCCGCGCCCGTCCTCCCCGCTTGACAGCCTTCCACGAAATTCAGTATTTTTGAAGCCTGATTCAGCCGGGATGAACCCCCAGACGGTGGAGCCGCGGATGAAGGCACGCATCGCCCTGAGCGTCAACGACCAGCCGCACGAGCTGCTGGTGCCGGTCCACAAGACCCTGCTCGAGGTGCTGCGCGAGGACCTCGGGCTGACCGGGACGAAGCACGGCTGCGAGCTCGGCGAGTGCGGCACCTGCACCGTCCTCGTGGACGGCGAGCCCGTCCTCTCGTGCCTCGCCCTGCCGGTCGAGCTCGAGGGGCGGCGCATCACCACGGTAGAGGGGCTGGCCGAGGGCGGGCGCCTGCACCCGCTCCAGCAGGCGTTCGCCGAGCTGGGGGCC
This sequence comes from Candidatus Rokubacteria bacterium RIFCSPLOWO2_02_FULL_73_56, assembly GCA_001788495.1. Lineage (GTDB taxonomy): Bacteria > Methylomirabilota > Methylomirabilia > Rokubacteriales > CSP1-6 > GWA2-73-35. The sequence continues at coordinate 26,573 of MGCF01000010.1, forward strand.
GCCCAGTGCGGGTACTGCACGCCGGGCGTGCTGCTCACCGCCCAGGCCCTGCTCGCCGCCGAGGCCCTGCCGCCGCGCGACCGGATCCGGGAGGCGCTCGCCGGCAACCTCTGCCGCTGCACGGGCTACACGAAGATCCTCGACGCCGTCGAGCTCGCGGCGCTCCGCCTGTCGCGCGGCGCCCGGGCCGGAGCCGGACGCTGAGCGCCGGGGGCAAGCACGAGTTCTCGGTCATCGGCCAGCCGCTGCCGAAGCTCGACGCCTGGGCGAAGGTGACCGGCGAGACCCGCTACGCCGACGACCTGGTCCTGCCGCGCATGGCCCACGCCAAGCTGCTGCGCTCCTCGCACGCCCACGCGCGGATCCGCGGCATCGACACGACGCGGGCCCGCGCCCTGCCCGGGGTGCTCGCCGTCATCACCGGGGCCGACCTGCCGCGCGTCCGGTTCGGCATCCTGCCGGTCTCGCAGGACGAGGAGGCGCTCTGCACGGAGAAGGTGCGGATGGTCGGCGACGCGGTCGCTGCGGTGGCGGCGGTGGACGAGGAGACGGCCGAGCAGGCGTGCCGGCTGATCGACGTCGCGTGGGAGCCGCTCCCGGCGCTGATGTCCATCGAGGAGTCGCTCGCGCACCCCGAGGTGCGCATCCACGAGTACGGCGACGGGCCCAACGTGCACAAGAGCGTGGCGCTCCAGTTCGGCGACGTCGAGGCGGCGTTCGCCCGCGCCGACCTGGTCCGCGAGGACACCTTCTACTACGAGGGCAGCACGCACCTGCCGCTGGAGCAGCACGCGGCCGTGGCGCACTGGGGCCCCGACGGCAAGCTGACGCTCTGGTCCTCGACCCAGACGCCGCACTACGTCCACCGGCTGCTCGCCAAGATCCTCGACGTGCCGGCCGCCCACGTCCGCGTGGTCGCCGCGCCGGTCGGCGGCGGCTTCGGCGGCAAGCTCGATCCCTTCGCCCACGAGATCGCGGCCTGCCACCTCTCGCGCCTCACCGGCCGGCCGGTCAAGATCGCGCTCACGCGCGAGGAGGTCTTCTACGTCCACCGCGGCCGCCACCCCGTGCTGATGTGGCTCAAGACGGGCTTCACCCGCCAGGGCGACATCACCGGCTGCCACATCAAGACGTGGCTCGACGGCGGCGCCTACGGCTCGTACGGCGTGGCCTCGACCTTCTACACGGGCGTCATCAACCCGGTGAGCTACAAGATGCCCGTGTACAAGTTCGAGGGCGCGCGCATCTTCACCAACAAGCCGCCGTGCGGGCCCAAGCGCGGCCACGGCACCCCGCAGCCGCGCTTCGCGCTCGAGGTCCAGCTCGACCGAGCGGCCGAGCAGCTCGGGCTCGACCCGGCCGCGATGCGCCGCCGCATCGTGACCGAGCCGTTCACGAAGACCGCCAACCACCTCACCGTGACGACGACCGGCCTCGCCGAGTGCATCGACCGGGTCGTCGAGGCCTCGGGCTGGCGGACCAAGTGGCGTGGCTGGCGGGCCGGCGAGGCCCCCTCCGAAAAAAAGCGCGGCGTGGGGCTCGCCTGCTCCGCCTACATGACGGGCGCCGGCACGGCCATCTACTGGAACGCGATGCCGCACTCGGGCGTCGTCCTGCGCGCCGACCGGAGCGGGGCGGTCGCGCTCCTGTGCGGCGCGACCGACATCGGCCAGGGCTCGGACTCGATCCTCGCCTCCTTCGCCGCCGAGGTCCTCGGGATCGCGTTGAAGGACGTGCACGTGCACCCGGCCGACACGACGCTCACGCCGGTGGACCTCGGCTCGTACTCCTCGCGCGTCACGCTCATGTGCGGCATGGCGACGATCCAGGCGGCCGAGCGGCTGCGCGGCGCGATCTTCGAGGCCGTCGCCAAGAAGCTCGAGGTCGCGCCCGGAGCGCTCGTCGCGCGGGGCGGCAGGGTCGGCGTGCCGGAGGACTGGGACACGGCCGTCCCCTTCGCGCAGGCGGTCGAGCTCGGCGAGGCGATGCACGGCGTGCTCGCCTTCCCGGGCTCCTACGCGCCGCCCCGGCGGGCGGGCAAGTACAAGGGCGGCGGCGTGGGGCCGTCGCCCTGCTACTCGTACACGGCGAGCGTCGTGGACCTGAGCGTGGACGAGGAGACAGGCGAGATCGAGCTGCACGACGTCTGGATCGCCCACGACGTGGGGCGCGCGCTCAACCCGCTGCTCGTCGAGGGCCAGGTCGAGGGCTCCGTCTACATGGGGATCGGCGAGGCGCTGATGGAGGAGCAGGTGTTCCGCAAGGGCCTCCACAAGACGCCCTCGATGCTCGACTACAAGAGCCCGACCACGCTCGAGACGCCCGACATCCACACCATCCTCGTCGAGACGGACGACCCCGAGGGCCCGTTCGGCGCCAAGGAGGCGGGGCAGGGGCCGCTCCTGCCGATCATGCCCGCCATCGCGAACGCCGTGTACCACGCGGTCGGCGTGCGGATCGACGAGGTGCCGATCACGCCCGACAAGATCCTCCGGGCCCTCGAGGCGCGGCGCCGGGGCAAGCCCGCGCGCGTGGGGCCCGAGAAGCTTCCGCTGTTCGCCTTCAAGGAGCCGGTCGTCGTCGAGTCGGCGTTCGGCCAGCCGGCCGACGCCGTCGTCGTGCGGCCGTTCCAGGCGGAGCGCCTGGCATGATGCGCCTGCCGCCGTTCACCTACGTCGCGGCGCGGACGCTCGCCGAGGCCGCCGCCGCGCTCGCCGAGCACGGGGCCGACGCGATGCTCGTCGCGGGCGGCACCGACCTCTACCCGAACATGAAGCGCCGCCAGTTCGAGCCGAAGGTCCTCGTCGGCCTGCGTGGGATCCGGGAGCTCGCGGGGGTCCGCGGCTCGGCGCGCGAGGGCCTGACGCTCGGCGCGGGCACGACGCTCGCCGCCGTGGCGGCGCACCGCGAGATCGTCACGCACTATCCGGCGCTCGCCACGGCCGCGGGGCTCGTCTCCTCGCCGCAGCTCCGCAACATGGGGACGCTCGGCGGCAACGTGTGCGTGGACACGCGCTGCAACTACTACAACCAGTCCTTCGAGTGGCGGCGCGCGATCGGCTTCTGCATGAAGAAGGACGGCGACGTCTGCCTGGTCGCGCCCGGCAGCCCGCGCTGCTGGGCCGTGTCGTCGTCGGACACCGCGCCCGCGCTCGTGAGCCTCGGCGCCGCGGTGCGGCTGGTGGGCGGCGGCGGCGAGCGCACCGTGCCGCTCGCGGCGCTCTACCATGACGACGGCATCGAGTATCTCGCCAAGCGGCGTGACGAGATCGTGACCGACATCCTGCTGCCGCCGGTGGACGGCTGGCGCTCCGCGTACCTGAAGCTGCGCCGGCGCGGCTCGTTCGACTTCCCGGTGCTGGGCGTGGCGGTGGCGGCCCGGCTCGAGGGCGCCGTCGTGCGCGACGCGCGCATCGTCCTGGGCGCCGTCGCCTCGCGGCCGCGGCTGGCCGAGAAGGCCGCGGCGGCGCTCGTCGGCCGGCGCCTGACGCCCGAGCTGATCGCGGCGGTCGCCGAGCTGGCGGCCGGGCCGTCGAAGCCGCTCGACAACACGGACTTCACCCACCCGTACCGCAAGAAGGTCACGCGCGTGTTCGTGGCGCGGGCCCTGCGCGCCCTCGGCGGCCTCGGCGACGCGGGGCGCGCGGTGGAGGCGATCGCGTGACGGCGCTCGGCGCGCGCATCAAGGCCCTGCGCGGCGAGCGGGGGCTCCAGCAGCGCCAGCTCGCCGAGAAGGCGGGCCTCACGCCGAGCATGGTGTCGCAGATCGAGTCGGGGCGCCTGACGCCGTCGCTGCACACGCTCGGCCGGGTCGCGGCGGCCCTCGGCGTGCCGATCGCGACGCTCTTCGACGGCCAGCCCGCGGGCAGCATCGTCGTGTCGCGCGCGAAGGACTACCCCGTGGTCTCGTTCGACGGCTCCTCCGAGCGGTGGGCCGTGCTGGGGGCGGGGCTCTTCCAGGGCAAGATCCGCGCGGTCGTCTCGACCCTCGGCCCGCGCTCGCGCGGCGTCACGACCGAGAAGGTCGTGATCAGGCCGGGGCAGATGAAGCTCTTCTACGTGCTCGCGGGCCGGGTGGGCCTCCACTACAATGGCGACCGCCACGTGCTCGAGGCGGGCGACAGCGCGCTGCTCGACGGCGGCACGCCGCACGGCTGGGAAAACCTCGGATCGAAGCCGGCCCAGGCGCTCTGGGTCATTCTGGGATAGGGCCATGGCGGACGAGAGCGAACGCGTGCAGGTGGAGTTCCGGACGGAGCCGTCGCGCTACAAGCACTGGCGGCTCGCCGTCGACCCACCGGTGGCCCGGCTCACGCTGGACGTCAAGGAGGACGGCGGGCTCCGGCCCGGGTACGAGCTCAAGCTGAACTCCTACGACCTCGGCGTGGACATCGAGCTCTACGACGCCGTGCAGCGGCTCCGGTTCGAGCACCCCGGGGTCGGCGCGGTCGTCGTGACCTCGGGCAAGGAGCGCATCTTCTGCGCGGGCGCCAACATCCGCATGCTCTCGCAGTCCGCGCACGGCTGGAAGGTGAACTTCTGCAAGTTCACCAACGAGACGCGCAACGCGATCGAGGAGGCGACGGCCGAGTCGAGGCAGGTCTACCTGACGGCCGTCAACGGCCCGTGCGCGGGCGGCGGCTACGAGCTGGCGCTCGCGACCGACTGGATCGTCATGGCCGACGACGCCAACACGGCGGTGTCGCTCCCCGAGGTGCCGCTGCTCGCGGTCCTTCCGGGCACCGGCGGGCTCACCCGGCTCGTGGACAAGCGCCGCGTGCGCCGCGACCGCGCCGACTTCTTCTGCACGACCGAGGAGGGCGTCAAGGGCCAGCGCGCCGTCGAGTGGGGGCTGGTGGACGAGGTCGTGCCGCGCTCGCGCCTGGACGAGCTCGTGCGCCAGCGGGCGCGCGAGTTCGCCGCGCGGACCGATCGGCCGGCCGGCGCGCGGGGTATCGCGCTCGCGCCGCTCGCACGGACGCTCGCGGGCGACGAGGTCCGCTACGGCACGCTCGCGTGCCGGATCGACCGCGGCCGCGCCGTGGCCGAGATCACGGTGCGGGGGCCGGAGGTGCCGCCCCCCGCGGACCTCGCGGCGCTCCACGCGCTCGGCGTCGCGTTCTGGCCGCTCGCGCTCGCCCGCGAGCTCGACGACCTGATCCTGCACTTGCGGACCAACGAGCCGGAGATCGGGATCTGGGTCGTCAGGACCGCCGGCCGCGCCGACCTGGTCGAGGCGCACGACGGCGCGCTCGCCGCCCACGGCGGCGACTGGCTCGTGCGCGAGATCCGTCTCTACCTCCGGCGCACGCTCAAGCGGCTCGACGTCTCGTCGCGCTCGGTCTTCGCGCTCGTCGAGCCGGGCTCGTGCTTCACGGGCACGCTGCTCGAGCTCGTCCTGGCCGCGGACCGCTCGTACATGCTCACCGGCGGGCGGCAGGGCGACGCGCGGCCGCCGGCGGCGGTGCGGCTCACCGGGATGAACTTCGGCCCGTACCCGATGGTGAACGGCCTCACGCGCCTCGCGAGCCGGTTCCTGGCCGAGCCCGGCCGCACGGACAAGCTCCGCGCCCGGATCGGCGAGGACCTGGACGCGGCGGCGGCCGCGGAGGCGGGCCTCGTCACGTTCACGCCCGACGACATCGACTGGGACGACGAGGTTCGCCTCGCGCTCGAGGAGCGCGCGGCCTTCTCGCCCGACGCGCTGACCGGGATGGAGGCATCGCTCCGGTTCGGCGGGCCCGAGACCCTCGAGAGCAAGATCTTCGCGCGGCTGTCGGCGTGGCAGAACTGGATCTTCCAGCGCCCCAACGCGGTCGGCCCGAAGGGCGCCCTCCAGGTGTACGGCAGCGGCGAGCGCAGCGAGTTCGACCGCAGGAGGGTGTGATGGCGGGTATCGACTACCTGGAGCGGATCCCGAACAACGTCAACCTGGCCGAGAACCGGCGCCTGCAGCGGGCGCTCGAGGAGTGGCAGCCGAAGTTCCTCGAGTGGTGGACGGACATGGGGCCCGTTGGCTTCCAGGCCAGGGAGGTCTACCTGCGCACCGCGACCAGCGTGGACGCGCAGGGCTGGGCGCAGTTCGGGTTCGTGACGATGCCCGAGTACCGCTGGGGGATCTTCCTCGCCGAGCCGGAGCCGGGGCGCACGATCGGCTTCGGCGACCACAAGGGGCGTCCCGCGTGGCAGGAGATCCCCGGCGAGCACCGCGGCGTGCTGCGCCGGCTGATCGTCACGCAGGGCGACACCGAGCCGGCCTCGGTCGAGCAGCAGCGCCACCTCGGGCGCACGTGCCCGTCCCTGTACGACCTGCGCAACATCTTCCAGGTCAACGTCGAGGAGGGCCGCCACCTCTGGGCGATGGTCTACCTGCTCGACGCGTACTTCGGGCGCGACGGGCGCGAGGAGTCGGAGGCGCTGCTGCAGCGGCGCTCGGGCGATCGCGACAGGCCGCGCATCCTCGGCGCCTTCAACGAGAAGACGCCCGACTGGCTCAGCTTCTTCATGTTCACGTACTTCACCGACCGCGACGGCAAGTACCAGCTCGCGAGCCTCGCCGAGAGCGGCTTCGACCCGCTCTCGCGCACGTGCCGCTTCATGCTCACCGAGGAGGCGCACCACATGTTCGTGGGCGAGACCGGCATCGGCCGGATCGTCCAGCGCACGTGCGAGCTGATGCGCGAGCACAAGACCGACGACGTGCGCCCGCACGGGGGGATCGACCTGCCCACGCTGCAGAGGTACCTCAACTTCCACTTCTCGGTGTCGGTCGACCTCTTCGGCTCCGAGATCTCGACCAATGCCGCCAACTTCTACACGATGGGGCTCAAGGGCCGGTTCGAGGAGACGAAGAAGACCGACGACCACCGGCTGAAGACGGCGACGTATCCCGTGGCCGAGCTCGACGGCGAGCGGATCGTCACGCGCGAGGAACCCGCGCTGCCTTCGCTGAACGAGCGGCTGCGCGACGACTACGTCGAGGACTGCGCGCGCGGCGTGGCGCGCTGGAACCAGATCATCCGCAAGGCCGGCATCGACGTCGAGCTGAAGCTCCCGCACCGGGCTTTCCACCGGGCCATCGGCGCCTTCGCCGAGGTCCGCGTATCCCCCGACGGCCGCGTGCTGAGCGAGGCTGAGTGGGACGCGAAGAAGCACGAGTGGCTGCCCTCCGAGGCGGACGCGGCCTACGTCGGGAGCCTGATGCAACCGGTGACGGAGCGCGGGAAGTTCGCCAACTGGATCGCGCCGCCGGCCCGCGGGATCAACGGCCAGCCGACCGACTTCGAGTACGTCCGCCTGGCCTGACGCAGTGCCGGAGCCCTCGACCGAGGAGGCAACGATGCCCAGGGTGATCAAGCCGAAGAGCTTCGGGGCGCCGCTCGGGATGTACTCGCACGGGATGGCGGCGCCGGCGGGGGAGCTGGTGGTCGTGGCCGGCCAGGTGGGCGTCGGCGCGGGTGGGCAGGTCGCGGGCGGCGACGTCGGCGCCCAGACCCGGCAGGCGCTCGAGAACGTCCACGCGGTCCTGGCGGCCGCCGGCTGCGACTGGGGCGACGTCGTGCGACTCCAGACCTTCCTGGTGAGCGCGGACGACATCCCGGGGTTCATGCGGGCCCGGCAGGAGGCCTTCCCGGGCTACTTCCCCGACGGGGCCTACCCGCCGAACACGCTGCTCGTGGTGAGCCGCCTCGTGCGGCCCGAGCTCCGGGTCGAGATCGAGGCCATGGCGGTGCGCCGTCCGCGGCGGTCCGCCGCCCGCCCGCGGGTGCAGCCCAGAAAGCGAGCGCGCCGATGAACGCCGCCGACGTCCTGCCCCAGCAGTTCAACGTCGTGACCCACTTCGTGGACCGCCACGTGGCCGAGGGGCGGGGCGGCGCGCCCGCGTTCCACTACGAGGAGCGCACGCTGACCTACGCCGACGTCCAGGAGCTCGCCAACCGCAGCGGCAACGCGCTCCGCGAGCTCGGCGTCGGCATGGAGGACCGCGTCCTCCTGATCTGCCTGGACGCGCCCGAGTTCCTCGGGACGTTCTGGGGCGCGCTCAAGATCGGCGCCGTGCCGGTCCCGGTCAACACGATGATGCGGAGCGCCGACTACCTCTACTTCCTGAACGACAGCCGCGCGAAGGTGGCCGTCGTGTCGGCGCCGCTGCTCGCGGAGGCCGCGCCCGCGCTCGTGGAGGCGACGTACCTGAGGCACGTGCTCATCGCCGGGGGCAGCCCCGGGCAGTTCCTGTCCTGGGAGGAGCGCCTCGGCCGCGCCGCGGCGTCGCTCGAGGCCGCGCCGACCTCGCGGGACGACGCGGCCTTCTGGCTCTACTCGTCCGGCTCCACCGGCTTCCCGAAGGGCGCCGTGCACCTGCAGCACGACATGGTCGTCTGCGCCGACACCTACGCCAAGCGGGTGCTCGGCCTGCGACCGACGGACCGCGTCTTCTCCGCGGCCAAGCTCTTCTTCGCCTACGGCCTCGGCAACGCCGGCTACTTCCCGATGGCCGTCGGCGCGCAGAGCGTGCTCTACCCGCACCGGCCCATGCCCGAGCCGGTCTTCGAGGTGATCGCGCGCTACCGGCCGACGATCTTCTTCGGCGTGCCGACGCTCTACGCCGCGATGCTCGCGGTGAAGGAGGCGGCGGCGCGCTTCGACACCTCCTCGCTCCGCCTCTGCGTGTCCGCGGGCGAGGCGCTGCCCGAGGAGATCTACACGCGCTGGCGGGAGCGCTTCGGCGTCGAGATCATCGACGGGATCGGCACGACCGAGATCCTGCACAT
>MGCF01000010.1:35353-50458 GCA_001788495.1 Candidatus Rokubacteria bacterium RIFCSPLOWO2_02_FULL_73_56
ACGGGATCGGCACGACCGAGATCCTGCACATCTTCCTCTCGAACCGGCCGGGCGAGAGCCGGCCGGGCTCCTCGGGCCTGCCGGTGCCGGGCTACGAGGCGAGCATCGTGGACGACGAGGGCCGGCCCGTGCCGCAGGGGGAGATCGGGAACCTCCGCGTCAAGGGCGACTCGATCATGGCGTACTACTGGAACAAGCACGAGAAGACCAAGGAGACGCTCTTCGGTCCCTGGATCCAGACGGGCGACAAGTACTACCAGGACGAGGACGGCTACTTCTGGTACTGCGGGCGCTCCGACGACATGCTGAAGGTCGGCGGCATCTGGGTCTCGCCCGTCGAGGTGGAGGGCACGCTGGTGCGCCACCCGGCGGTGCTCGAGTCCGCGGTGGTCGGCAAGGAGGACACCGACCGGCTCGTCAAGCCGAAGGCGTTCGTCGTGCTCAAGGAGCCCTGGAAGGCGTCCGACGAGCTGGCCGACGAGCTCAAGGCCTTCGTGAAGGACAAGATCGCCCCGTACAAGTACCCGCGCTGGATCGAGTTCGTCGGCGAGCTGCCCAAGACGGCCACGGGGAAGATCCAGCGGTTCAAGCTCCGCGCCTGAGGGCCCCCGCCGTGCACGACCCGGCCGTCGAGGCGCTGCCGCCCGAGCGGCTCCGCGAGCACCAGTGGCGGCGCTTCACCGCCATGGCGCGCGAGCTGCTCGCGTCGAACCCGTTCCTCGCCGCGAAGTGGCGCGCCGCCGGCGTGCGCGCCGTCGAGGACCTCGCGGGCTGGGACGACTTCCGCCGCCTGCCGTTCACGCGGAAGAGCGAGTTCGTCGCGGACCAGGCGGCCCACCCGCCGTTCGGCACCAACCTCACGTACCCGCTCGAGCGCTACGTGCGCGTGCACCAGACCTCCGGGACCACGGGCGCGCCGATCCGCTGGCTCGACACGCAGGCGGCGTGGGACTGGTGGGCGCGCTGCTGGGCGATGGTCCTCGCGGCGGCGGACGTGACGCCCGCGGACCGCGTGTACTTCCCGTTCTCGTTCGGCCTCTTCGTCGGCTTCTGGGGCGGCTTCGAGGGGGCGCGCGCGCTGGGGGCGCTCGCCATCCCCGGCGGCGGCCAGGACTCGCCGACGCGCCTGGCGATGATGGAGGCGCTCGGGGCGACCGTGCTCGTCTGCACGCCGTCGTACGCGCTCCACCTGCTCGAGGTCGCCCAGGAGCGCGGCGTGGACCTCCGGAAGTCGACCGTGCACGCCACCATCCACGCGGGCGAGCCGGGGGCGGGCATCCCCGCCGTGCGCGCGCGCCTCGAGACCGGCTGGGGCGCGCGGGCCTTCGACCATGCCGGCATGACGGAGATGGGCGCCTACGCCTACGAGTGCAGCGCGCAGGCGGGGCTGCACGTCAACGAGGCGGAGTTCGTCGCCGAGGTGATCGACCCCGCGACGGGCGTGCCCGCGCGCGAGGGCGAGCTGGTGCTGACGAACCTCGGCCGGTGGTGCTCGCCGGCGGTCCGCTACCGCACGGGCGACCGCGTGCGCCTGAGCGAGGCGCCGTGCGCGTGCGGCCGCGCCTTCGTCCGGCTCGAGGGCGGGATCCTCGGGCGGCTCGACGACATGCTGATCGTCCGCGGCGTCAACGTGTTCCCCGCGGCGATCGAGGGGATCGTGCGGCGCTTCGCCGCGGTGGACGAGTTCCAGATCGAGGTCTCCCGCGACGGCGAGCTCGACGAGGTGTGCGTGCTCCTCGAGGCCGGCGACGAGGCCGTCGTCCGCGCCGTCCGCGAGGCCCTGCGCGCCGGCCTCGGCATCCGGCTCGAGGCGCGCGCCGTCCCGCCGCGGAGCCTCCCGCGGTTCGAGCTCAAGGCGCGGCGCGTCGTCCGCCGGTAGCCGGTGGGCTACGGGCTCGTGCGCGCGGGGGCGCGCCTGGTGCCGGACGCGCCGGGCGCCGGGGAGGCGTCGCGCCTGCCGCTTCGGCTAGCCGGCCCGGGGTCGTATCATAGCTGCCACATGGACCCCGAGCCCCGGAGGGAGGCGAGCCCCGGGAGCGCCGAGTCGGCGCCGACGGCGTCGGTGCCGTACAGCGGTACCGTCACCATCCTCTTCAGCGACATCCGCGGCTTCACCGAGTACACGGAGCAGTACGGCGACGAGGCCGCGTACCGCGTGCTCCGCGAGCACAACGCCATCGTGCGCAAGCAGATCGAGGCCCTGGGCGGCACCGTCGTGAAGACCCAGGGCGACAGCTTCATGGTCTCCTTCTCGACGGCGCGCGGCGCCATCCTGTGCGCGATCGCCATCCAGCGGGCCATCGGCGAGCGGAGCCAGAGCGAGACGGGCGCCCGGATCGCCGTCGGGATCGGCATCAACACCGGGGAGCCGATCGAGGAGGGCGGCGACTACTTCGGGAGCATGGTGAACCTGGCGGCGCGCATCTGCGCGGCCGCGGGCCCGGGCGAGATCTTCGTCTCCGAGCCCACGCGGCAGGTCGCCGGCCGCCTGGAGGGCGTCGAGTACGTCGATCGCGGACTCCGCGACCTCAAGGGGTTCCAGGAGCCGCAGCGGCTGAGCGAGGTGCGCTGGGCACGTCCGGAGCGGCGGGCGCTCGGCGGTGCGGCGTCCTCCGACGCCCGGGGCACGGAGACGCAGGCAGAGATCGACGTGATCCGCGAGGCCATCGCCGCGCTGACGCGCGTGCTCGGCATCAGCCACCTCGACGACCCGACGTTCCGGCCGCTGCTCGAGTGCCAGGCGAAGGCCACCGACCTCCGGCTGGCGCTCTCGCGCGCGGTCACCGAGGCGCACCCCCTGAGCGCGCAACGGCTCACGACCGCGCTGCAGCCGTTCGTGGACCTGCTCGCGCTCGTGGCCGACCGGGAGAGCCTCGAGGACCGCCGCTGGTCCGAGCTCGAGGCCGCGGTTGCCAGCGCCTTCGGGCGTCAGCTCGTGAGCGTCGCCGCGCGCGGGCGGCTGTCGGCCGGCGCCGCGGCCCCGCGCGCGACGTCGGCGCCGGCGCCGCCCGAGCCCGCCGCCCCGCCCTCGGGGGCGCGCGCGTCGCTCGTGCAGCGGCCGCCCGCGCCCCCGGTCGACCCGCGCGCGGCGGGGGTCCGCTGGTGGACGACGGCGCACGAGGCCTGGATCGAGTGGAAGGCGTCCGGGATCGCCTGGGCCCACGTCCTGCGCACGCTGCTCGCCAAGCACCCGCACCTGCTCAGCGTGCCGATCCGCGAGAGCGCCGACCAGGGCGACGGGCTCCTGGCCGCGGGCTACCTGCTGCTCCTCGAGCACGTGGAGAACCTGCTGCCCACGTTCCTCGCCGCCGCGGTCGAGCGTGCGCTCGCCGGCGTGGACGGCGCGCCGACGCCCGCGGCGCTCGGGGCCAGGCTCTACGAGGTGCTCGTGACCGAGGGGCGCCTGCGGGAGACGTACGCGACGTTCCTGCGCGACGTCATGGTCGCCGCGGTGCCGAACCCGGGCCTCTGGGCCGACGCGGGCGTCGTCGAGCACGAGGACGCGACGGTCGTGATCACGCGCCCGGGCCGCGCGGTCGGCGACGCGCGCGAGGTGCGGCGCCGCCTCACCGACGAGGAGGAGCGGAGCGTCGAGCGGCTCTTCACGCTGACGGTGCAGCCGCTCACCACGCGCCTCGTCTACGTCAAGCGCGGCGAGCTGCTCAGGTCGTCCCGCGACCTGGAGTTCCGGCTCACGCGGGGCGGCATGCCGTCCGACCAGGGGTGGTACGTGGTGCTCCGGACAGGCCTCGTGGTGAGCCGCGAGCCGCGCAAGCTCGAGCTCGCGGGCGTGAGCCTGCCCGGGCTCGGGCGGGAGCACTTCGGCGCGTGGATCGCGGTGTTCAACCCGGATCCCCACGCCGCGGCGCCCTACGAGCTGAGCGTCACCGTGAAGCCGCCCGAGACGCTGCTGCAGCGGCCGTCGGTGTTCGGCGAGCCGCCGCGGCGGGCCTGACGCCGTCAGAAGTGGACCGCGAGCCAGACGGTCGGCTCGCGGGCGTCGGTCCACTCCACGCGGTGGCGCCGGTGCGCGGCGATCAGCACGTGATCGCCGGCCCGGAGCGCGCGCGGCTCGGGCTCGTCCGCGAAGCGGAGCCCGGCGCTGCCGCGCAGCACGACCACCCACTCCCGCGTCGCCTGGTCGCACCACTCTCCGGGCGGCGTCGCCTGCCCGGTCGAGACGATGCGCTCGAGGCGCAGGCCGTCGGTCGCCAGCAGCACGTCGACGCGCTCGGCCTCGAGCCGCCCGGGGAGGTCGGCGAAGAGGTTGCTCATCGCGTGAGCCGCTCGATCACGCCGCGGTGCTGCGGGAACTCTGCGAGGAGTCGCGCGCGGTCGCCCTCCACCATGGCGCCCAGTCTAGCAGTCGTGTAAGAGTGGCCGCGTGAGCGGCTCTCCATCCGACGGGCGGCCCGGCGCGGGGCGGGCGAGCCGTCTCCGCTGGGCGGCGGGAACGGTCGCGGCCGTGGTCGCGGGCGCCGCGCTCGCGGGCGCGTTCGTGGCGGGGCGCTACGAGGCGCGGCTCGGGCTGATGGCGCGCGAGACCGCCGCTCTGCGCCACCGACTCGAGCGCGACGTCGCCGCGCTCGCCGAGGCGGCGGCGGCCGCCCGCGAGGCGGTCGAGCTCCTGCGCGACCCGCGGACCGAGGTGGTGCCGCTGCGCGGCCGCGGGCCAGGCGCCGGCGCGACGGGCCGGGCCGTCTGGAACGCCGCGCGGGGCGGCCACCTGCTCGTCGCGGCGCTGCCGCGCCCGCCCGCGGGCCGCGCCTACGCGCTGTGGGCGCTCGGCGCTGGCGCGCCGCGCCCGGCGGGTGTCCTCCGGGTGGGCGACGCGGGGCGCGCCACGCTCCGCCTGGCGCCGGACCCGGCCGGCCGGCCGGTGACGGGCTTCGCGGTCACCCTCGAGCCCGAGGGCGACGCGGCCGCGCCGACCGGCCCCACGGTGCTGGCGTCGCGCTAGCCCGCGCGGCGGCGCGCGGCGTGGAGCACGGCGATGATCGTCATCGAGTCCTTGATCTCGTCCCGCTCGACCATCCGCACGACCTCGGCGAACGGGAAGGCGCGCACCTCGATGAACTCGGTGGGATCCGCGCGGCGCTCGGCCGCGCGGAGGCCCTCGGCCACATACAGGTGCGCGGTCTCGTCCACGACGCTCTTCGAGGTGTGATAGGCGCACAGCTTCGTGAGCCGGTCGGCGCGGTAGCCGGCCTCCTCGCCGAGCTCGCGCTGCACCGCCGCCTCGAGCGCTTCGCCCGCCTTGACGCCGCCGGTCGGCATCTCCCAGTAGAAGCCGTCGGCGACGTAGCGATACTGGCCCACGAGCACCACCGTGTCGGCGTCGAGGAAGGGCAGGACGCCGACGCAGCCGCCGCACTGCACGACGCCGTAGACCGTCGTGCGGCCGTCGGGCAGCGCGACCTCGTCCTCGCGCACGCGGATCCAGCGGTTCGCGTAGACCGGGCGCGTGGCGAGCCGGCGCCACGGCGCCCGCGCGAGGGCGTGGCGGCGAGCGTCGGCCGGCGGGTCGTCCGGGCACATGCGGGGAGAGTATACTCGGGGCGTCGGCGGTCCATCCCGCGCAAGGAGTTTCCGAACGAGCTGCAGGCGGTCCGCGCCGAGGTGCTGAAGGAGGCCTGACCATGCGAGTCGTCCTGCGCAACCCGCGGCGCGAGGTGGAGGTGGCCGGCAACCGGCGCGTGAAGGACATCCTGCGGGAGCTCGACATCGTGCCCGAGACGGTGCTCGTGATCCGGGGCGACGACCTCATCACCGCCGACCAGGTCGTCGGCGACGGCGACACGATCGAGCTCCGCCCCGTGATGTCGGGTGGCCGGGGGAGCCGAGGCGGGTCGACCGCCGAGGCGAGCGATCGGACAGGGGGCCGGGGGAGGGCGTGTCCGTGAAGTGCCGGAAGTGCGGCGGCGCGGCCGTCCTCGAGCTCCGGCGGCACAACGCGGCCTTCTGCACGCCCGACTTCCTCGAGTTCTTCCGCAACCAGATCCGCGAGGCGATCCGCCGCTGGCGCATGTTCGGCCCCGACGAGCACGTGCTGGTCGCGGTCTCCGGCGGCAAGGACTCGCTCGCGCTCTGGGACGTCCTGCTCGAGGAGGGCTACCGGACCACCGGCCTCTACCTCGACCTCGGCATCTTCGACTACTCGGTCGAGTCGCGCGCGAAGTGCGAGCGCTTCGCGGCCACCCGCGGCGTGCCGCTCCTCGTGCGCCCGGTCGCGGACGAGGTCGGCGCCCCCGTGCCGGTCATCCAGCGGGTGACGCGCCGCCCGCCGTGCTCGGGCTGCGGCCTCTCCAAGCGCTACCTGCTGAACCGCGTCGCGCTCGAGCACGGCTTCCCGGTCGTGGCGACCGGCCACAACCTCGACGACGAGGCGGCGACGCTCTTCGGCTCGGTCCTGCACTGGCAGACCGAGGCACTGGCGCGGCAGTCGCCGGCGCTCGCCTCCACCCACCCGAAGCTCGTGCGCCGGGTGAAGCCCCTCTACCGGCTCTCCGAGCGCGAGACCGCGGCGTACGCCTTCCTCCGGCGGATCGACTACATCGTGGAGGAGTGCCCGTTCGCCGAGGGCGCCACCTCGATCGCCCACAAGCAGATCCTGAGCCGGATGGAGGACGCCTCGCCCGGCGCCAAGCACAACTTCCTCTTCGGGTACCTCGACCGGGCGCGGGCCGCGTTCGAGCGGGCCGAGGCGGTGGAGCTGCGGGAGTGCGCGCGCTGCGGGCAGGTGACCACGGGCACGCTCTGCGCCTTCTGCAAGCTCGCCGACCAGGTCAAGCGCGCGACCTGACCCACCTCCGCGCCTGCCTCGAGCTGGCCGCGGCGATGGCGATCGTCGGCAGCTCGGTCGTCGTCGGCAAGGTGCTCGTCGCCCGCGTGCCGGTGTTCCTGATCGGCGGGCTCCGCTTCGCCCTCGCGTCGGTCATCCTGCTCGGGCTCGTCGTCGCCCTCGAGCGCCGGCTGCCGCGGCTCGGCGCGCGCGACCTCGCGGTCCTGGTGCTCCAGGCGCTCACCGGCATCTTCGCGTTCAACGTGCTCCTGCTCTTCGGCCTGCGGCTGACCAGCGCGGCCGAGGGCGGCATCGTCACCAGCACGACGCCGGCCGTGGCGGCGGCGCTCGCCGCGCTCGTGCTGCGGGAGCGCTGGACGGCGCGGCGGACGGCCGCGGTCGTGCTGGCGGTGCTCGGCGTCCTCACGCTCAACGTCGCCACGGCGGGGCCGCCAGGCGCGCGCGGGCCGGCGCCCGTGCTCGGGGACGTGCTCGTGTTCGGCGCGGTGCTCGGGGAGGCCGTCTTCCTCGTGTGCAGCCGGGTCGTGTCGCAGCGGCAGAGCCCGCTCGTGGTGGCCACCGGGATCAGCGTGCTCGGGCTCGCGATGTTCGCGCCGTTCGCGCTCTGGGAGGCGCGCGGGTTCGACTTCGGCGCTCTCGGCGCCCGCGACTGGCTCGCGCTCGCCTACTACGGCGTGGCCGTGACGGTCGTCGCGTTCCTGCTGTGGGCGCACGGCGTGGCCCGCGTGGAGGCGGGCACCGCCGCCGTGTTCACGGGCGTGCTGCCCGTGAGCGCCCTCGCGCTCGCCTACGTCCTGCTCGGCGAGCCGTTCGCCTGGGCGCACGTGGGCGGCGCCGCGTGCGTGCTCGCCGCGCTCGCGCTGCTGGCGGGCGGCGCGCCGCGCCGGTGAGGGACGCACCTTGCGCGGCGGGTGGGCCAGCCGATAGAATGAACGCGCGTTCAGTCCGGGTACGCGAACCAGCCCCAGGGAGGTCGCCATGCGAGACGCCGTCATCGTCGGAGCCGTTCGAAGCGCCGTGGGACGCAAGGGGGGCAAGCTCGCGGGCGCCCGTCCCGACGACCTCGCCGCCCACGTGCTGCGCGAGCTCGTGGAGCGCGTGAAGGTCGACCCCTCCGAGGTCGAGGACGTCGTCCTCGGCTGCGTCGACCAGCTCGGCGAGCAGGGCTTCAACATCGCGCGCAACGCGGCGCTCATCGCGGGGTTCCCGCTCGACGTCTGCGGCACGACCCTCGACCGCATGTGCGGCTCCGGCCAGCAGGCCGCGAACTTCGCGGCGATGGGCGTCATGTCGGGCCAGTACGAGTGCGTGCTCGCGGGCGGCGTCGAGCACATGACTCGGGTGCCGATGGGCTCGAACGCGATGGGGCCGGGCGAGGGCCCGCTCTCGCCCCGCCTCCAGGAGCGGTTCGACATCGTCCCGCAGGGCATCTCCGCCGAGCTCGTCGCCGCGCAGTGGGGCCTCAAGCGCGCGGAGCTCGACGAGTTCGCCGCGCAGAGCCACGAGAAGGCCGGGCGGGCGATCGCCGAGGGGCGCTTCACGCGGGAGATCGTGCCGCTGACGCTGCCGGACGGGTCGGTCTTCGACACGGACGAGGGTGTGCGCGTGCCCGTGAACCGCGAGAAGATGGCGGCGCTGGCGCCGTCGTTCAAGCCCGACGGCGTGATCACCGCGGCCAACTCCTCGCAGATCTCCGACGGCGCCGCCGCGCTCATGTTCGTGTCGCCCGAGAAGGCGAAGGCGCTCGGGCTGCGGCCGCGCGCCCGGGTGGTCGCCACCGCGCTCGCGGGCGTGGACCCGGTGCTCATGCTCACGGGGCCGATCCCGGCCACCCAGCGGGTGCTCAAGAAAGCCGGGCTCCGGCTCGACGACATCGACCGCTTCGAGATCAACGAGGCGTTCGCCTCGGTCGTGCTCGCGTGGGAGCGCGAGCTCCATCCCGACATGGCCCGGGTCAACGTCAACGGCGGCGCGATCGCCCTCGGGCACCCGCTCGGCTGCTCCGGCGCCAAGCTCATGACGACGCTCCTCCACGAGCTCGAGCGGACCGGCGGACGCTACGGACTGCAGACGATGTGCATCGGCTTCGGCCAGGGCATCGCGACGATCGTCGAGCGGCTCTGAGGAGGGTGCGATGGCAGGGTTCCGCTGCCCGAAGTGCGGCAAGGTCGCGATGGCGCAGAAGATCTGCTGCGGCCGCCCGATGAAGCGCGCCTGACGGCGGGCCGGGCGCCGGTCTAGCCGAGGGCTTCCTGGATCGCGGCGTCGAGATCGGCGGGCTGCACGGGCTTGAACAGGCAGCGGCGGATACCGAGCGCGGCGAGGCGGTCGTGGTCCTCGTCGCGGAGCCCCCAGCCGGTGATGAGCAGCAGCGGGACCCGCCGGTCCACGGCGCGCAGCCGCTCGGCGAACTCCCAGCCGTTCATGCCCGCCATGCCGAGGTTGGTCATCACGACGTCGAACCGGCCGGGGGCGTAGGCCTCGAGCGCCGAGGCGCCGCTCGGGCTGGCGGTCACGGCGTGGCCCACGCTCCGCAGCAGCTCGGTCAGCGTGGCGAGGACCTTGGGCTCGTCGTCCACGAGCAGGATCTGCGCGGCGCGGTGCTCGCCCGGCCGGCCCGCGGCCGCCCGGGACTCGCCGGGCTCGCGCGCCACCGGGAACGTGAGCGTGAACGTGGTGCCGCGCCCGACCTCGCTCTCCACGCGGATCTCGCCGCCGTGCCGCCGCACGATCGAGTAGGCCATCGCGAGCCCGAGGCCCGAGCCGGCCTCCCCCTTCGTGGAGAAGAAGGGCTCGAACACCCGCTGCCGCACGGACTCCGGCATGCCGATGCCGCTGTCGGCGACCGCGACGCTCACGCTGTGTCCGGGCTCCTGGCCCGTCGTGATCGCCAGCGTGCCGCCGTCGGGCATCGCGTCGAGCGCGTTCAGGACCAGGTTGGTCATCAGCTCGGTCAGCGCCGCCGGCCGGCCGTTGATCCGCTCGACCGTGCCGAGCTCGAGCCGCAGGTCGAGCGGCCGGCTGTCGTGGGCGATCTTCTCCTCCCAGCGCGGTCGGGTGATCGCGACCGCATCCTGCACGATCTGGTTGACGTCCACCGACACGAACTGCTCGTCGGGACGCAGCCGGGCGAACTGCTGGATGCGGCGCACCGTCTCGGCGCCGTCGACCGCCGCGGACTCGACGACCCGGAGCGAGCGGTCGAGGAACGCCGGGTCGTGCGGGTTCTGCTTCATGAGCTGCGCGTAGCCGAGGATCGCCTGGAGCAGGTTGTTGAAGTCGTGCGCGATGCCGCCCGCGAGCTGGCCGAGCGCGGTGAGCTTCTCGGACTGGTGGAGCTGGCTCTCGAGCTCCCGCTGGGCCGTGATGTCGCGCACGATCGCGATCAGGCCGTCCAGGCTGCCGCCGCGGCCGCGCAGCGCGGAGAGCGTGACCGCGAGCGCCGCCGGGCGCGGGTGCGCGCCCCGGGGTGCCGTCTCGAACTGGTGCAGGGACTGGCCCTCGGTGAGCCAGGCCCTGGCGCCGGCGTACTCGGCCGCGGGCAGGAAGTCGATCACCGGGCGCCCGAGCGCCTCGTCCTTCGCGAGGCCGAAGATGCGCTCGGCCGCCGGGTTCCAGCCGTCCACGCGGTCGGCCGCGGTGACCGAGATGATCGCGTCGCCGGCCGAGGCGATGAGGTGCTCGAGCGAGCGCTTCGTGTCGGCGATCTCGCCGTAGAGGCGCGAGTTCCGGAGCGCGATCGCGAGGTACTCGGAGAGCATCTCGAGCAGCTCGCGCTCGCGTGGGTCGATCCCCCGCCCGCTCGCGCGGTTGTCCACCACGAGGTAGCCGAGCGGGCCCTGGGCGTCGCGGATCGCGCACGCCATCAGCGTGTCGCCCACGTCGCCCGGTCGCTGGGGCGCCTCGGGCGTGATCTCCACGCGATCGTATCCGAGCGCCGTGCGGAGCTGCTCCGTGACCGCCGCCGTCAGCGTCCGCGTGTCGAGCTGGCCGATGATCGTGCGGGAGATCTCGCGCAGGAGCGAGAGCTGGGTGACCCGGAGCGACTGCTCGGCCGCCTCGCGACGCGCGGCTTCCTCGAGATCGCGGGTCTTCGTGGAGAGCTGCCGCATCTCCTCGACGAGCCTGGCGACCTGGCTGCGCGCGCCGAGGTCCGTCTGGCGGCGCAGGACGGCCCGGCGGACGACGTCCTCCATGTCCTGCCGCGAGAACGGCTTGATCAGGTACTCGAACGCCCCGTGGGTGAGCGCGAGCTTCACCGTCTCGAGGGAGGCGTAGGCCGTGATCATGACCACCTCGATGGACGGCTCGACGCGCTTGACCTGGCGGAGCAGCTCGAGTCCGTCCATCTCGGGCATCTTGATGTCCATGATGACGACGTCGGGCCGGAAGCGCGGCAGCAGCTCCAGCGCCGCGCGCCCGTTCTCCGCGGTCTGGATCTGGTAGACCGGCTTGAGCAGCATCCGGAGCGACTCGCGCGGACCGAGCTCGTCGTCGACCACGAGGATGCGCGGATGCGTGACCGGCGGCGCGACGGTGCTCATACGGCGGCCGGCGGCAGGGAGAGGAGGAAGGCGAGCTCGTTGCGGCCGTGACGGAGGCGGAGGTGCCCGCCGACGGCCTCCACGAGGCGCTGGCTCACCGCGGGGCCCACGTCGATCAGGCTCTCCTGGACCATCTCCACCGGGTCGAAGACGCGCTGCAGCTTGTCCGGCGTGACGCTCGCCGTGCGCGAGCCGATCAGGACCCACACGCTCTCGCTGCCGTCGCTCTCGGCGTGGCGCGCGACGGAGATCGAGATGCGCGCCTGCTCCGGCGGCGAGTTGTGCGTGAGGTACCAGATGAGGTACGAGATCGCCCGGCGGAGCTGCGTGACGTCTCCCCTGACGGGCTGCGGCGCCGGCTCGCGCGCGACCTCGACCTGCAGGGGCTTGCCGAGCCCCTCGTCGGACAGCTCGATCGCCGTCACGACGTCCTCGACGATCGTGTGGACGTCCACGGTGGTGAAGTTTAGCTCACCCTCGGTGACGAGACCCGCAAGTTTCTCGAAGACGTCCACGAGCCGCCGGACGTCGCGGCGGACCACGGAGGAGAAGTGCTTGCGGAAGTCGGGGTCGTCGTAGCGCTCGCCGATCAGCTCGATGAACGTGTTGATCGAGACGAGCGGGTTCTTGATCTCGTCGGCGATCCGCGCGACGACGCGCGTGAGGAGCTGCGTCTGCTCCGCCTGCCGCTTCTGCGCGAGCAGCTCCTTCTGCGCGGTGAGGTCCTCCAACACGAGCACGGCGCCGAGCGGGAGCGGCTCGTCGCCGCGCACCGGGTACGTCGAGATCTCGAGCCAGAGCCCGCGCAGGGCCAGCTGCAGCTCCGTGCGGGTCATCGTGCGCCCGGAGCGCAGCGAGTCGTAGAGCATGTCGCCCAGGGGGGAGGGCAGGACGCGGAGATCCTGCCCGATCACGTCGCGCGCGGCGAGGCCCAGGATCTCCTCGGCCCGGCGGTTCAGGGTGCCGACCCGCTGGTCGCGGCCGATCGTGATCACGCCGCTCGACATGTGGTCGAGAATCCGCTCGGTGAACTCCTTCTCGCGCGTGAGCTGGTGGTGGAGCGTGATGTCGCGGATCGCCGTGGCGAGGTGGGCGGCGAGGTCGAAGAGGGTTTCGGTGTCGCGTCGACCGTAGGTCGAGCCGAAGACCGGCTGGCCCACGACGAGGATCGCGACCAGCTCACCGTACGCCAGCAGGGGCACCGCCAGGACGCCCTGCAGGAGCTTCAGCTCCCGGACGATCTCCTGGTCGGTGAGGTCGTGGATCCGCGCGGGCCGCGCCTGCGCGGCGAGCCAGCGGGCGAGCCCGGCGCTCGCCGACAGGCGCACCGATTCCACGATCTGCGGCGCGAGCCCGCGGTGCGTCGCCACCCGGTACTCGCGCTCGTCGGGATCGGGCAGCAGCAGCGCGATCCGGGTGGGCCGCACCAGCTCGCCGATCGCGTCGAGGAACATCTCGAGCGCTCGTGGCAGGTCGAAGCCGGCCGCGAACGCGCGCGTGAACTCCTTGAGGACGCGGCCGAGCGCGGCGCTGTCCCACCCCTCGTCGGCGCCGGCCGGCGCCGCCTGCGGCTCGGCGGTCGGACCGGCGCGAAGCGTGGCGAGCTCGCGCACCAGCCGGAGCTTGTCGCCCGCGTGCCGCAGCACGCCGTCGAGCTCGCGCCGCTGGAAGCCGGCGGCGAGCCGGAAGTCGGCGGGGTCCTCATCGTCCTCCAGGGGGCCGATGGCGATGACCACGGCACCGGACGTGATCTCCTGGACCCGCGCGGCGAAGGCGCCGAGGGTGCGCGGCAGGGCCACGGTGTCCCGGATGACCAGGTCGATGTCGATCAGGCGGAGCGTCTTGAAGGCGTCCGCGTCACCCTGCGCGACGAAGACCGAGTAATCGTCGAGGCCGGCGAGGATGCGGGTCCGGAGCGCGTCGTCGGGGGTGACCAGCAGGACGGCGTTCACACCGGCACCGGCGCGGGGGCGGGCACGAGGGGGAACTCCAGCGTGAACACGGCGCCGCCCGCGGGGCGGTTGATCGCCTTGAGCCGGGCGCCGTGCGCCTGGGCGATCGACGCGCAGATCGCGAGCCCGAGACCGGAGCCCTGCTTCTTGGTCGTGAAGAAGGGGTCGAAGACCCGCTCGAGGAAATCGGGCGGAATACCGGCGCCGGTGTCCACCACTGCGACGGTAACCCGATCGGCGCCAGCCGCCAACTCGATTCGCACCATGCCCTGCGGCGGCGTCGCCTCGTGGGCGTTCATCAGCAGGTTCAGGAAGAGCTGCTCGAGCTCGGCGTGGTCGCCGAGGACGAGCAAGGGCGCCGCGCCGATCGCGACCGAGAGGACGATGTTCTTCTCGGTGAACGACGGGCGCAGCGTCTCGATGGCGTCCGCGACCGGAGCGCGCAGGTCGAGCGGGTGCCGGGGCCGCTGCGCCGGGCGCGCGAGGGTGCGCAGCCGCTCGAGCAGGCGCTCCATCCGCGCGATCTCGCGGATGGCGATGCGCCCGAACTCGTCGATGAACTGCCCATCCGCCAGGCGGCGGGGCACGAGCTGTGCGAATGTCTTGATCGCCACCAGAGGATTCTTGATCTCGTGCGCGATCCCGGCGGCCAGCACCTCGAAGTAGGTCAGGCGTTCCGCGCGCCGCCGTTCGATCTCGAGCTCTTTCAGGGGCGTGAGATCGCTGAAGACCGCCACCGCGCCGAGCACCGCGCCGTCCTGATCGTGGAGCGGGGATGTCGTGCACATGATCGGCCGCGTCACGCCACTGCCGGCGAGCTCGACCTCGGGCTGCGTGTACCGCCGGTCGTCGGTGAGGCTCTGCCGCAGCGGATCGCCGAGACAGGCGGGCAGGGCACTCAGCGGGTGGTACCGGAGCGCCTCGAACGACAGGCCGGTGAGTGCTCCGGCGGCGCGATTGAAGAGCGTGACCCGCCCGAGGGCGTCGACCGCGACGACGCCGCTCTCGATCGTGGACACGATGTTGTTGAGGTGCTCGTTGGCGAGGACGACCTGGGCGTAGAGCTGTCCGTTCCTGACCGCGATACCCGCCTGGTTCGCGAGTGTCATCAGCAGGTCGAGATCCTGCGGATAGAACGGGTCGCCTGAGAGCTTCGGGCCGACCACGATGGCGCCGATGACGCTGTCCTCGGAGAGGAGCGGAAGCACGAGGGCCCAGTCGAGCCGCGTCAGCTCGGCGTAGAGCAGCTCGCGCTCCGGCGTCGGCCGCTCGCGTGGGATCTCGTCGGAGAGGATCAGGTCCTTCGTCGCGACGAGTGCCTGGAGAAGCACCTTCGGTGAGGTGTCGGGTGTCTCGAAGAGCCCGCGCTCGTGCCGCTGCCCGCCGATGGCCCGCCGCAGCTCGTCGTCGTGCCGAAGATACACGGCGGCACCCTCGGAGCTCGTGGCGCCCGCGAGCGTCCGGCAGAGGAACGGGAGGAGAATCTTCAGGTCGAGCACCCGGGTGAGCTCCGCGCTCGCCTGGCGCACGGTGCGCTGGTAGTTCACGTGCGTGCGGTAGACGTACCGATCGAGAAGGCGCCCCGCCGCATCGCGCGTCACGGGAATCAGCAGGCTCACGCCGACGACCGCCGCAAGCAGCGCGGCGAGATCATCGGCGTCCAGCTGCGCCGAGAGCCGCGGCCACAGTGCCGCGAGGAGCAGCGCGACCGGCAGGAGGGAGACGAGGATAGCGATGGTCAGCGTGAGGCTGCGGTGCACCACCAACCGCAGATCCATGAGGCGATGACGGATGATCGCGTGCGCGA
>MGCF01000011.1:0-6466 GCA_001788495.1 Candidatus Rokubacteria bacterium RIFCSPLOWO2_02_FULL_73_56
ATGGTACCGGGAGGAGGCTGGTGCGGAGGACTCGACGCGCGGAGTCGCTCGGCTCCCGTGGGCCAATCGAACAGCCCCGATCGGGGGTCGCGAGCGTCGACTCCGCGGTCGCTGTGGCTTCCGCCGCGTCTCAGCAGCACCCAGACTCGGCAGGATGCTCGAACTGTTTCACCGTGAAACAGAGGGGGCGGCGGCGAGAAGTCGCACTTCACAGGCCCTTGGTGGTCGATTTGCTAGGATCGTGAGGACGACCTAAACGTAGCTGGGCTCCACTGCGGGGTCTAGCGGGGGGCCGCGCACTAAGATCGAGAGGGCCTTGCCGACAACAGAAGCGTTCGGGTCTGTGAAGGAGGTGTTCGCGCTGCGGGATGCTGCTCCCCAGTGGCTGAGGATGGATCTAGCATTGGGAGCGGGAGGTGCCGCCATGACGAAGCTGAAGTTCGGAGGACGCATTGGGATGCGGCACTTCGGGGTAATAACACTCCTCCTCCTGACTGCATGTGCCCCCGCGATTCCCGCCGATACACCGTCTGCCCTGGTGCCGCTCGGCAACCGCGAGTTCGGCGATTTTCAGTTCCGCGTCGCCCCGCCGCCTGGCGGCGCCGACGTGTCGGCCTGCCGCGCCGCCGCGCGGCCGAGGGGGTGGTGGGTATACGGGCCGATCCTCATCGCGCCCCTGCTGCGCGACGCCGTGGAGCATGCGCGACAAGCAGACGCCTTTACGGACTGTCTCACCAAGAGGGGATATGCTGTCGAGCGCGTCGATTTGCCACTGGAGCCGTTGAACAACTCGACAAACTTTGGGGTCCGCGAGTGAAACGGCGGCGCCCCCTGGGATCATCACCGAGCAGGTGACCCGTGAACAAAACGGACCCGCCAGGGCTCCACGCCGCGGTGTTTGAAGTTATCGGCCAGGAACACCCCCGGGCAGTTCCTTCGTTGCGTGCGCTTGGAGAAGGGGTACGCAAGTTTTGGACCACCTACTCAGTCGGCCTCACGATGGCAGACGACGAAACCGTTGCCGCCATGGGCGGAACGCCGGAAGAGGCTATCCAACTCCGGATCGCCTACGTTCAGGCGTCGCTGGCGCGGCGGCTCGCGGACCTGTTGGTCAGTCTGATAGATCACATCAACCGAAGTCGGCTCCTTGATGCCGCGCTAAGCACACGTGCCTGCCTCGAGCTGTCAGGCGCAATCGTCTACTACGAGAGCAGGATCACCTCTCTTTTCAGCGCCGCAATTTCGAAGCAAGAACAGATGAACCGGGTCAACGAGATCTTGAAGAAGGCGACGCGAGGCGGACGATTCGACTGGGTTCGATGGTTGCTCGGGGGTGCTGACATGCAGGCGCTCGTCGCCGAGTACGCCGACGAAAACGCACGGCCGACCTCACCAGTTCAGGTAAAGAACGTGCTCGATTTCGTCAACGCCCTTGACGACGCGGTCGCGGCCGAGGAACCACCGCCGGGCGCCATTCGTACCGTGTACGCTCTACTCTGCGAGATATGCCACCCGGCGGTCGGCGGGTACATGCTCTACGTCGCCGTCCCGCAACCCACTGGCCAACTGAAATTCGACGCTCACCCGAATACGAGAATAGCCTCGTGGTTCGTGGGTTCCATCATAGGTCCCATAGCCAACCGCCTGATGAAGCACGCGGCCCTGTCGTTGAATCGGTTAACGCATGTTGCCAAGACCGTGAAGGCTGTGCCTCGTTGAAGTCTAACGATCGGTTGCAGCGGACGCTCGGAGGCGGGGGGCTGGGTGACTCACTCGAGGTCAGGCCCAGATACTTGATGAGCTGGCGAAAGCGCGTCAGGTCACCGAGCTCTCGGCGACCGCCGTGGTGATCGCCATCGTGAACTGCAGGCCTCGGAGGGCTTGCAGCGCACCGACGGCGGCGCGCATTCTGGGGCACTGACCTCACCCGAGGCTAACCCGCGTGGTGAGATGGAGATAGCCTCTTCGAGAGGCAGCCATTGCTGGCAGTGAGACGGGAGGTCTGAATGTTCTTCAAGCGCAAGCCGCGAATCACCCCGCAACAACTTGGCGGGGACCTCTTTGACGCCTTCGTCGTCGGCACCCCCCAAGGCGATGAAGCAGCCGAGCTCGCGCGCCAGTTGACGATCGACAAGGATGTCCTCCAGAAGGAACTATCCTACCTGCAAGTGTTTCTCATAGACTTCATGACGCAGATGACGCTGAATGACGTCCCCACGCGAAAAGCCGTCCTGGGCGCATTCTACGAGCGCCTTCGCGAGAACACAGACGCTGTCGATGCCCATCTTGCCAGCCGCTTCGATGATTATCTCGTAGCGGCAAATAGTCCCCATCCAGAGCTTGGTCGTGGTTGGTCGATCGGAAAGGCATTCGCCAAGCTCTGCAAGGCTGAAGATCATGCACTCGTGATCCATGTCGGGGCGAGATTCCACCATGCAGCCGCGCTCACCCTCGCCGAGTTCATACGGTCACAGAAGCTCGCGTGAATGCGATGCTCTCACAAGCGGGGCCTTCGCGGGGAGCTAACGAACCGCTGCAGCCGCCTTCGCACCCAGGAGCCCAACCAGCCGCCGGAGCGGGCCGGCGGTAGGGGCTGCGCCTTTGTCGATTGCCGCCGGCGTCCCATAATGGCGATTACGGGGCATGTCGAAATCTGATCTCTGTCTCGATCTTCGCCGGATCTTAGGCAACTCAGAGGGTTCGGTGAGTCACCTTGGGGAGGCACTGCACGATCCATGGCAACTCGATGCGCCTCTGTGGTGAAATCGGCAGCCCTGCTGCCCCGCTTCTCAAGGACGGATTTTGTCGACTACATTCGCCAGATGTAGAAGCCATTGTCCTCAGGCTCCTCGCCATTCTCGGTACCGGCTTGCTCGCACGGTTTGCGCTCAAGGGTCTTGGCGGTGTCACAGAACTTCTCGTAGCCGACGCCGATGAGCATCAATTCGGTGGAGATCACCATGTCGCGAACGAACTCGCTGAGATAATAGGCCAGACGACCAAGAAGCATGTTTTGGTTCGCTTCGAGCTGCTCTCGGCGGGCCCGCAGCAAATCGTATTTCGCGTCTCGTCGGCCCTTGTACGCCACGCCGAACACTGGCGTCTCGGCCGGATCGAACGTATGCACGCTTCGTGATGCAATTCTGTAGCAGTACTTGTACATCTGTTCCATATGGACGGCCTTGGCCCGCTGCTCGAATGACAGCCCAGTGAATCCATGCTTTCGCAACGACGCGAAGTCCGGACCAGCATACCGGTCCTTGATTTCTCGCTCTGCCTTCTGCCAATGTTCGCGCTTGATCGTCTCGGCGAGTGCTGTCCCTTCGTAGAAAGTGACTTCACGCAGATGCTTCAGCTTGTCGAGCATGGAGGCGTCGAGGTAACGACGCACCATGTCTTTCGGATCGTGCATCCAGAAGTACACGAGGTTGACATGGGCCTCCAGAAGAACCCGAAGGAGCACCCAGGACTCCTCGATGAGGCGTCGCCTCTTAAGTAGCTCGATGCCCTCGAACGTGTTCACAGCCTTGCGGAACAGTGAAATGACGACGCGGCCAGGCGCGCTACGAATGACACGATGCTTCTTGGCGACACGCTCCAACTTTCGACTGACCCGAAGCAGGCGGGAATTGAGCTTCGTAATGTCGCTCGTGACGCGCTTCTTGATCTCAGAAAGTGAGCGTAGTCTGGGCGAGTCATCTTGAGTTCGGCGTCGGCTTGGGGCATCAGGATGCACCTCGACAAGTGTCCCATCCACCCGTTGAATCCATCGCCGTCGTGTCTGGCGTGCCGCGGGCATGCGGTGACCTTACCATAGCGCCTGCGCCCCCGAGATCGAAGGCGAGAGGCGGGTATCGAGGCCAAGCTGTGATGTTATGCGCTTCGCTATGGGCGCCAACCGTCGATGACGAGTGATCCGAGTTCGTGCGGGGAAAATCTATCGCGGATGCGCCATAGTGCCGATGTGTCAGGGACTTGGTGGGCACCGAGGATGACCGAAGTACCATTTCCCGCGATGAAGGGTGCCTCTGGAAGCTCACTCTTCGAGAGAAGAACCCGGAGCGTGGTCGGGGTCTTGTGTGGTGAACGTCGCGCGTCAAGTCGTCTAATACAGACGTGAGCCGGCAACCCCTGACAATGATGCCCGCCGCAAAGCAGCTCTAGACTAGGGGCCCGTTCGCATCGGACCCGTTATTTCTGCGGCGTTCCGGATCAAATTCAAACCTTCCTGCTCGAGCCATCGAGCCACCGGAGGCTCCGTGAAGTTCTCGTCAGCAGACAGTAGACGACTACATCTGCCTGTGCGGCACAAGTTGACGGCTGTGCCAAGAACCGCAGCATCGGGGGGCAATAACGATGTCGTGTTATGGATCTCTGCCGTTAGCGCCACCACTTCAGGAGTCAGTGGTACAGGCTCTGTGGTCCGCAGCACGCGTTCGAGAACCGGCCAGAAGTTCGCGAGAGCAGCGTCAACCGCCTGTGCAACGGTGGCCTCTGCTCGCTGCAGTGCTGCGAGTGCGATGGGTCTAGTAATGCTCGACCGAGAGAGCTCACGTGCTGCTTTGCTGAGGGTGGTCCTCAATGTGCGCCATTCACGTTGATGCCGTTGTACCGCGCTAAGCGCCTCGCCGACACAGATAGCCGGCAGAAGCAGTCGGACGCGTTGCTCTTCGGCACGCCGCAACAGGTCGACGTCTGGCTCGTGCTGTTCGAGAGCTACGGAAAGAATCCAGTTGGTCTCGACGACCACAGGCTCGGCGGCGACCACGAGCTACGTGGACCGGGACTTCCGCCCAATATCGTCAGCAGTTTCGATGGCTGACGCGGAGGAGACGTCGGTCACAAACGACTTGAGGCGGGGGTTCGCATCAGCGAGTCGTCCGAGCGATCGGCGATCGTGCAACACCTTGTCAAGAGCGAAGAGCAGCGTTTGCTCCCCTACAACCTCGGGCTTCGGCCGGATCGCCTCAGCGATGATGTATTCCGTCGCCAGCGAGGCAACAGGCTGCTGCTCAGCGTCGCTCGTTCGGTAGATAGCTGTTTTCACAGGGTCGGCAAGAAGGAACCACATGCTATTGCAGTCCGTCGAGTAGGCCCTGAGTTGCTGAACGATCGAGTCCTTGAAGCGCTCAGGGACAGGGTTGCCTTTGGCCTCGATCACGACGACGGGCTTCCGCCCGCTGTACACGATCATGTCGGGTTCAAAGCTCATTGCGTTCGTGCCTCTCCCAAGGGTCATTCTACTTCGGTCACGGGCCCTTTCAAGGTTGAGGGCGTGGAGGCAAGCTCAAGCCGCCTTCCGGACCAGTCCGCTCAACGAAATCGCCAACCTAAACCGTGGGTTCCCCGTTCGGGCGTCATCGGCTAGTGGCGGAGCACCACACCGCGGAGAGCGAAAGGGAGGTCGTGGCCCACCAGCATGCGAATCCCGTTCGGGATTCGTACCCACGCATGTTCACCTCCAGCGCGCGTCCCTCCAAACCCTTCGGATTACAGGCCCCCTTGACACGCTCGACTCACCTGTATCGCAACCCACTGCCGAACCGGAGAAAACTCGACGACGGGACAGAACCCGGCTTACAGGGCCGGCGCCGGCACCGGGCGCCGGGCCCACACGCGGCAGAGCGTCTCCCTCGCGGCGGCGGGCGGCGGCGACGCGATGACGGTCGAGGAAGCGCTTCGGATCGGCGTCGGATGTCGTCACGATATCCATATCTACGCCGAGCGCGGGCCGGGGTAGCCGTCCCAGGTGAGGCGCGGGCCGTCGGCGGAGAAGCCGGCGCCGGCGAGCGCGGCGAGGGCGGGCGTCTCGCGCACGGGCCTGCCGGCCCAGCGGAGGATCTCGAGCCGGCGCACCGGGCGCAGGAGCAGCGGGCGGTCCATGACCTCCTGGAGCGCCGCGACCACGCCCGGCAGGTCGGCGGGCTCCCAGCCGGCGAGCGGCGTCAGGTCGCGGCCCTGGCCCTCGGCGAGCAGGACCGGACGGCCCGCGCGGCAGACCAGCCAGCTCGTCGGGATGCGCGGCGCCGCGACGCGCGCGCCGTCGGCGCCCGTGAGCGGGAAGACGCGGCCCCAGAGGTTCGCCGGGTCCGCCACGTTCACGAGCACGTGGGGCTCGGCGCGGCGCGCGGGCGGCGCGCCGAGGTCGGCCAGGGCCTCGGCGAGCGCGTACTGCTCGCCGGACAGGCCCTCGACGAAGTAGCCGCGGACGACCTCGCCCCCGTACTCCATCCGGAGCAGCGCGTGGCGCAGCCGCCCCCAGTCGCCCTGCGCCAGCTCGCGCGCGAGCACGCCCCCGCGCGCGAGCAGCAGGTGCGCCTGCGCCTCGTCGCGCTGCTCGGGCGCGAGCGGCTCCTCCTCACCGAGCGCGCTCCAGCGGCCGAGCACCGGCACGCGCCCGAGGACGCCGCGCGCCTGGCCGCGCCGTCGTCGCCGGAGCGCGACCGGGCGCGGCGCGCCGCCCGGG